>WQRT01000022.1 GCA_009786625.1 Treponema sp.
GCTGCTTCGCTCTCCTGCCGCTGTTATGGAAAATATTATTATGGAAAGATATATCCTGTCATTGATTAGAGCATCCGCAATTTAAAGCTGGTTAACAAAATCCTCTATCGCTCTGGCGGCTTCGTCAAACTCGCTGTGTAAAAGATGCTCGGCGATAATACCAAGCCAGTTTCTTGTCTCGGAAGGCCATTGTTTTTGCCGCAGATGAGACAGCAGATCCTTGGCGGATTTTTTGTTATACGCAATACATTCAATCTTTATCGCTTCCAATTTTTCTTTTAAAAGGGAATTATCGCTTTCCACGTTTTCGTCGGATACTTCCTCAGGTTCATATTTGCAGATAACAGCAAACAACTTTTCCATGAATATGGGAAGCAGCGACATAATGTCGGTAACATTTTTATCGCGTCCTAAGTGTTCAAGTTTGGCGGCCTCGGCGGAAAGTTCATTCTCCCCGACGTTCGCAAGAGCGCTCTTCATCGCGTGTACATTAATTACAAACATCGACATATCATCGACTCTGCGGCAATTGTTTAAATATATCGATTCCAGTACTTTCATCGACTTCTTCGCGTCACGCACGAAAAATTCAGCAAGCCCGGAAGCGATCGTCTGCTGGTTAACATCCTGCATCTTTACTTTTTTCTGCCGCGCGGCTTCAATTATCTCTGGAGGCGTTCTGTCACGGATTAATTTATTTAAAATAATATTTAAACGGCGGATATCTATCGGTTTGGAAATAAAATCGTCAAAACCGCTGTGCATAAACATCTCGGCCTGTCCCGTAAGCGCGTTAGCTGTCAACGCGACAATCGGTTTTGAGTAGCCTGTACCGCGGATAACTCTTGCCGCCTCGATGCCGTCCATTACAGGCATCATATGATCCATAAAAATTATATCATACACATTGCCGTCTTTTATTTTTTCTATCGCTTCAAAACCGCTTAACGCGATATCAATTGACAAGCCGTAAGGCGCTAAAAGTCCTTTTGCGACATATAGATTCGTTTCCACATCGTCAACGACAAGAACGCTGCCGTAAGGCATGTACTCTTTTTTAACCTGCACATTCCTAATTTTTACCGCGCTTGCGTGGTTAAGCTGCATCAGGTTTTCCGCCATATCTTTTCCGATTGACTGGTTATCAATATATTTCTGCGGAAGCCGCACAGTAAACACAGACCCTACTCCCGGCGTACTTTCAATTTCAATATCTCCNTTCATAAGCCGGATCAAGTTGCGCGTAATGCTCATCCCAAGTCCTGTACCTTCGGTCTTGCGGTTCGCCTCCATGTTAAAACGGGAATACTCGCTGCCAAGTTTGCTAAGCTGTTCGGAGCTCATCCCCTGCCCCGTATCGCTTACGCGGAAAATAAGCAGCGTGCTGGAATTTCCAATATCATTTTCTGCGGAGACATCAAGGTTTACAGTGCCTTCGTCGGTATATTTAAAAGCATTGGTCAGTAAATTGTTTAATATTTGTTTTATGCGAAGCTCGTCGCCTACAAGTATTATGGGAGTATTTTCGTCCATACGCAGTTTGAAAACAATTGGCTTGCTCTCGTAGCGCATAATGTTAAGCTGAACAGTATCGTGAACAAGACTCGCGATATCGTACTGCGCGGGAACAATTTCAAGTTTGCCGGATTCTATTTTGGAAAGATCGAGAATATCATTAATAATTCCAAGCAGAAGATCGCCGGAATTATAAATTCTTTCAAGAGCATCCTTTGTGGTCTGCGGAAGTTCATTATCCTGAAGCTGAATTTCGGTTATGCCGAGTATGGCATTCATGGGTGTGCGGATTTCGTGGCTCATCCTTGCGAGGAACTCGCTCTTCGCCTTGCTGCTTTCTTCCGCAATTTCAGCTTTGCGCATTTCGGCGATCATTGCCTTCTGCTCGCGCAGATCGCGGATATATTCCGTAACGGTAAAATCATCCCTGTGTTTAACGCGCACGCAAGTAATTTCCGCGGGGATCAATTCGCCGTTCAGTTTCTGATGCAGCCACTCAAAACGCGAGTAGCCGTCCTTTAACGCCTTTCTGACGAGTAAGCCGCCTTTCACTGTTGATAAGATTCCATCAGGCTGATACGCAGGCGAAAGCTGTGAAAATTTATCGATAAATTCCTGCTTATCGATTAAATCAAACATTTTAACCGCTTCTTCGTTGCAGTCGATAACTCTCATGTTTTTATCCCAGAAGAAGGCGCAAATCGGAGCCGAGTCGATCATTATCTGAGTACGTTCTTCCGCTTCGCGCATCTTCATAATCTGGTTGTTGCGGTTAACAGCGGTACTCATCATAAGACCAGCGGATGACAGGATGCTGACCTCTTCCTGCGAAAAAGTGCGTTCGCGGCGGCAATCGCTGAGGCTGAAGAACCCCCAGAAATCGCCGTCAAGAAACATCGGGATAATCACAATCGATTTAATATCATAGTACCCAAGAAAATCCTGATCGTCCTGCGACAGTTCATACAAGGGAGCGTTTATATTCTCGCCCCGTAAAAAAAGATTTTCCCAGTTCGGCTTCATGCTGTACGGAAATTGAAGTCCGTACGGTATCTGAGTGCAGCCTTTGCCGAAATCGCTGAGCCATTCGTAGCGCAGCACAAAGTAAAGATCATTTTCATTAACTTCATTACGCCAAATCTGAACGCGGTCAACATCCAGGCAGTGCCCTAATATATCAAAACTTTTTAATAAAGATGTTTCAAAGGAAGCGTATTCATTTCCGGCAAGCAGGATGGTCGCCGCTGTAGTAACAGTGTCCAATAGACGAGCGCGCGATACAACCTCTTTCATCATGCTTTTAATTTCGCGCAGGTCTCGAAAATATCCCATCAGAATAAAATCATCATCGAATCGATCGCGGATCAACATTACTTCGCACGGCACAGGTTCTCCGCTCAGTTTCTGGTGCATCCACTCAAAACGAAGGCTGCCGCTTTCCATGGCTCTGTCAAAATATCCTGTCATTCTTTCTCTTGCCGAAACGCCGTCGCTTTGAAATTCCGGCGACAGATCGAAAAATCTTTCACGGAATTCCTGTTTACCGGACAACCCGAACATATTAACAATATTATCATTACAGTCTATAACATTGAATTTCCTGTCCCAGAACGTCATGCCAAGAGGAGTAGCGTTAAACATTTTCTGCATCCGATCCTCGGATGTATTTTTCTCTTTTGATATCCGCATTAAAAATGAGATAAGAAGCGCCGCGAAAATTGTACCAAGCGCCGAAAGAATTATCGCGAGATTTCTTGTGCTGCTGAAATAAATATGACTCGGCGTTATAATACCCATGTTCCAGCCGTTAAACAATTTTTTCACAAAAACAATTGAACTGATTCCCCTGTAATCTTTTGTTGTGCCTTCAACAAGAACGCCTCTTTCCAGAGAATTGTCCGACAGAGCGGGAATATTTAAAACATTAAGGGGAATCTTTTTACCGATGTATGAAGGGTCGGGATACGCAATAACATCAAGATCTTCACTCAACATAAATCCGTACCCGGCTTCAATAAACCTCGCGTTAAGAACATACCCCTTGATTCTGTTCAATGTAATATCAAGACCGATAATTCCAAGCGGGCGGCTTTCACCGTCATAAATTGTTCTGGAAAACGTAATTATTATTTCGTCCGAATACGCGTCTTTATAAGGATGAGTAACACCGGTGCCGCCGCCCGCTTGAACTGCTTTGTAATACCACGGACGGTTTTCCGGGTTAAAATCATGCGGCGGCTGCCAGCCGTCAACGCCTCTTAGAAATAAATTGTCAAAAACATGAAACACGCCGTAGAAACCAAAAGCGGCGATCAGGCTGTGATTGGTTTTCAGGCGCAGATAATCGTTGATATGTAAAATGTAGCGGTATATTTCTTCGGCGTTCTTTCCCTGTATGATCATGTCGCGTATCGTCTCGGATATGCTTCCAAGAAGCGCTTCTGATTCCATCATATCGGCTTTTATATTAGACTCGGTTCTTACAAATACATCTTCGGCGTTTTTCCGCAAATGGCTGCGTTCCCTTGAGCTGACAAACAGATAACTGGAAAGCACCATCAAGGAAAATGTCGCTATAACAAGCAGAACCTGTGAATAATTTTTCAAAAAATCCCATTTTTTTCCGCGCGAATCCGCCACAATGCCTCTCCAATTACAAACTAGCCTAACATTGTATCATTAATTAAACAAATAAACAGCCTAAAACACCCATGAATTAAACGCATGGATTATGTTTTTTTATTTCGAAAGTTTCTTAATAATACCATGAGCGGTATATTCATTTATATCAGAGTGCCGTGGAAAAGTTGGTAAAAAAAAGCTTTCGGTATTATTGTGATTTCAATTAAGCATGGTCTTTAGGGGATGTCAGAAATAGTACCAGACGGATAACAGCGCCGACAGCAACAAGCCCAAATGCTACCAATAACATCGTATTCATAGGTACTCCTTTATAAAAATATACAACGCACTGAGAAACCCGGCAATGCCGCATAACTCAGCAAGGACAGTCAGGCAGCCTCGCATAACAGCAATTTTATCGGTCTTTTTTTTTACCGATTTGCCAAGCTTCTTCCTCCGCATACACAATTATGATATAAAAAAGCCTCAACGTCAATCATTGAGACTTAGGGGTTAGGGATCTAATCCCTAACCCCTATCCCCTAAATCCTAACCTCTTCTTAGAAAGGTCTATCCGCAAGATACTTGTACTCTTTGTAAACACGTTCGGCATGTTTCTTCGCGATTGCCAACAGTGTGTCGGCGCGCGCGGGATCGGCTGCTTTGAGGCTCTTGAAGCGTACTTCTTTATACATGAAGTCTTCGATCGCTGTTGTTGGTTCTTTGGAGTCAAGCTGGAAGGGATTCTTGCTCTGATCCTTCAATCTTGGATCGTAGCGGTACAGGGGCCACAAGCCGCTTGTTACGGCCGCCTTGCCCTGCTCCAGTCCCTTGCTCATGTCGATGCCGTGGTTGATACAATGCGAGTAGGCGATGATGATCGACGGGCCGTCGTAGGATTCCGCTTCGCGGAACGCTTTTATAACCTGAGCCATATTTGCGCCTAACGAAACTTTCGCCACATAAACATAACCGTAGCTCATCGCGATCGCGCCGAGGTCTTTCTTGGTAATTTCCTTTCCCGCGGCGGCGAACTTCGCTATCGCGCCGACAGGAGTCGCTTTGGACATCTGTCCGCCTGTGTTGGAATATACTTCTGTGTCCATACAAAGCAGGTTGACGTTTTTCCCGGAGGCGAGAACGTGATCGAGTCCGCCGAAGCCGATGTCGTACGCCCAGCCGTCGCCGCCGAAGCCCCACACAGACCTTTTGATAAAGTTATCGGCAAGAGACAACAGCATTTTTGCTGTGGGTTTTGAATCGTTCTTGAGAGCGGCTTTTAATTCGTCAACATTTTTACGCTGTTCATTGATCGCCGCGTCGTCTTCCTGTTTGTTGGCAAGCAGCTTGTCAATGATCGCAGTGGCGATGCCTTCGCTCTTCGCCTTCTCTCCCATTTCGCGGGCGTGAACTGCGAGCTTGTCGCTTGTCAATCTGAAACCAAGCGCAAACTCCGCGGTGTCCTCAAAGAGGCTGTTTGACCATGCGGGGCCGCGTCCTTCAGCGGTTTTGCAATAAGGAGTTGTAGGCAGGTTTCCGCCGTAGATTGACGAACAGCCTGTAGCGTTTGCGATTAACGCTCTGTCGCCGAAAAGCTGCGACATCAGTTTGATATAAGGTGTCTCGCCGCAGCCGCCGCATGCGCCTGAGAACTCAAACAACGGGCGTTTGTAGGCAAGGGCTTTCGGGTTACTAAGCTCTCCGGCCGCCGGTGTTTCAGGCAGACTCAGGAAGTAATCCCATACCGCGACCTGCTCTTCATGGAAAGCAGGATCATTCGAGTACGCTTTATAAGTAAGAGCCTGCGCGCTTCCGTCGGATTTACACATCGGGCATGCTGTAAAACAAGCGCCGCATTCATAACAGTCCTGACACGAGATAACCAGCGCGGTTTTCTGTCCGTCAACAGCTTTAGGTCTAATTTCGGCGGTTTTGAAACCCTTGGGCGCTTTAGAAACCTGATCGGCGTTGAGGTTTTTCATGCGGATACAAGCATGCGGGCACACAACAGAGCAAATACCGCACTGGGTGCAGACATCGGGATTCCAAATCGGAACGCGCTCGGCGACCGAGCGTTTTTCGTACTGGCTTGTCGCTGTCGGGAATGTTCCGTCTTCCGGCAATTTGCTGACAGGCAGATTGTCGCCGTTCTGGAAAGAAACGCCTCCCAATACTTCCTTGATCCACGGATCCTTCGCGCCGGCAAACGGCTCTTTCATGCGCTTGCTGCCTTCGACCGCTGAATATTTCACTTCTTCTACAGCGCCTAACGCCGCGTCTACCGTTTTGTAGTTCTTCTCTACAACATCCGCGCCTTTCTTGCCGTATGAATGTTGAATGTGTTCCTTCATGAGCTTAACTGCTTCGGCTTCGGGAATGATCCCTGAGATTTTGAAATAAGCCGCCTGCATAACCGTGTTGATGCGGTTGCCCATTCCGGTTGAACGCGCGATTTCCGCGCCGTCGATAACGTAGAACTTTAATTTTTTATCGATGATTTTTTTCTGGACTTCGACAGGAAGTTCTTTCCACACATCGGCCGCTTTGTAGGGGCTGTTAAGAAGAAATGTTCCGCCCGGTTTTACGCTGGAGAGCATGTCATACATTTCCATGTAGGAGAATTTATGACAAGCGAGGAAGTCCGCCGAATTGATAAGATACGGACGGCGGATTTTATTTTTACCGAAGCGCAGATGCGAAACCGTAAAGCCGCCTGATTTTTTTGAATCGTAAGAGAAGTACGCCTGGCAGTTAAGATCAGGTTTCGCTTCTCCGATTATTTTGATCGAGTTCTTGTTCGCGCCGACTGTGCCGTCCGCGCCGAGACCGTAGAACAACGCTTCGTTGATGCCCTCTTCGGCGAGGAAGAAGTCCTTGTCATAATCAAGGCTCTTTCCGAGAACATCATCATTTATACCGACGATAAAATTTGCGGTTTTTTTGCCGGAAAGATTATCGAATACCGCTTTCGCCATACCCGGCGTAAATTCTTTTGAACCAAGACCGTAGCGTCCGCCGATTATAAGCGGATTGGCGTTGAAATCGCCTGATGCCTGCATTTCCGCTATCGCTGTGCGGACATCTTCGTATAACGGCTCGCCCAATGAACCGGGTTCTTTTGTACGATCCAATACCGCGATTGACTTAACAGTTGCGGGTAACGCTTTTACAAACAGTTTCGCGTCGAACGGACGGAAGAGGCGCACATTGACCATACCGGTCTTCTCACCTTTGCTGTTCAGGTAATCGATTGTTTCTTCAACGGTATCAGCACCCGAACCCATAATGATGATAACCTTCTCCGCGTCTTTTGCGCCGTAGTAATCAAAAATGTGATACGAGCGTCCGACTACTTTCGCGAACTTATCCATTTCCGCCTGAACAATACCGGCGACTTTTTCATAATACTTGTTTACGCCTTCACGTCCCTGGAAATAGGTATCAGGATTCTGCGCGGTTCCGCGGATGTGCGGATTTTCCGGCGTAAGGCCGCGTTTTCTGTGCTGCGCGACAAGATCATCATCAATCATCTGGTGCATCTCGTCGTAGGTGATTTCGCTTACTTTCTGAAGTTCATGGCTGGTGCGGAAACCGTCGAAGAAGTGCAGGAACGGAACGCGGGCGCGTAAGGTCGAAGCATGCGCGATAAGCGCAAGATCCATTACTTCCTGCACATTGTTGGAGGCAAGCATTGCCCAGCCTGTTTGGCGGCAAGCCATTACATCCTGATGATCTCCGAAAATCGAAAGGCTCGATGTGGCAAGCGCGCGCGCGGAAATGTGGAACACCGTGGAGGTAAGTTCCCCGGCGATTTTATACATATTCGGAATCATCAGAAGCAAGCCCTGGGAAGCGGTAAACGTGGTGGACAAGGCGCCTGTAGTAAGNGCGCCGTGCACAGCCCCGGCGGCGCCGGCTTCAGACTGCAATTCTGCGACAACGGGGATGGTTCCCCAGATGTTTTTACGNCCCTGGGCGGAAAACTCATCGGAGAGTTCCCCCATCGGGCTTGAAGGGGTAATCGGATAAATCGCGATTACTTCGCTTAGAGCGTGGGCAACATGCGCCGCAGCGTTATTACCATCGATCATGACAGTGTTTTCTTTTGACATTTTCTCCCTCTGCTTTTTTATGGGTGGTTTATAGGAGGATTATAACATGGATTGGCGGAAATTGGCTAGAAAAAAGTTATGCTTGTTGTTTTTCCAGCATTTTTTCGATTCTGTTGATCAGATCCTGAGCTTCGAACGGCTTGGAAATGAGGTCNGCTGCCCCTATTCTGGTCGCGTATTGTTTTTCCCTCTCTCCGTCCANAGACGTTAGAAAGGCTATCGGGACATTCTGAAGGAGGCTGATCCCNTTAATTTTATTATAGGCTTCCCAGCCGTCCATCTCCGGCATTAAAATATCAAGTAAAATCAGGTTNGGTATAAGACCTTTCGACAAAAGGGTGAGAGCTTCCCTTCCCGATTTAGCGGTGAATGTCTCGTATTTTCCTCTCAGCATATTTTCGGCAATCACCAAATGTACTTCACTNTCATCTACCAATAAAATTTTTCTTGTATTGTTATCCATTTTGATTGCCTCCTATGCGTTAGCAGTATAAGCCCTTAACTAAAATATAACATAAATACATAAATAAAGAAAGCGATATTTTCATTTTAATAAATAAAATATATTTGCAGATAATAAAGGTCAAATTTTAAAAAAAATGAACAAACATTAAAATTAAACCATTTTCAGGCTATTCACAGGTAAAAAAAAAGTATATGCTTGCCTAATGAATAAGAATTTATTATTAATAATGATCGCTTTGATATCAGTCTTGGTGATCTCAGGCTGCGGAGGAAACAGCGGCCAGAATTCCCTCACGGGGGGATCTTTTCAGAGAGGACAGACTTTCAGTAAAGACGCGTCATACGCTCTTGGCATGAACATTGGCGCGGGATTAAGAGACAGCATGCTTGCCGATAATATTATTCCGGATTTGGATGAATTCCTGCGCGGAATGAGAGACGCGATACATGAAAGAAAAACCCGGTTTGATATTGAAGAAGCCAGGCAGATAATTGAATCGAATTTTAATGAGCTGACACGCGAACAAAACGCGGAAGCAAGGCAGAGAGAAATTACATTCCTTGCGGAAAACGCCCGTAAACCAAATGTGCAGATGACTCCAAGCGGCCTTCAATATGAAATAATGATTCCGGCTGAAGGACCAAAACCGTCTCCCTCGGACATGGTGCAGGTACATTACGAATTAAGATTAACCGACGGGAGAATAGTTGACAATTCGTATGAATACGGAGAACCTTTGACTCTGGGACTCAGCGATGTTATACCGGGATGGGCGGAAGGTTTACAATTGATGAGCGTCGGCAGTAAATACAGGTTTTTCATCCCGTCTGAACAAGGGTACGGCGAAGCGGCCAACGGCCCCATACCCGCGTATTCAACATTAATTTTTATTGTCGATCTTATCGGCATAACACCCGGATTAGATGAATAAAGCGATATAAAAGAGTAAGGAGTGAAAATGAAAAAAACGGTTATTTTTGCATGTCTGTTTCTTTCAGCGCTGGTGCTGCATGCCAGAGCCATTCAGGAAGATTACAGAACGTCAGAGGAAAAACAGCGCGTAAGCTACGCGTTCGGCATGGTTATCGGTTCAAATTTAAGAAGCGCGCCCGTCGAGTTTGATTATAACGCGTTCGCGCAGGGTGTGAGGGCGATGATCGAAGAAAACGTGGAGCCGCAGTTTACCGAGCAGGAAGCGATGGAAATTGTCGAGACCGCTCTGCATGAAGCAATGGAAAGAGTATCAGAGAACAACCGCCAGCTTGAAGAAGAATTTCTTGCGAGTAACGCACAGCGCCCGGGAGTAATCGTAACGGAAAGCGGGCTTCAATATGAAATAATTGAGAATGCAGAAGGCCCCAAACCGTCAGGCGATTCCGTTGTCAGAGTTCATTATACCGGTACTTTTATCGACGGTCGTTTATTTGACAGATCCACCGAAGAAGAAGGCGCATTTATTCCGCTGGAACTGGTTATCCGCGGCTGGACGGAAGGCTTGATGCTGATGAGTCCGGGAAGCAACTACCGCCTGTTCATACCTTCCAATCTTGCCTACGGTACTGAAGGCATTCAATCGATTATCCCGCCGTATTCAACATTGATCTTCACGGTAGAGTTACTCGAAATTGTCGACTCCGGCGATTATTAAAATTTTTAAAACCCGGATCCGCGGCAATCTAATCTGCGGTTGATCAACTAAGATTGATTGGCCGCAGGCTGTGAAACCGCGGATTGCGGAATCCTGATCCTGAACACTGAACCTTCGCCGGCGCGGCTTTCCACTTCGGTTGTCCCCTTATGAAGCAGGGCGATGTGCCGGACGATGGATAGCCCAAGCCCGGTTCCTCCGGCTTCGCGGCTTCTCGCGCGGTCCACGCGGTAAAACCTTTCAAAAATTCTTTCCAGATGCTCGGGAGGTATTCCGATTCCTGTGTCACGTACTTGAAAGACAATATCTTCATCGGATTTAGCGGCGCTGACCCATATTTTTGAATTTGGCGGCGAATATTTAATGCTGTTATCAATCAAATTAATTAAACCCTGAACAATAAAAGGACTGTAAAGCACTGCGGTTAGACCTTCGGGATATTCGGCGACAATTTCGATCTGTTTTACTTTTGCTTGCAGCTCCATCGAAGAAACAGCTTCTTCGATAATGAAAGAAACATTCTGCTCCTTCATGTCGTAAGAGCCAAGCCCGGCATTCTCAAGGTTTGCAAGGTTTAATAAATCGCTGACAAGGTTTTCCATATTGCCCGCGTTCTTGCGGATAATTTCGATAAAATGAATTATCTGCGCGGTGTTTTCACGATCCGAATAAACGGTGTCATGCAGAGTTTCAGAAAAACCCTTGATAAGCTGAATCGGCGTACGAAGCTCGTGCGATACGTTTGAAACAAAATCTTTTCGTATTCTCTCAAGTCTTACAAGCTGCGTAACCTCCTTCAAAACAAGAATAACCCCCCCGTTTTCAAGAGTGGATGCGTAAACTTGAAACTGCTGTTCGTGTTTGGAGCCGCCGGGGCCGGAGTAAAAAACAAGCTCGGTTTCCAGGGGCGAGCTGGCGGTTATCGCTTTTCTCGCCGTCTCAACAAGCTCGGTTGAATGAGTCGCTTCAAGCAGGGTCATGGAATTTATATCACTGTCTTCAAGATTGAAGAGCGCTCTCGCTTTTGGATTTACAAGGTGCAGCCTGAGCGCGTTATCCATCGCGAATACCGCGTCTGACATTCCGTCAAGTATCGCGGCAAAGCGGCTGCCTTCGGCTTTTGCCTGTTCAAAACGAAGATTCAATTCTACCGTCATTGCGCGTAACGCTCTTTCAAGACTTCTGAACTCAGGCGCGACGTGATCGATTGCTTCCGGGTCTGATACAACATTCGCGCTTGCCTGCGCGATGCTTACAAGCCGCCCGAGCGATGACGATAGAGACCTGGAATACATGACGATCGCCCAGAACGCGGCGGCGATAAAAAGGCAGATAAAAATTATAAAGGGAATGATGATCGAGGATACGCGTCTTACAAACTCTGGAATGGAAAACGAAAGCCTGAAAACGCCGGTTACATTACCGTTATTTCCAAAAACAGGAATCGCGTAATAAATGCGCCTCATTCCCGTAGTGATGGAATCGCGGCGAGAACTTCCTTCCCTGCCCTCAAGCGCGGCGGCTACTTCCTCGCGGTCAATATGATTAACAAGCCGTTCCGTTACATACGAATCCCACAGCACAAAGCCCGAAGGAGCGATCAATGTTAGCCTGTAAGCGTCGGTTATATTCAGCGGGAAAATAATTTCGGCCGGGTTATTATCATCGTGAGCCAAAAACAGCTCTTTTACGCGATCATTCCCGATTGCCGTCATCAAAGCTCTCGCGGTATCTCTAAGACTTGTAATATTTATTTCGTAGTAAAGGGAATTCATAAACACAAGAACAGATATTACAAAGACAGCGGAGAACCCTAAAACGGCTAACCCCAGAGTAATTAAACTGTTTTTAAAAATTGTCATAATTTAATCCTTGTTGTATATGAGTTTTTTAAGAAATTGCAGCCAAACATACGCGCCTAATTTAAATATAAGCGATTAATTATGAATCATCAACTTTAAATCTGTAGCCGATTCCCCGGATTGTTTCGATCATGTCTCCGGCTTTACCGAGCTTTTTCCGAAGACCCAGTATCTGCACATCGACGGATCGATCCGTAACGGGATAATCATGTCCATGTATCGCCGCGATTATCTGGTTACGCGAAAAAACAATTTCCGGATTAGAAATGAAATGTTTAAGCAGGGCGAACTCCGTCGCGAAAAGGTCGAGCTGCGTTTCGCCGAGATGCACGGTATGACGCGCGGCGTCAAGCTTGATCCCGCCCTGCCGCCATGAAGTGACAGAAGCGTTTGAGCCGCTTTCCTCCTGCCTCCTTAAAGCCGCGCGGACGCGGGCGATGAGAACTTTCGGGCTGTAGGGTTTTACGACATAGTCATCCGCGCCGAGTTCAAGTCCTGTGATGATGTCGGCCTCTTCTCCCTTTGCCGTCGTCATGATTACAGGGACATTCCGGCACTGTTCAATTTCTTTGATTTTTTTTAAAATTTTCAAGCCGTCCATACCGGGCAGCATTATATCAAGCAGAATACAATCAGCTGCTTTTGTTTTTAATATTTTAAGTCCTTCTTCTCCGGTTTTTACCTGCGTGAGATTCCAGCCTTCCTTCGACATTGAATGAGATAACAATTCCTGGATTTGAAGATCATCCTCAATTATCAGAATAAATGCTTTATTCATTCAATTCCTCATGCTTGCCTTCGATCATATAAATGACGGCTTCGCAGATATTTGTTATGTGATCACCAAGCCGTTCAAGCTGGTTTGAAGTATTAAGCATCTGAAGCGCGTTTTTTACCATGTCAGGATTTTTTTTCATCATTTTTAAAATATTTTCTGTTAACGCCTTGTGCTCTTCGTCAATAATTATATCTAACGCGGCCGCATCACGCGCGGCTTGAGCGTCCTGCGACATAAAAGCGGATATCGCCGCGCGGATCATTTTCTGCCCTGTTTCTGCCATTACTTCAAGATGCTCCTGCGCCCTGAAAGACGAATCTGACTTGGCGAGTTTTTTCGCCGCTTTCGCAAGATGTACCGCGTAATCTCCGGCACGTTCAATATTCGCTGTTAGTTTAAAAATTGTNACCATTTCCCTCAGATCACGCGCGACAGGCTGCTGCGTCGCGATNATTATCGCCGCGTCATCTTCTATACGTATNTGCAAAGCGTCCACTTCCGCGTCATCNGCGCGTACTTCCTTCGCAAGTTCCGCGTTACGCGTACGAAGCGCCGTCAGCGCCTTGCTGAGGTTCTCCTCCACTCTCGCGGACATAAGTAAAATATCCTGCCTTAACCTGCTTAACTCTTCCGAAAAAAATTTTCTTGTCTGCATATAANAACCCCCCTTAACCAAATCTTCCGGAAATATAATCTTCTGTNCTTTTATCTCCNGGGTGCGTAAAAATTTCCCTTGTATCATTATACTCTATTATTTCACCCAAAAGAAAAAAAGCGGTTCTGTTGCTGACTCTGGATGCCTGATGCATCGCGTGAGTTACCAGTATTATACTGTATTCTTTTTTTAGTTCCACGATAAGTTCTTCGATGCGGCCTGTAGCGATTGGATCAAGAGCGCTGGTAGGCTCGTCCATAAGGATGATCTCAGGTTCCATCGCAATACTTCGCGCGATGCAAAGCCTCTGCTGCTGTCCGCCGGAAAGCGACTGCGCCGGTTTTTTTAATCTGTCTTTTACCTCATCCCAAAGCGCGGCTTTTTTAAGCGACGCTTCCACGATATCCGCAAGTACGTGCTTGTCGCGAATACCCTGCATCCGTCTGCCGTACGCGGTATTGTCAAATATCGTCATGTTAAACGGGTTTGGTTTTTGAAAAACCATTCCCACTCTTGTACGCAGTTCCGTTACATCCATCGTTCCGTAAATGTCTTTACCGTCAAGGAGGACTTCGCCCGTTATGCGGCATGACGGGATAAGATCATTCATGCGGTTTAGTATGCGAATAAATGTTGATTTTCCGCAGCCCGAAGGACCGATAAGAGCCGCGACATCGCCCCTTTGTATTGTAAAGTTGATTTTCTTTAACGCTTGAAAATCCCCGTAGTACAGGTCAAGATTTCTTACATCTATTTTATTATTATCCATAATGTTTTCCTTTATTTACCGCGGATAAAACCAAACTCATGATATATCACCAAGTTTTTTTCTGAAGTTATATGTTAAAATTTTTGCCGCGGTATTAATTATCACTACAAGAATTACTAGCACGCACGCTGTCGCGAACGCGATGCCGAAATCCTCGGGGCGCACAGCTTCGTTTGTTAGGTAATAAAGGTGTATCGTAAGAGTCCGCCCCGATTCAAAAATTGACAGCGGTAAATTCCTTGAAAGCCCTACTGTGAGCAGCACAGGCGCAGACTCGCCGACAACGCGTCCAATTGCGAGAATCACAGATGTTAAAATACCCGGAAGAGCCGAAGGAAGAACGACAAAAATTGTTGTCTGAAACTTTGTTGCACCTAACGCGAGAGAACCTTCGCGGAAAGAATCCGGTATTGACTTTAACGATTCTTCCGTAGTTCTGATTATTACAGGCAGGATCATAATGCTTAAGGTAAGTGAACCTGCGATTATTGACTGCCCGAAACCGAGAAGGCGGCAGAAAACAAGAAGCCCGAACAGCCCGTAGATGATCGAAGGAATCCCCGCCAGAGTTTCAATGGCGAGGCGCAGAATTCTAATGAACGAAGAGTTCCCGGAATATTCATTGAGAAAAATGGCGGCGGCAAGCCCGACAGGCAAAGCAACGGCGATTGAAACCAGTACAACGTAAAGAGTAGTAATAATCATCGGCAATATTCCTGTGTGCCCGTCAACAAGAAATCTCCAGTTTAAAAAACCCGCCTGCGATTTAAAAATGTAAAACAATACAAATAATAAAGCGGCAATAACGCAAAAAGAGGCGGCCGCCATAACAGCGTATAATAAATTATCAATGATTTTACGTTTCGCGATCATAGCTCCATCTCCATTCTTCCGCGGTACCATAAAATAAAACTATTCAATATCAGTATAATTGCAAATAACGTAACGCCGATGGAAAAAAGCATCTCGCTGTGCCTGCCCGACGCGTAACCCATTTCCATCGCGATTGTGGAAGTAAGAGTCCTGACGCTCGCAAGCGGATTAATAGTTAACTGCGGAGAATTGCCCGCGACAAGAATGACAGCCATTGTTTCACCCACCGCGCGCGAAATACCGAGAATAACTCCCGCCATAACGCCTGAGTTCGCATGCGGCAGAACAACCTTCCACGCGGTTTGCATTTTACTCGCTCCGAGCGAAAGACTCGCCTCACGTACAGAAAGAGGAACCGCTCTCAGAGATGTTTCCGCTATTGTTATCACAGTCGGGAGAATCATCAGAGCAAGAACAATAACCGCGGAAAGCAAAGTGTTTCCTGACGGCAGATCAAACGTTGTTCTGATAAACGGAACAATTACCATGAGTCCGAAAAACCCGTACACAACGGAGGGAATCCCCGCCAGAAGCTCAACACCGGCGCGCACAACCGAAGCCGGTTTTGGTTTTAAAAATTCCGCCATGAAAAGTGCGCATAACAGAGCGATTGGCACGCCGAGGAGAACCGCGCCGAAAGCCGCAAGCAATGTCCCCGCGATCATCGGGAAGATGCCGAAAATTTTATCCCTGCTTGGCCGCCATTCAAGCCCGCTGATAAATTCTTTTAAACTATACGGCGGCTCCGGCGTAATAACATGAATTCTTTTTTGTAAAGACGCGATCCCTGCGGTTTGAGGCCAGCTCACTGTGTGTACATAAGCTTCCGGGTAGATGATATCAATTTCATTATTGGAATTAAATATTAACATCCTCTGCGGATCTTTTTCCGTTTTATCTATTGTTATATCAAGAGCCTCTTCTCCGTTAGGTGAAGGAAAACGTATTGAAATAAAGGAAGTGTTTTCAGGAATATCAATAAATGTTTTATGATCGAAATACGCCGTGCCGTTTACGGTAATCTCGTCAATACGCTGAGTAACAAGACGGATACCGGAAGCGGTGGAAGTAAAAAAAGGCATCGCTCCCTGCGCGAAGACAAAAAGCAAAATAGCTCCCAATGCCAGAACGGAAAAGAGAGCCGTAATGCCGATCAAATTCTTAAAAAAAACATCTATTATATTTCTATTCATACGTTAAATGAAATACTTGGTATATAAACCTTTATCGTTTAATTTACGGGAATCCAGCTTCTGCTTACGATTGCCTGTCCTGCGGAACTGAGCATCCATTGAATGAAAGCGGATGTCTCCGCTCTGACATTATTCCCTGTAAGAATTATAAACGGACGCGCGATTTTGTAAGCGCCGCTGGTCACATTCGCGGTAGAAGGAGCCGCTGAACCTACGGAGACCGCTTTAATGGAATCGTCAACAGAACCAAGCGAGATATATCCGACAGCGTTGGGATTCTGCGAGATACCCGCTTTGATCGCGCCTGTGCTTGTCGACTCGTTAGCTCCGGCAAGAAGCCTGCCCTGGAAACCGGCTAATTCTTCAAAAGCGCCTCTTGTTCCAGAACCTTCTTCGCGGCTGATAACCGCTATCCTGCCGCCTGCGCCGCCGACCTGGCTCCAATCGGTAATTCCACCTGTGTAAATTTCCCTGATCTGTTCGATGGACAGATTTGACACAGGGTTGTTTTTATTAACGATAACAGCGATGCCGTCAACAGCGATGACAACGGCGTTAAGCCCCCTGCCCTGCTCAGCCGGTGTAAGTTCGCGGCTTGACATACCGATTTGATAAGTAACGCCGGCGTTATTGATCCCGTCGCCGGAACCTGTTCCATTGATGTTCACCCTGATATTCGGATTGAGTTTATTGTATTCCTCGGCGAACATTTCCATTAAAGGCGTCACGGAAGTTGATCCGCCGACCTCAATCGTAAAGGGAGCGGCGGAAACCGGCGCGGACGCGGGCAATCCTGAACCCCTGCTGCAGCCTGCAATGGCAAGAATTGTTATCATCACTACGGCAAATTTAATTTTCATTTTTTACTCCTTATGAAAAACTTCGTCAATCGTAGTTTCGGTGTGTTAGGGAGGTGTGAAGGAATTGTTAAAATTTGGTTAATTATATACCGGGAGGCGGGAGTTACATTTTAATTATATTTATATTAATTGTAGAAATACGGTAAAAAAAGATTACGGTCACTTTGCAGACCAAACAAATTATAGATTTTTATTTTTACCAAGCTCTTCGCGCAGTTTTCCGTTTAATTTATCAAGATCAAAAAAACCTGTTTCAAAATTTTTTCCAAGTTCGTTTTGAGCAAATTGTTTTTCCGTGCGTCCCGATTCAATAAAATTGATGAGCTTTTTATAATGGCGGGGACCGTCAATCTGTTCGGGGGGGGCGGTGCCTTCTCCTGCAATGAAGCGGGCGCTCTCGTCCTTTGCCGGCTGATACGAAGACATTATCATTATTTTTACATTCCATTTGGCGCCGTATTCGTAAATCAATTCCTTCTTGGCGCGGAAATCAATGTCACCTAACTTTATTTTATTGTGAAGATACTCCTTGCCTCCGTCCGGGGTTTCGCAGTAAAAACGGTAACGCAGGCCGCCGTTCCAGTTCATGCCGACCTGTATCATCATATGAAGTTCTTCCATCGAAGCGTCATGCGAAATAATCGCGCGCCGCCAGACATCAAGGCTTGTGATGCTTATCTGTATCATGCGCCACAACTGACCCGCTTGTTTACCGCCGTGAATTAATGTAAGGTTGCTCCTTCTGTAATTATCCATCGACGCGTTGATAAGCTCTTTAATGTCATTATACGTATCAACAAGACTGTCAAGAGAATTATCCATCGCGTTAATCTCGGCTTCGGAAGGAGTGTCGTCAAAAGCGAGATCCTCAAGAAGCGCGGCGGCGTGGCTTTGAATTTGGGATAACACGATGAACGTATGCCGCGGAAGCCACACTTTTTCAACATCGCCCTTCTGCAATTTCGCGGAAAATTCAATTACAGCGGTATGAAGCTCAGCGACACGCTGACGGACAACGCCGGCGTTCCGGTCTAAAAACAGCGAGTAACTTTTAGAAAAATCATCCATCGTGTCGGATATATAATCAGCGATGATATCCCACTCGGCTTCTTCAAGAAGAATGATTGGAGGAACAAGACGGCTTATCACAAAATCGATTTCTTTTTCATTGCGGTAAAAGGAATCCCTTATATACGAAAGAATTACATATTCGGAAATGGGAATATTTTTTCTGAAAAAAAGTTCCTCGATAAAAGTTCTGTCAGGCGGAACTGAATAACTGAAAATTGATTTACTGTCGGGAATTTCTTTACCGGCAAACCAACAGCGCGATTCTATGCCGTAAGGTACTACTTCGACACGGTTGGTTTTTTCATAAAGAAATTCCTCAAGAGAATACGCGGGGACGTTTCTCATGCGCTTACCGCCGAACCAGTACGCGAAAGAGATCTGCTCTTCAGTGCTCGCTCCGGGACCCAGAAGCGCGAAGCTGTCTTCAAAACCGTCATCTGCGGCTTCCTGCCATTTATCCAAATCGCCGCGGTTCCACGCATCCTTCCCGGCTTTCGTCAGATCAAAACGGCACTCCTTCCAGTCAAGCACGCGGACAACAAAACGGTCACCGGGAACAAAACCGCTTTCTCTGTAAATGACGCGCATATCAAGCGTATGAATGGAAACTTCAGGCGGATCTTCGTAAGGGTCCGCGTTAAACGCTTGTTCGTTCTCGGGGTTATCCCTCGCGATATATTGAGGGGCGAATTCCTCTCCGTAAATGCTGTAGTAAGGATAAAGCTCTTCAGGCGCGGCTTCGGTGGTAGTTGACGGGACAGCCTCGCCCTTCCATAAAAAAATATATCGGTGGGGCATCACCAGCGGATTCGCGAAAGGAACGCATCTGTGACCCGGTATAAGTATCCCGTTTAAAAGCTCAAGCCGCGAAGGAGTGATAACAAACGAAGCCTGTTCAAAGCAGCCTCTTCTCGAAACCCACCTGCGGCTGTCCATCTTAAAAGCGATTTTGCGAACCTCAAGGTAATTGCCTATTTCTACAGACAGCCTTCGGTTGCGTTTTTGCCCTGAACCCTGAACATAAATAGTTATTTCATCAAGGGTAAACGGTTCGCTTGTATTTTCGAGAAATTCATAAAGAGCTTCTTCCTGTTCCAAATCCATTATTTATATGATAAAATGATATGACCGGTTAAATCAATATGGAGGTCATTATGCAATACGGTTTTTTTGATTCCGAAAAGCGGGAGTACGTTATAAACAAACCCGATACACCTGCTCCCTGGGCGAATTATCTGGGATCTCCGGCATACGGCGCGATCATATCAAACAACGCGGGCGGCTACAGTTTTGTAAAAAGCGGAGCGGCTGGACGTATTATACGTTATCGTTTTAACGAACAGGATCGGCCGGGACGTTATATCTACCTGCGCGACGATGAGATTGACGGAAAACCGTCAAGCGGCGATTATTGGTCAGCCTCATGGCAGCCTGTCGGGAAACCGCTTGATCAGTATAAATCAATCTGCCGCCACGGCACAGGCTACACGCGCCTTGAAGCCGAGTATAAAGATATAAAATCCGAAGTATGCTATTACGTGCCGCACGGCGCTGACTATGAAGTATGGAAAGTAAAGGTGTCGAATAAAGGATTGAAGGCGCGGAAAATATCCGTCTTTGGCTTTGTCGAATTTACATGCGAAAGTTTTTACGAGCAGGATCAGGTAAATCTTCAATACACGCAGTTTATTACAAGAACTTATTTTAAAGATAAATTCATTCTGCAGACGATTAACGAAAACTGCCTAAACGCGGTGAACGAAAGCCGTGTAGAGACGCGCATCTTCGCGCTCGCTGGCGCTCCCGTTGCGAGTCACTGCGGCGACCGCGCTAAATTTCTCGGCAGTTACCGCGATTACGGAAACCCGGTCTCAGTCGAAAACGGCAGACTCGATGGTACGTTAAACTACAATTTGAATCCTTGCGGCGCTCTTCACACTGTCCTCGAGCTTGCTCTGGGAAAAGAAGCGGAGTTTGTTTTCCTTCTCGGGCAAAAACGTGAAACGCAGGCAAAAGAGCTTGTTACGCGCTATGAAGATAAAAGCCTTCCCGAAAAGGAAATTGAAGAACTAAAAAAATACTGGCACGCGAAACTTGACAACCTAAAAGTGACAACCCCTGATGATAATTTTAACAATATGATCAACACATGGAACGCGTATCAATGTTTTATCACATTTGTATGGTCGCGCGCGGCATCGCTTGTTTACTGCGGACAACGCAACGGCTACGGTTACCGCGATACTGTTCAGGATATTCAAGGCATCATCCATCTTGATCCTGATATGGCGCTTGAAAAAATTAAGTTTATGATCTCCGCGCAGGTGAATCACGGCGGCGCTCTTCCGCTTGTAAAGTACAATCACAACCCGGGACACGAAGATAAACCCGAAGATCAAACTTACAGACAGGGAACAGGACACCCCTCCTACCGCGCCGACGACGCGCTTTGGCTTTTCCCGACAGTGTGGAAATATATCGCGGAAACAGGCAACACCGCGTTACTCGACGAGGTCATCCCCTACGCTGATTCCGGCGAAGACACATTGTTCAATCACCTGATAAAAGCGATTGAGTTTTCGCTGAACCATTTGGGAATTCACGGGCTTCCCGCCGGGCTTCATGCTGACTGGAACGACTGCCTGCGCCTCGGCGCGAACGGCGTTTCGGTTTTCGTTGCGCTGCAGTTGTATTACGCGTTTGTTATAATGATCCGTTTCGCTAAATACAAAAAAGATCCATCAACAGAAACAAGAATGACAGAATTAAAAACGCGTTTCGGAAAATTGATAGAAGAGCGCTGCTGGGATAAGGACAGGTTTGTGCGCGGCATCACGGAAAACGATGTCGTGGTCGGCAAACCCGGCGACCCGGAAGCGAATATGTGGCTTAATCCGCAGAGCTGGGCGGTAATTTCCGGCTTCGCAGATGACGCTCGCGGAAAAGCGATCATGGATCTTGTTCATAAAGAGTTAAACACAAAATACGGCGCGCGTCTTATGTCTCCTTCGTACCGCAAGTTCGCGTTCGACGGCGCACTCGCTCTTTTATTCAATCCGTCAACAAAAGAAAACGGCGGCATCTTCCTGCAATCGCAGGGCTGGTTGATTCTCGCCGAAGCGCTTTTGGGACGCGGCTCTCGCGCTGTTGAATATTACTTGGAAAGCTGTCCCGCCGCGCAGAACTCAATCGCCGACACGCGGCTTCTTGAACCGTATGTTTATTCGCAGTTCACGGAAAGCGTTGACAGCCCGTTTGAAGGACGCAGCCATGTACATTGGCTTACAGGAACGGCGAGCACAGTAATGGTCGGAAGCGTAGAAGGCATCCTTGGATTGCGCCCTGACATTGACGGCATCCGTCTCGCGCCCGCGGTTCCATCAAGCTGGAAATCAATCACGATAAAAAAAGTTTTCCGCGGATGCAAACTTAACATAAAAGTAAATAACCCGTCCGGAAATGAATGCGGCTGTAAAAAACTTACAGTTAACGGCGCCGCGATGGAAGGCAATTACATCCCGGCATCAATATTAAAACCGGAGAATGAAGTAGTATTGGATATGTGACAAAAAGGAGAACAATATGATTTACAAAGAATTCGGCAAAACCGGAATTAAAATGTCCGCGCTTGGGTTTGGCGCAATGAGGCTTCCCATGATCGAGGTTGACGGAAAAAAGATCGTGAATGATGAACTCGCGGTTCCGCTAATGCAAAAAGC
>WQRT01000023.1 GCA_009786625.1 Treponema sp.
CGTGTTCTAAAAATCTGTTCGAGCATGAGCACGATGAACAGAGCGGTCAGCGCGAAACCTATGCCGTCAATATTATACGGAATCAATGAACCCGCAACCGCGCCGATTAGCGAACCTGATATCCAGTAACTGTGATTAAGGAGCGTTACGAGAAACATAAATCCGCTTCTGCAGCTTCCCGGAATGGGATGGTTCAATCCGGGAACATGGATCATTCCTTCTTCATCATCGGGAAGCGATGAGAGCAATGCGAATGTTTCATCGGTCATGCCGAAAATGCAGTACGCCTTGCGGAAACCGGAAAACGGCATACGCTTGATCATTGAAAGACCGTACGCGATATGGCGCGCGTTTATTACAAGCTGTACAAGAGCCGCTTCCCAAAGGCTTGTACCTGCGGCAAAAAGACCGATGGAGGCATATTGCCCCGCGCCTGCAAACATCGCAACGCTCATTAACACTGTCAGCCGCCAGGGATAACCGGCATCAGACATTAAGAGTCCGAACGCGAAGCCGATCGCAAGGTATCCGAGAAGCACGGGGATGGAATATTTAAATGCTGCCGAAAACAGGCGCGGATTTTCTTCTTTCATAAACGTGAATACACTAATAATGTTTTTACAGACTTTTCATTCAACACCATGTCAATGACTTTAACAAGGGGATGTTTCTATCTTAATAATAATTTTTTACAGGCGTCTATCTATTTCTGCGCTCTTCTTCGGATTTACATTCAATGCACATGAGCGCGTAAGGGATCGCGATAAGACGATCCTGCGGAATTCGCTTTCCGCATTTAATACAATGACCGTACTTGCCTTGCTTGATCCGCGTCAGCGCGGATTCTATCAGTTTAAGCCGTTTTAACTCCTGCGTGCCGATGGCTTCGATCATTTTTCTGTCCATATCGTCGGACGCGATATCGGCAAGGTCTTTCGGTTCTTCTCCTTCCATTATCTCCTTGAAATCCTCATTGCCGGCAATTAAATTGTCTACAATCTCGGCTTTCAGGACTTGAAGGGCGTTCTCCATCTTCTCAAGGAATTCCTGATCAATCGGCGGGATCTTCTTCTTTTTTTTGCCTGTCGCAGCCATATTATCCCCTCCCAATTACAC
The DNA here is from genome assembly GCA_009786625.1 of Treponema sp. GTDB lineage: Bacteria > Spirochaetota > Spirochaetia > Treponematales > Breznakiellaceae > WQXQ01. The sequence continues at coordinate 1,117 of WQRT01000023.1, forward strand.
GGTGATTTTTAGCCACAATTTCAATTTTAAGCCTTATATATTATCAGGCTTTATGAGTTTACTACGATGCCGCAAATCGAACTTTTTGTCAAGTATTAAAGTACAAAAAAAAATATTATAGTATAATAATTGATTTTATGTGACTTTTCTAACCGCGCTTATCATNCTTAAGGATGATTTTAATATCAATTNAACACATACCCGCGCCGTTGCCNCCTTATTTTCATTTTTCCGGGAATTCTTTATAATTTCCTGTCATGAAGTATCCTTTTGAAACAATCGAGCCGAAATGGCAAAAGTACTGGGCTGATAATAAAACTTTTAAAGCCTCCGAAGACCCGGCTTTCCCGAAAGACAAGCGCCGTTATGTGCTTGACATGTTCCCCTATCCTTCCGCGCAGGGTCTTCACGTCGGCCACCCCGAAGGCTACACCGCGACCGACATCTACTGCCGTTATCTCCGCATGAACGGTTACAATGTGCTGCATCCCATGGGCTTTGATTCCTTTGGTCTGCCTGCCGAGAATTACGCGATTAAAATGGGCGTTCATCCCGCTAAAACCACTTCGGAAAATATCGATCATTTCAGAAAACAAATCAAAGCGCTTGGTTTCTCTTACGACTGGGACAGGGAAGCCGCGACATCCGACGCGCAGTATTATAAATGGACGCAGTGGATATTTTTAAAACTTTTTGAGAAAGGTCTTTGCTACGAAGCGGAAAGCCCGATCAACTGGTGCCCGTCCTGTAAGACCGGCCTCGCCAACGAAGAAGTTGTAGACGGGCTTTGCGAGCGCTGCAAAACAAGAGTTGTCCGCAAGCGCATCCGCCAGTGGATATTAAAAATTACCGAATACGCCGAACGCCTTCTTAACGATCTGGAAGGTCTTGACTGGCCGGAACCCGTAAAGATGATGCAGCGAAACTGGATCGGGCGCAGCGAAGGCGCGAATGTAATTTTTAAAATTGACGGACACAGCGAGACATTGGAAATTTACACCACGCGCCCCGATACTCTTTTCGGCGCGACATACATGGTTCTCTCTCCCGAACATCCGCTTGTCGAAAAATTGACAACTGCCGATCAAAAACAAGCGGTAACAAAGTATATAGAAGAAGCCGCGCGGAAAAGCGATCTTGAACGTACCGATCTCGCCAAGGACAAAACCGGCGTCTTCAGCGGCGCTTACGCGATCAATCCTGTCAACGATCAAAAAATTCCCATCTGGATTGCCGACTATGTATTAATCTCCTACGGCACAGGCGCCATCATGGCGGTTCCGGCTCACGATGATCGCGACTGGGAATTCGCTAAAACGTTCAATCTGCCAATCATTATGGTTGTTGCCGATGAAAAACCGGTAAATGGTAAAAATTATTTGGTAGAAATGCCGGAATGTACTACCGCTGACGGATACTCCGTCAACTCAGGTTTTATCACAGGCCTTCCCACGCCGGAGGCGAAGATCAAAATAACNAAATGGCTTGAGGAACGCGGTCTTGGNAAAAAAGCNGTTAATTANAAATTGCGCGACTGGATTTTTTCGCGGCAGCGTTATTGGGGCGAGCCGATCCCTGTTGTTCATTGCGATACTTGCGGCATCGTTCCTCTTNCGGAAAANGATCTTCCTCTCATGCTGCCTGATGTAAAATCTTACGCGCCTACAGGAACAGGCGAGTCTCCGCTTGCCGCAATCCCGGAGTGGGTAAACACAACCTGCCCGAAATGCGGAGGCGCGGCGAAACGCGAAACCAATACAATGCCTCAGTGGGCAGGTTCCTGCTGGTATTATCTGCGCTACCTTGATCCGCATAATGACAAAGCGTTTGCCGCAAGAGAAAAGATCGATTACTGGGCGCCGGTGGATCTTTATGTCGGCGGAGTAGAGCACGCGGTTCTTCATCTCCTTTACAGCAGGTTCTGGCACAAAGTGCTTTATGACTTCGGCCTCGTGAATACTGTCGAGCCTTTTCAACGGCTTGTAAATCAGGGGATGATTGTCTCATTCGCCTACCAGCGCGGGGATAAAACGCTCGTACCTGTGGATCAAATTGAAAAAAAGGCGGAAGGCGTTTTTATAGAAAAAGCGACCGGCGGGAATGTTACCGAAGTAATCGCGAAAATGAGCAAGAGCCTTAAAAATGTAATTAATCCTGATGATATCATCCGCGATTTCGGCGCTGATTCACTGCGTCTCTACGAAATGTTCATGGGGCCGCTCGAGGTCAGCAAACCCTGGCAGACAGCAGGCTTAGTCGGCGTGTCGCGTTTTTTAGAAAAATTATGGGCAATAGGTTGTAAAGAAGGGGTTAGTGAAGAAGGGACTAGGGAGAGTGGTTTGATGAATGACCCCTCTTCTCAGACTCTTATAAAATTGATGCATCGGACTATCAAAAAAGTTACTAATGATACCGCTTCTCTTAATTTTAATACTGCCATCAGCGCGATGATGATCTACTCCAATGAGCTTGTCAAACTTCCCTCTGTCCCGCGCGAACTTTGGGAGCCGGTGGTAATAATGGCAGGCGCTTACGCGCCTCATCTTTGCGAAGAACTTTGGGAAATGCTTGGGCATAAAACATCTGTGTCTGCCTGCCGATGGCCGTCCTATGACGAGGCGTTGACTCTCGATGATGAAGTGACTGTGGTTGTGCAGATAAACGGCAAGATACGCGAAAAGCTTCTTGTAGCCGCGGGGACATCAAAAGAGGAACTTGAAAAAACCGCGCTTGGTCATCCCGGCGTTAAGAAGTGGGTGGAAGGAAATATTGATAAAGTTATCATCATACCTGACAAATTGGTAAATATTGTGGTAAAATAACGAGTATGCTTGTTGTTAATGATATCGGTGATCCTTACTTCCGCGATGATCCCGGGATCGGGATTCAACGGATTCCTGTGTATAAATTTGATCTTGACAACGATTTTTCTGTCTGGAAATCATGGCGGACAAATGACGGGCGCGTGCTTCCGAACAGAGACTCTAGTTTTGATCTTATCGATAATCCGTTTGAATACGGCAGCGTGATTCGGCTTAATACTCATTTTGATCCTGCTGTCGCAGGAAAATCTTTCGGCGGTTACGGTATAAGAGCGCCGATCAATCCCGCAGTAACAGTTAATAATCAAACATTTATAGAACTTGATTTCTATTATCCGGCAAGCGCTGTAGGCAAATATATGAGGCTTGAGATCTGGTCAACCACATCGGGCGGCGAAGGATCGCAGGTACGCGCCGGTTTTCCGGGAGTCAACAGAACGCAGTTGTACATACGGGCGGCCGATTTGGCGAGGACAGGCGGATTCGGCGAGAACATGATCGGCTCTCATAACGGCGAGATATGGTACAGAATTTTTCTTTATGCTGTTTCTCCCATATCATCAGGAACATGGGAGTACCTCAATATCGATCTGCATACAGAGACCGGAACAAAAGTGGAAGGCGGTCTTTTGATGCTCGGCAATATCAGGATTACGCAGGCTGATCCTAAAGGAATACCGATCCCTAATATTGTAAACACTAAAAAGTTCGATGAGGTTGAACCAATCAAAAATAAATATAATCCCCGCAGCGGTTATTTTTTGATGGGAGTCGCCATAAACGGAATTGTCAGCCCCGCAATGATTAAAAGTCATCATTATGAACTTTTTGTGGATCAAAATAATTTAAAACCGGATTGCCATGTGCTGCCTCCTGAATGGTTAAGAAAAGAATTTCCCGGTTTTGTATTTAAGCCCGCCGAGGAAGGTCCCGAATGGAATATACCGACAAGTCATTTTCAGGAGACAAGGGATCTTTCNAAAAAATTACCTGATGGAACATATGAATATAAAATGCACGGCCACTGCCTTGCCTGGTCAAATCAATCTCCTCAATGGTTAAGGCAGATTGTCCCTGAAAATATTACATCAATGCAATGGAACGAAGATGGTATGTATTACATGGGCGGCAATAACGCGACAGGTCCTTATAAAAAAGTAAACAAGAACATCGCCCGCAGAGTTAACTTTAATCATATCCTTTATATTTTACGTCATTTTATGACAACCGATGCCAGATACGATTCCAGCGTAGAAAGGGGTATTATCCCGTTCCATTCATTCGATGTAATTAACGTGGAGATTCACGAAAGCCGGCATTACAGTATAATCAAGGAGAACCCCGGTAAATGGGATACGGCGCTAAGGCATGTTTCATGGCTGATGGCAATGACAGATAACGATTTGGGCGATATGCGTCAGCACTACATCTACCTGCTTTTCAAGTTTGCGCACATTGCGGTTCCCAACGCGCAAATGGCGGCTAAGTATAAAGAAAATTATAACGATTCCCTCATTGTCCCCGATTACATGAAAATGGATAATCACGATAAAAACGGCAGCATCGACGATTACATAACGAAGATACCGCCGCTTTTAATTTTAAACGATTATGAGTTTACCTCTTTTTCTAAAACAAAAGCGGCGTGTAATATGATCAGGGAACTTAATGAATTATGGAAAACCGATCCCTTGTACGACGGCAGAAACTTAATCGAATGTCTCGGCATTCAGGGGCATGAATGGATCAGCCCTACAAGGATCAGCCAGAACCAGCGCGCTGTGGCCATGTTTGCCGGACTGATTGACGAAGGCTCTCTTGATAAAATCTGCTACTCGGAAGTTGACTTCAGGCTGCCTGATCACGCTCCGGGAGGACAGGCGCTGGCGCCTGATATTTTAAACTTGAAACAAGCCGATGCGCTTGGTTATCAATATGCGTTGTTCTTTAAGATGCTGGATAAATATAAAAAGTATATAGATCATGTAATTTTCTGGGGTGAATACGGCATGGGGTACCTTAGCAGTTACCTGCCTTTTGATCAGGATCAAATGGCAAGCCAGGGATATTACGGTATTATGGAGCCTGATAAATTCATCCAGGGCCACACGTACCTGACCGAATATTTTGAGGATGAATATGAAAGAGTCCAGCCCGGTTTTGTTCCTGAGTTAAAATAAGTAGTATTATTTTACTTGATTGTACAGCCGACATGGGGTAAAATGAGCATATGGCTCGTAGAGCCGACGGTTCGTTGAGCCGGCAAGGATGACTGTGAATAAAAATACCTTTACAGTCATGGGAGACAACTTAAAGAAAGAGGTAGAATTATGTTAAAGAATGACGAAATTGGAGTAAGCGTGTGGAAATTCGCGGTTGCATTGTACTTAATTGCGAATGGTGTTTTAGGAATTTTAGGAAATTCCGGTGCAGACTTTATTATTATCTTCCGCAGTATGAATATACCGCTGGTAATTGCGACGATTATTTCTGTCATCGCATTGATAGGCGGTATTTTGGTCGTACTTGAAATCTTTACCAGCATCAGCAGCCGTGCTCTTGATTATATTGCATTAGGTCTTGCGATTATTTGGGCAGTTTACATCATCATTGGTATTATTTCTTGGATTACAAACATGAACAGCATGACCATTTGGCATATGCTGCAGAGACTTGGTGTTCATACCATGGTTCTTGGTTCACTTCTCATTATCGCTAAAAAAGGTAAATAAGGTCACAGCAGATACTTNTAACTGCTGATAACNATTAGCCGCATCAACCTGAATGGTTTATGCGGCTTTTTTTTACCCGGTATGGACGAAAACTCTGCCCACTACACGGATTGCGGCGGAAGTGATATAATCCGATTCATGACTGCAGAATTTAACACGGCCGAGCTTGACGTTTTTTTCAGGAGTTTTCTTGATATCGANGGGTTCGCCTCCTGCGATTCCGCATTGAACGGGATTCAGGTTGATAACGACGGNTCCGCTGTCAGCAGGATCGCNTTTGCCGTAGACGCAGCCATGGAAACATTTGAATACGCGGCCGCCATNGAAGCCGGAGCGCTCTTTGTGCATCACGGGCTTTTCTGGGGTGCGCCTTCNCGGATCGCCGGAAATCTCAGGCAGCGTATTAAGTTTTTGCTTGATCACAACATCTGCCTGTACGCGGTGCATCTTCCCCTTGATCAAAGCCCTAGATATGGAAACAACATCTGCATCTCAGGGCTATTAGGTCTTGATAATGTTCAGCCTTTCGGCACGTACCACGGAAAAAAAATCGGCTATAAGGGGACGCTCCGCACGGCTGTTTCTGTTAAAGAAGCCGTGCAAAAAATTAATTTTTTGGGGAGGCCTCCCGCCGGGATTCTTCCCTTTGGCAAAGAAAAATGCAGGACCGCCGCGGTTGTTTCAGGCGGCGCCGCGGAAAATATACGCGAAGCGATTGACGAAGGCATAGACCTTTTTGTAACCGGCGAAAGCACTCACTCAATCTATCATGACTGCCTTGAAGGAAAAATAAACATGATAGCAGGCGGCCATTACTCCACCGAGGTCTGGGGCGTGCTGGCTGTTATGCGCCATTGCATCGCCGAGCTTAGGATGGACGCTGAGTTTATTGATGTGCCTACGGGGTTGTAACACCTGCGCCTATATACCATCTATCTCTCCACCCCTTGATCATACGCCGTTTTCTGAATAGACTGTCGGTATAACCGGTTATGCAAAGAATAGATATCCGGGTGTGTAAAAAATTTTTGTGGAGTAGTCAATGAACCAGTTTGTAAAAGAAAAAGTTACGCCGATATCTTTGACGGCGTTTATTATACTGGCTGATCAATTTGTTAAAGCGGTAATTGTCCGTTTAAAACCGGAAACAGGATTGATTAAAGATATTTTTGATAATGGTTTTATATGGATTTACCATGTACGCAATAAGGCGATAGCTTTCAGTATGGGGGAAAATCTCCCCGAAATATTAAAGCCTGTTATTTTCGTTATTGTGCCTATTCTGGTTCTGTGTTTCCTGATGTTCTACTATTTCAAATCGAATGATTTTACATGGATTCAACGCTGGGCGGCGGCAGGTATAATAGGCGGCGGCGTAGGTAATATTATTGACCGCATCTTCCGGCCGGACGGCGTGGTGGATTATATCAGCGTGAATATCTACGGGCTTTTTGGAATGCAGCGCTGGCCTACCTTTAACATCGCCGATTCGTCTGTTGTCATTTGTTGTATTCTTCTAATGATAACAATGTTTATTATACCCAAAAAAATTGACGATAAGCCGCCAGTGAATAATGAAAAATCCGTTTATAAAAAATCTGCCGCTGTCAATGAAACATCCGTTGATATAAAATCCGCCGCTGTCAATGAAACATCCGTTGATGTAAAATCTGCCGTTGTTGATGACACGCCCGCTTCCGGCGAAGATGTTGTGAACGAGGATCCTGCCGATGAACAAAAGGCTTAATACGATTTTTTTTATTCTGGGAGCGACTGCTTTCAATGTTCTGGTCGCGGTTGTTAGTTTTATTCTGCTTACTCTTGTTTACGCACGTTTCATAATGACGCTGGTTCCCGACTCAGGGCGCGCATGGGGTTTTACGCTTATCTTTCTGGCGTCTCTTGCAATCTCATTTCTTGTGTACCGTTATGTGTTAAAATATTTTTTAAATAAAGTTGATGTGGAAAAATATTTTGATCCGCTTTTTGTAAAAAGAAATTTAAAGAAAAATTAGCTTTTCCAAATTTACAATTAAAATTTATTAACATATGCCGCCCACCGGCTGCTCTGTATGCGGCGTAGATTATAGTTTTATTTGTGAATTTACCAATGTATGTTTTGTTCTTAAATTCTCTTTGCTTGAGCCTGATAATTTTTTATAACCTTTATTCAAAGGCGTTTTTCTTCTGAATATTCGGACAAACCTTGCCGCGTTTATTGTAACGGCGCCTATTTCCGCTTTGTAATCAAGCGGCATGCCGAGGTCGAATAAATTAAATCCGTGTTCCTCAAGGTAGCGGATNGTCAGAATCAACTGCACGGTTCCCGCGTTNTCCTCTTCGGTAAANCCTGAGTAGCTCGTGTAAACCCTTCCGCAGATAACGCCGAATTCCCCGGCCGCCAATTTTCCGTCGCGGTATACGGCGAAGGAAGCGGGGTAGGGTTCTTTGCAGGGGGCAAGACCGGCGGAGGGCGGGTTTACGCAGGTTTTCCTGATAATTTTAATGCTGTCCGTCAATTGAGGGGTAAGCCAGTCGGCGCCGTGTTTTTCTATACATCTGTCGATGATATATTCAAAATCTGTGTCCGCTTTTAATTCATAGTGGTTTAAAAAGCGCCGTATCGATTTTTTAATGTGCAAATTTTCGTAAAATAACACAGAGCGTTCTACGTGCAGTTTAGGCAGCAGAAGGTATAAAGGCTCGTTTTCTTCCCTGTTTACATCGGCGGACATGACCAAAAACCCCGCTTTCATGAGAGCGGAGATAAATTCGGGACTAAAATCCCTTGCAAGGCAGAAATCCCCGGTATAGTCCGTGGCAAGCATTGCGTCGACGATTTTTTGGCAGTCATCCTCAGGAGATATAAACAAATATCCCGAAGGAGTATATTTTAGATACATATCCAAATCACACAATACACTATTGATCAAATTGTCTCAATATTCTATATTGAAGTCTCAAAATAGTCATTAAGAACCTTTAAATATAGGAGATGATACCATGAAACGCACTTATCAACCCAGTAAGGTAAAAAGGAACCGTAAGTTCGGGTTCCGCGCCCGGATGAAGACCAGGGGCGGGCGGCTTATTTTAAAAAGACGCAGGGCAAAGGGAAGGATAAAATTATCAGTTTCTGACGAGAAAAAGCCTTATTAGAGTCAATAATAGCCTCAAAGAGGGGGAAGATATCCGGCAAAACCGGGATGATGTTTCGGAACGCTGTTTGGGAGATCGTTCGGAACACCGCTCGGATTTCCGGTTCAGGCGGGAAGAACGTCTAAAGGGAAGGAAAGAGATACGGGAGGTTTTTGGCAAGGGGAAGCGGTACGGCTGTAAAGGGGCGAAACTTATTGTTTTAAANAATAATCNNCCTTTTAATCGTATTTGTTTTTCATTTTCCAAATCAAAAGACCTGAGGTTCGTAAACGCGGTTTANAGAAACCGCGCNAAACGCATCGGCCGTGAGGCTTTCAGGCTGATGAAGGGGCGTATTTCAAACGGGCATGATTTAATTCTGCTCATTTACGCCGAACCTGACTCCGGCAATGCGTCTCTTTCCGCCAGAATCCGCGGGCAGCTTGAATTTCTTTTTATTAAAGCTGGTTTATTAAAATGAAATATATTGCGTTGTTAATGATTCGTTTTTATCAATATGCGATTTCGCCGCATCTCCCTACGTCTTGCAGGTATTATCCTACGTGTTCACATTATGCCCATGAGGCTGTAAATAAATATGGTGTTTTGCGCGGCTGCTTAATGGCCGCGAAACGGTTATCCCGCTGCCATCCCTTTCATCGGGGTGGGTATGATCCGGTACCGTAAACTAAGGAAGTAAAATGGAAAAAAATACAATCCTGGCTATAGTCCTTTCCACTCTTGTGCTGCTCGTTTCTTTTGTTCTTCAGGGATTTGTCTTCAATCCTGCCCGGAAGGCTCCGGCCGCCGATCAGACGCAGTCTCATATTACCGCTGTTAGCACGGAACCGGGCGTTTTTCAAAATCCGGCTTCTCCGGCAGCGCAGGAGACAGCCGAAACTTCTCCTTCCATTCCTGCCGGGTATGCAGAATTGATTACGCCTCACACATCAATTTCTTCTCAGGATGAGTTGATACTCCAGGAGTATGTGACAATCGATACTGATGTAATTACGGCGGTCATTACTAACGCGGGCGGCGATATGGTTTCGTGGAACTGGAAAGATCCAAGAAGAAGCGCAGGAGTTAATGACGCTTCTGTAGAGTTGATTCTTTCAGGAAACGAACAGGCAAGGGCGTTTTCTGTCGCGTTCGGCAATTATGAAGCCGCCGGTGTGACAAGTCTTTTTCATGTAAACCGCATAACACCCTACATCGTGGAGTTTTACCGTGATTTCGCGAATCCCTCCGCTGGTACCGAAGGAAGATTCCGGCTGACAAAGCGGTACGAGTTTAAACCCGGCGAGTATATGTTTGAATTGGTTATCACGCTTGACGGCGGACATTCAACGCCCGGTTTTAATTTTTCCGGTAACGCGTATACATTGTCTTTCGGGCCGCAGATTGGACCTTCATTTGAAAAGTTGAATAATTATTACGATTACAGACAGTTTCATACATTTGTAAACGGCAAAAAGCGTAACGCGAAACCAAATGATATTATCGATACGCGTCCTTCGTGGGCTTCGATATCCGGCAAGTATTTTGCTTTTATCGCGATCCCGTATCTCGCGCAGTACAATCTCCGCTTTTCGGAAAAAGCCGAACCCGGTATCGCGGCGGCATCAAGGATCAGCATGATGCGGCCTGCCGCGAATATTTCCAAAATTGAAGACACATACCGTTTTTATCTCGGACCGAAAACGCAGAATATTTTATCTCATTATAATACAGGCAGAAATGAGTTTGATATAAAGGATGCTCATCTTGTCGAGATCGCGAGTTCGCGCGGAATTTTATCGCCGCTTGAGGCTGTGCTTAAATGGCTGCTTCTTATGTTCTACGGCATTGTCAGAAATTACGGCATCGCCATAATACTTCTTACTTTACTTATAAAAATTCTTTTCTTCCCGCTTACCAAAAAGGGATCGGAAGCGACTTTAAGAATGCAGGCGCTTGCTCCTAAAATTAAAGAGCTTCAGGAAAAATACAAGGACAATCCAAAGAAGATGAACGCCGAGATGCAGGCGTTTTATCAGAAGGAAGGTTACAATCCGATTTCCGGCTGTCTTCCCATGCTGCTTCAGCTTCCGATTTTTATCGCGATGTACAGCCTGTTTAACAATCATTTTGATCTCCGCGGCGCGGGTTTCATNCCCGGCTGGATNCCTGATCTTTCTGTGCCGGAGTATATCTGGCAGTTCCCCGGNGATTTTAAAATGCCGTTCTTTGGATGGACGGCGTTNAGNGCGCTGCCTTTTATCTATGTCGGCTCCCAGTTGCTTTACGGCAAGGTTACGCAGATGCCGGGGCAGCAGTCAAACGCGCAGATGAAGATGATGCTTTATTTCATGCCGATAATATTTTTCTTCATTCTTTATGATGTTCCGTCTGGGCTTTTGATNTACTGGATTTTTTCCAACATACTCACACTGGTACAACAGCTTATCATCAATAAATATGTATTNAAAAAACGAGCGCAGCAGGCGGAAGCTGAACCTGTAATTGCGCCGAAAAAAAATAAAAAAAATAAATAAGACCCGCGCCGCGGTTGANATTTTTCANCCNGNATNGGCGCGAGTCTTAATAAGGAGATATTTATGGAATACGAATTTGAAGGCCGCACCGAAAAGGAAGCAATCGACAGGGCTGCGGAAGAACTCGGTCTTGAAAAAGACAATTTTGATGTCGAAATTCTGGAGACACAAAAACACGGTTTATTTAAAAAAGGTTTTGTGCGGATCAAAGTTCACACAGGAGGTTCAAGTTACGCGCCCTCCGATACCGGGGACAGCGGCAGGGATTACATCAGTAAAACTGTGTTCGGTGAACCTGTTCCTCAGAATGAGTTTGAGCAAAAAATGTCGGAGTTTACATCCGGCCTTATCGAGCGCATGGGTTATCCTGGGAAAGTATCGATACTGTTCCGCGAAAAAACAAAACTTGGATTAAAAATTGATTCCAGCCATTCATCGATTTTAATCGGGAAGAAAGGAAAGAACCTTGACGCTCTTCAACTGCTGCTTAATATTTACGCGGGCAGGCTCGGCAGGGAAGAAACGCGGGTAATTCTTGATACCGAAAATTACCGAATCCGCCGGGAAGAGTCGCTTGTCCGCCTTGCTTACAATGTGGCGGAAAAGGTAAGGGAAAGCCGCGGTTCNATTCTGCTNGAGCCGATGAATCCGTTTGACAGATGGCTTATTCACAGCACGNTGAATGATATAAATGATGTTGAAACCAAAAGNGAAGGAGAAGGTTTATATAAACAGGTAAGGGTTTATTATCGTGGGTTTAAATAAGCTGATAAAGCTGATACTTGTTTTCTCCTTTTTTTCCGCCGTAAACGTTCATGTTTTTTCCGTGCCTCTTGAATCTCTCAGCCCTTCTTACGCGCAGAGGCTGCGTTCAGGCGGTGAAATAATAATAGAGGCGCAGTTGAGGAATCCTGCGCCGGTTTTACTGCCGTCTGATAACGATCTGCGCCGGATAGTTTCCGGTGTGTTAAACGCGTTAAATCCCAATATAATGATCGAATCTCTGTCTTTGTATGACAAACCGGCGGGTTATCATACGGATGCCGGTACATGGGATGTTACACAGAGAACGGCTGTTTTTAATCAAACGCTTGCTTTGAGTACCTTGACCGGGATTCAATATTATTCGGCAAGCCGCAGGCAAATGCGGACTTTTTACGAATTTTCGGGCATTATTAATAATCCGCAAGCCCGCAGCCCTGTTCCCGACCCTGTTTTCCGGCAGCCCCAGGACGCGTCATTCCATGTCAGGCAGAGAGACCTTACTTTCGGCGATAATATTTACCGTTACGATTATACAGCCGCGGGAGAAGCAATCATTTTTACGCAGGAAAATACAACAACTTTGTCATATGGTATTATTCCATTGATTAACAGGGGGAATTTACGATCGATAATGGCGGTTTTTGACTGCGGGGACTCTATTCTTGTCTATTCTGTTTCGATGGTAAAAGCGCTTTCCTTTCCCGGCTTAAATGACCGTATCAGGGATTCGTTCACCACGCGCGCCGAGGCTGTTTTGGGGTGGTTTACAGGCAGATTGGACAGAGAAGTGTTTACCCGTTAATTTTTTTTGCAGGATTTCCTTTTTTATTGATTTTCATTTTCATTTTTATTATCTTTATGCTATAATTTAAAAAGTATATGAATTTCATTATCAAGGATGGTTTAGTATGAGATTATTTACCAGATCAGATTTTGACGGTTTGGCCTGCGGCGCCCTGTTGTCTTATTTAGGGCTTATTGATGAATGGAAATTCGTTCATCCTAAAGATATCCAGGATGGTTTGGTAGATGCTACTGATAACGACATTTTAGCCAATATTCCCTATATAAAGGGCTGCAAGTTGTGGTTTGACCACCATTCCAGCGAATCGGAGCGTTTGGGATCGAACGCCTATTTTGAGGGCGTGTCCAAAGCCGCGCCGAGCTGCGCCCGCGTTGTGTATGAATATTACGGCGGCGACACGAAACTCGGTAAATTCGCGGAGATGGTACATTTTGTCGATAAAGTGGACTCTGGCAATCTCGCTCCTGACGAAATTACCGACCCCAGAGGATGGGTGCTTTTGGGCTTTATCATGGATCCGCGCACAGGTCTCGGCCGTTTCAGAAATTTTACCATCAGCAATTATGATTTAATGACGACGCTTGCAAAGGCATGCGCAGAAAAATCGATCTATGACATACTGGCATTGCCCGATGTAAAAGAGCGGCTCGATCTTTATTACCAGCAGAAAGATCTTTTTGTCGATATGGTTAAAAAATATTCCAAAGTTGATGATAACATCATTGTGGTGGATCTGAGGGATGTAGAGACAATTTACGCAGGTAACAGATTTGTTATTTACACGCTTTACCCGGAGCAGAATATTTCTTTGTGGATCGTTGACGGACGCAATAAAGCCAATGTAGCGATAACTGCCGGACACAGCATTATTAACAGAACGAGCAAAGTTGATGTCGGCTCTCTTCTGCTTTACTACGGAGGCGGCGGCCATAAACAGGTTGGCACTTGTCAGGTTTCATGTGAAGAAGCGAACAAGGTCATTAAAGAGATAATGAATAAAATTAAAGCCAGCAATTAAGAAAAGTGCGTTAAGTCATTTTTCTTAGCAATGCGGGAAAGGTTGTATAATTTTTTAATATGCCAGGTAATGGATCCTCTACACCGCTTTCTAAGGTTATAACGCTTCCCAACGGAACAGTAAATAAAGCTTTTATAGAAATTATTATTAGTGAAGAGATCCCTTTGTTATGCGTAAATAACAGTACGCAGAAACAACGCCTCATGCCGTTTAAAATGTTATATGATAATAATGAAAATTTTTGGCGGCAGTCAGGAGGAACTTGGAATTATTTTCTATCCAGCGAAAGTATTGAAACGTTAAATCAAAAATTCGCCGCAAAATCCGGAACGTGGAACAAAGAAGTTCCTGTGCAGGCAAAAAAACCTGATCAGGAAGAATTTGACGATATCGAAGAGCTGCCTTCGGTTGAAGTTGGTTACGGAAAAGAGTATGAAACATTCGCGAAAATGACGCCTGAAGAGAAAGTTGAATGTCTTAATAACGACAAGAAAAGACTCGAAGGTCTTCTGGCGCAAAAAATCAAGGATGAAGCTGAAGTAACCGAAGCTCTTGTAGATACCGCTAAAGACGCGGCATTAATTAACCACGCCGCTCTTGAGGACGCGATACGTCTTGCGGATGATGAAGCAAAAAGACTTACGCAGGAACTGGTGGAAACCACTCACGAAATGGTAAAGTCATCCGCTCAGCTTATGTCGGAAGATGTTTTTTCCAATGAATTGATGAGTACGCTGGTAGAAAAATCAAACGGAACCATCGTCCAGCACATGACGCGCGTCTACCTTAACGGGATCGCTTTTCTTACCTATTACAACAATCTTGTGTCGACATCAAGCGCCATTCAAAAACTACGTATTTCATTCTCCTCCAAATTCCGCAAGTATTATCATGCTTTGCTTCCGCATATCAATTTAGACGACGTTGTTCTGGAGCGCGTTTTCTACGGCGGAATGAGGGCGATTACTCCTGATCTTTATTTTAAATGGGCTGTGGGTTTTTTAATTCACGATATCGGCAAAGCGTCCGCCGTTGAATACCATGAAGGCGAGTCCTCCTATGACCGAAAAATAGTAATTGATCATGTTAAACAGGGCTACCGATCGATTATGAATAAAACAAATTACCCCATGGAAGCAAGCCTTATCACGGGGTATCATCATGAGTATTACGGCGATTCAGCCGGTTACGGTTATTTCCGCGCGTATCTTCAGCAGTACAAGAAAGACAACCCGGACGCGAAACAGGATTACTGCATCACCTACGAACTTGAACCNATTCTTGACTATCAGGCGCTTGCNTATTTCCCCGCGAAAGTTTTAGAGATAATCGATGTGTACGACAGTNTGACAGATCCTCACCGCGTTTACAAAAAAGCTATGTCGCCTNCCGAAGCTCTGGATCTGATGCAGGAAGAATTTGTTATAAAACATTTAAAAATCGATCCGATTTTGTTCCATATATTCAGTATGTTTATCCGCGAAAAATACGTGGATGCCTAAATAATAAAATATTTTTTAAGCAGTTCCAAATCCAATTCCGAATATACAGGAAAGCGATCCATCAATGTTTTAACTCTTCTGTGTACATCGTTCTTTACAGCTTCGTTAATAATATAATTTGCTTTACTGTTTTTGGACGGATCATTTTTATTGGGCGCCTGAGATGTTCCTTTTATCACAGCCGCAAGCAGTCCGCCAAGTTCTGCCATTTCTGCTTCTCCCATGCCGAGTGTTGTAACGGCCGCTGTTCCAAGNCTGATCCCGGATGTGTACCACGGACCGTTTGGATCATCAGGCAGGCTGTTGCGGTTCANCGTTATGTGACATTCATGTATGGCGCTTTCCGCCTGCCGTCCTGTGAGTCCGGCTTTATGAACATTTACAAGGATAAGGTGGTTGTCTGTGCCGCCTGTTAAAACGTCAAGGCCGTTTTTCATGCAGGAGGCTGCAAGGGCTTTACAGTTATCTACGATTTTTTGCGCGTATTGTTTGAATTCGGGAGCCGCGGCTTCGCGGAANGCGACNGCTTTCGCGGCAATCACATGGGGAAGAGGGCCGCCCATCGTTAGCGGGCATCCTTTGTCCAGCGCTTCCGCGAATTCATTTACNGATAACACAAGTCCCGCGCGCGGACCGCGGAGNGTTTTNTGTGTAGTGGTTGTGACTACATGCGCCCACGGCACAGGATCAAACTCGCCCGTAAAAACCTTGCCCGCGACAAGGCCGGCAAAGTGCGCCATGTCTACCATGAAAACAGATCCGGCTTTATCCGCAATCTCCCTCATGCGTTTAAAATTTATCTTTCTGGGATATGCCGAATAACCGGCAAGTAAAATGAGCGGGCGGACTTTCAACGCCTGTCTTTCGATATCATCATAATCTAACATTCCTGTCGTCTTTGAGACAGAATAGCTGTAAACATCGAACATACGTCCTGTCAGGTTGTGGCGGTAACCGTGGGTTAAATGCCCGCCTGAATAATAATCAAGACCTAAAAGGCGCTGGTTCCCAAGCGATGCTCTAAGTTCATTCCATTTTGAATCGTCAAGTTTGTAAAGATTTGTCTCATTCCATTTTTCAAGCGCGGGGTTTTCAACGCGCGTACTGAGGATCGCCCAGAACGCGAGCAGGTTCGCGTCTGCGCCGCAGTGAGCTTGAACATTGGCGTATTCCGCGCCGAATAGTTCACGCGCTTCCCGCGCGGCGAGCGCTTCAATAGCGTCGACATTTTCATTTCCGGCGTAGAAGCGGTGGTTTGGAACTCCCTCGGCGTATTTGTCGGTTAAAAGATTGCCCATCGCAAGCTGCACCGCCATTGAGCAGTAATTTTCNCTGGCGATTAACTTGACTCTTTTGCGCTGGTTCTCCAGTTCTTTCACAATGGAGCTTGCGATTTCCGGNGCGGTTTTTGAAATTTCCGCAAGGCCGCAGAGATATGCTAAAAAATTTGTATTGATTTTTTCCGGCGAAGCGGCGCCGNTTACGGCTTCGATATAAGCCGCGACAGGATTTTTATTCATATACGGAGTATAGCATTTTGCTTTGTCAGTTTAAAGAGAGATNTATCNAAACNGCNGCGTCCTCTTTATTAAATATNACAGAAAGGATATAATTTCTCTTAAGGAGCATTTTATGCATCAGACGAATGGTTGCAAGATACCCGTAGGCGTTTTAGGCGCTACCGGCATGGTTGGGCAGCAGTATATCTCCCTTCTCAATGATCACCCCTGGTTCGAGGTACGTTTCGCGGCGGCCTCTCCGCGAAGCGCAGGGAAAAAATATAGAGAAGCTGTCGCGGGAAGATGGCATTTAACAAAAACATACACTCCCGAAGTCGGTGAATTAATAGTAGAGGACGCGAACGATGTGAGCCGCGCCGCGGCGGCGTTTAAAAAAGGCGGCTGTTCATTTGTGTTTTCCGCGCTTGAGATGAGTAAGGACGAAACACGCGCTCTCGAAGAGAAGTATGCGGCGGCCGGAATCCCTGTAATTTCAAACGCGTCAGCGCACCGCTGGACGCCGGATGTTCCGGTTTTGATCGCGGAAATTAATCCCGATCATACGGATATAATCCCCGCGCAGAAAAAAGCGCGCGGCTGGGATCGCGGTTTTATCGTCGTTAAACCAAACTGCTCGATACAAAGTTATATGAAACCTGTTCACGCGCTCGCGCTCGCGGGCTACCCGGCGCAAAGAATTATCGTTACTACGATGCAGGCGGTTTCCGGCGCGGGTTATCCCGGTGTGCCGAGTCTTGATATGATTGATAATATCGTTCCGTATATCGGCGGCGAAGAGGAAAAGTCAGAAAAAGAACCGCTTAAAATTTTCGGTTCGATTGATAAAAACGTGTTAAAGAACGCTGACTTCCCGAAAATTTCCGCTCATTGCAACAGGGTGCCTGTAACAGACGGGCATACAGCCTGCGTTTCGCTTGAGTTCGCCGGTAAGAAGCCGTCATGCATGGAAGAAGTAAAATCGATCTGGGCGGCGTATAAGAGACTGCCTCAGGAGCAAAATTTTCCAACAGCGCCGCAGCAGCCGATTATATACCGCGAGGAAGATAACCGTCCGCAGCCGCGCAAGGATCGCGACGCTGATAAGGCGATGGCTGTTGTTGTCGGCAGGCTCAGACCGTGCAATGTGTTTGACATCCGGTTTACCGCGCTTTCGCATAACACTGTCCGCGGCGCGGCGGGCGGCGGCATCCTGAACGCGGAACTTTTAAAGTATAAAGGTTATTTGAGTTAAAAGATGAGCGAAAAATATTTTCCATTGGATAAGGCAAGACTTGAAGAAATTGTAAAGCAGTATCCGACGCCGTTTTATGTTTATGATGAAAAAGCTATCATTGATAATGTGCGCAGGATTAAGGCGGCGTATTCTGTTTTTCCTTCTTACAAAAATTATTTCGCGGTAAAGGCTCTTCCCAATCCGTATATTCTTAAACTGCTCGCCGCTGAAGGTTTTGGCGCGGACTGCGCCAGTTACCCGGAGCTTTTGTTAGCTGACATGGCTGGCATGAAGGGCGAAGATATCATGCTTACTTCCAACGAAACGCCCACAAGGGAATATGTCGCGGCGAAGAACATGGGAGCGGTTATCAATCTTGATGATTTTACGCATATCGAATTCCTTGAAAAAACAGCGGGACTTCCCGGTCTTATTTCCATGCGCTACAACCCCGGTCCGCTCAAGGAAGGGAACGCGATTATCGGAAAGCCTGAGGAAGCAAAGTACGGATTCACGCGGGAACAGATGATAAAAGGTTATTCGATTTTAAAGGAGAAGGGCGTTAAACGTTTCGCGCTTCATACAATGGTTGCGAGTAACGAACTTTCCATTCCCTACCATGTCGAAACCGCGCGGATGCTCTTTGAGCTTGCCGCTGAAATACTGAATAAAACTGGAGTGCGCCTTGAGTTTATCAATCTTGGAGGCGGAGTCGGGATTCCGTACAAACCGGATCAAACGGCTGTTGATTATAAGATTCTCGCCGATGGAATTCAAAAGACGTATAACGAAATAATCGTTCCCGCCGGGCTTGATCCCATGAATATTCGCACAGAATGGGGAAGAACGATAACAGGCTCTTACGGCTGGCTTGTGACACGCGCNGTTCACAGAAAAGAAATTTACCGCAGCTATATAGCNGTTGACGCGTGTATGGCGGATTTTATGCGCCCCGCGTACTACGGCGCGTATCATCACATAACNGTTCCCGGCAAGGAGAATATGCCGTTATCTGAAACTTACGATGTTGTAGGAAGNCTTTGCGAAAATAACGATAAGTTCGCCGTTCAAAGGCGGCTTCCAAAGATTGAAACCGCCGCGGAGGCGATCGCGCAGGGAAAATCCGCGTTAGGTGATTTTGTCGTCATGCACGACGCAGGAGCGCACGGAAGAGCGATGGGCTTTAATTACAACGGCAANCTCCGCTGCGGCGANCTTCTTCTGCGCCCGGACGGCAGCGTGGTTCAAATCCGCCGCGCGGAAACAGCCGANGACTACTTCGCCACNCTGGATTTAAACGGCGTAAAANATTTTAAATAAAGTATAACGTTTTTGGAGGAAATCAAATGGTTGATCGTAATCCTTATATCGCGCATTTAAAGGCCGGTTATCTTTTTCCTGAAATTGCAAAGAGGCGGCGGGAGTTCGCTTCATCGCATCCCGGCGCGAAGATTATCAGTCTGGGTGTCGGCAATACAACGGAACCTATTCTGCCGCATATTAACTCAGGTCTTACAGATGGCGCAAGAAAACTTGGCACTGTAGAGGGTTACTCAGGTTATCAGGATGAGGGTCTTGCGGAATTGAGAAAGAAAATCTCCGATGTTTTCTACAGGGGAAAATTTGATATAGATGAAGTTTTTATTTCCGACGGAGCAAAGTGCGACATCGGCAGACTGCAGGTGCTATTCGGATCGGGAGCGTCTATCGCTGTGCAGGATCCTTCATATCCCGTTTATGTTGACGGTTCTGTTTTAACCGGAGCCGCCGGAGGCTGGAAAGGCACCGGTTACGCCGGTATCACATATCTTCCCTGTACTTCGGATAATAATTTTTTCCCGGATTTGGAACCAATTGCGCATAACAGTATAATTTATTTTTGTTCACCTAACAATCCAACGGGCGCGGTATCAGATCGCGGCCAGCTTTCCGCGCTTGTAAAAACGGCAATTAATAAAGGATGCGTCATCATCTTTGACGCGGCTTACAGCGAGTTTATCCGTGATTCGGCTCTTCCCAAAACTATTTACGAAATTGACGGAGCCGATACCTGCGCCATCGAAGTAAATTCATTTTCTAAACCCGCGGGGTTCACAGGCGTGCGTCTCGGCTGGTCTGTTGTTCCAAAGGCGATAAAGTATTCAACGGGAGAAAGCGTCAACGCGGACTGGAGCAGAATCGCCGGAACCATCTTCAACGGGGCGTCAAACATCGCGCAGGCAGGCGGGCTTGCCGCGTTAGACGACGAGGGTATTAAGGAAATAAAGGCTCTTACCGACTTTTACCTCGGTAACGCGAAGCTGATAAGGGACGCGCTTGTAAAAAAAGGCGTTAGCTGCATAGGCGGAGAAAATTCTCCTTATATATGGGCGCATTTCCCCGGCAGAGACAGTTGGGAAGTTTTTTCAGAGATTCTCGAAAAATGCCATGTGGTAACAACACCGGGCGCCGGATTCGGTCCCGCGGGACAGAGCTTTATACGTTTCTCCGCTTTCGGCCGCCGCGCCGATGTGGAAGAAGCATGTGTGCGGCTTGGCGAAAAATTGTAGAGCGCTGATGTAATCACAAGGTTATTTTTTGTACTGTAATGAAACATTTTTTTCATTGACCCTTTAAATATCCTCCCTTACAATACAGTATTATCATTATCAGGAGCAGACTATGGATCGCGAATCAAAAATAAAAGAGTTAATTTCTAAAATGACGCTGGAAGAAAAGGTCTCCCAGCTTTTATACAAGAGTCCAGCAATCGAGCGGCTTGGAATCCCTGAGTACAACTGGTGGAA
>WQRT01000024.1 GCA_009786625.1 Treponema sp.
CATCATCCTTAAAAACATACCGGTAGCAATAATAAACGCGTACAGCATTGTAATAAATATTTTTCATATAATAAAAATCATGACGAGCACAAAAAAAGTCATTGAACCAGTTCCCTGATTTTTAAGAAGACTTTGTTTGTATCGGATATTTCAAGAAAGCTCCTGTTCATTTCCGCGAACGCTGCGGTTTCTTCATCATCAGGAAGACCGAGCGCAATGTCAGCCTTAGTTTTTTCCCGTATCTCATTAATTCTTTCAGGCAGATTTACGCCGCAAGCGCTGTTTGAGCGCAGCCTGTTGACAACAATAGCGAGTTTACCGTAGGACATATTCATTTCAAGAGCAAGCTCATATAGGCGGAGCAGAGTTTGAAGCCCGGCGTTTGACGCGTCCGAAACAAGAACAAGAAGATCTACTTTTTGAACAATACGCCGCGACAGATTTTCAAGCCCTGCTTCGTTATCCAAAACTACATACGGGTACTGCGAGGAAATTTCCGTAATAACATCTTTTAATATATTATTCGCGTAACAATAACATCCTTCCCCTTCCGGCCTTCCCATAGCGATTAAATCGAATCCTTTTGATTCTACAAGCGCACTTTCGATTTTTAAACGTAAAAGCTCCCTTGTGGAAATACCGGCGTTGGTTCCGGCTGACGCCCGCGCTTCTTCCCGCGCCTTACCTACGGTATCTGTTACAGTTACACCTAACGCGGCATCAAGGCAGCTATTAGGATCGGCATCTATCGCGAGAACCGGCGTATTTCCAAGAGTTAAAAGATTTTTTACTAACAGTGCGCTTATTGTTGTCTTGCCGACTCCGCCCTTGCCTGTTATTGCTATTAATTTTCCCATGGGGCTGCCTTATTTCTTACCGCGAACCATAGGGGGTTACTTTTTTGCCGCTAACCACACTAACCTCACGAACTTTTACTTCCATGCTTTTTCTATCAAATTCTCTATAACAGCGCGTTCTTCTTTGTTCATTCCGTCAAGTACGGAAACGCCGTCTCTGTCGCAGTTCCTTATACTTTCGGAATACGGCAGAAAAAATATTTCCTTTATATTCTCTGTGTCTTCGTTTATTTGCGTGAACTCTTTTGAGATAAAACGCCTGTCTTCCCCGTTTGTAATTTTATTACCGGCGATAATAAAATTGTTTATACCGATTTCTTTTGACATTCTTATTATGTTATGCGCACAATCCAGCGAACGCTGCCCCGGTTCAACAACGATGATCATTACATCCACACAGGACGCGGTGGCTCGTCCCAGATGTTCAATTCCTGCTTCCATGTCCATGATTAGCGTTTCATCTTTGTAAAGTACTAGATCGTTAACAAGCGCTTTAATAAAAACATTTTCAGGACACGCGCAGCCGCCCGCTCCCCTCCTTACCGCGCCAAGCACAAGAAGCTCTATACCGTTATGCGAAAAGCCGAACTTTTCCGCCACATCGGAGACATCGGGATTCAGTTTAAAAACCTGTCCGTATTGATCGACTTTCGCGCCCGTTCTTTCCTCAATAAGCGCGATTTGCCGCGAAATCGGAACAATGGCAGCGTTATGCGAAATACCAAGCGCCGCGGCGAGATTAGCGTCGGGATCCGCATCAAGGGCAAGCACGCGCCGCCCCCTCTGCGCAAGAGTTAAAGCCGCGGCGGCGGCAATGGTAGATTTACCAACACCGCCTTTCCCCGAAACAGCTATTTTCAATTTTATATTCCTTTTAAATAATCAGGGACTAGGGACTGGGGTTGCTGTTTGAGTTATTATATTCTGATATACAAATCAAAAATTAAAAAACTTAATCCCTAATCCCTGATCTCTAACCCCTATCCCCTAATCCCTATCCCCTATCCTCTAACCCCTAACCCCTATCCCCTAATCCCTATCCTCTAACCCCTATCAAAAACCGTACTTCGCTTTCATTCGCTTGGTCAGTTCCGCCATCAGCGAGAAAACCTTTTCGGCATCCTCGACAGCTAACGAACCTGTTCCGCAGGAAGGGGTGATAATCGCGCGTTCTGTTATAAGAGTTTTATCTATTCCTTTGGAAGCGAGATTATCCATGACTTTTTCAAGCTGCGTTTCAAGCGACTGCGCCGTCTGCTCCCTGATTTTTTCCGATGTGGGAACCACGCCCCACGCGAGAGCGCCGCCTTTCTCAAGATGCTGTTTTACATGACCTGCATACATNGCGATTGTTTCNCCGTATTCAAACGCGTCAAAGTTTACAATGTCAACTCCCGCGTCAATTAGAATACTCCACTCAGTATTGCCGCAGCAGTGAATACCGGCGATNGCTCCNTCCGCGTGTATCGCTTCGATCACTTCTTTTAAAATACTGACTACATCTTCGCGCTTGACCGAAACATATGTCGAACTTCCAAAGGCGGATAAAATCGGNTCGTCAATAAAGCANATGATGTTATCGGCATAAGGTTTGAACTGTTGAATCTGCCAGCGGCTTTTCATCACAATTGATTTTGTAATAACATCGCGGAATTCCTCGTTGTAGTACAAGGCGCGTTTGTTTTCGTCAACGATGGAAAGCGCGAATGTGATCGGTCCTGTCGACTGNACTTTAAGCCAGGGCAGTTTTGTTCCTTTNTCTTTTAAAGTTTTTAAAAGGGCGTATATCCCTTTGGAATATTTTTCGCTGATCGCCATTGAAGAAAAATCATTTGANCCTTCATCTGTTGCCGTCATGAATGTTTCATAAAACTCGGCGAACTTTTCCGAGTAATCGACATCNGTTTTAAAGTACATTCTGTTTTTCGCGTCGTCAATTACGGCGCACGGAATATTTTCCGAGTACTGCACTTCCATCTGCTCAAGAAGCCCAAGCCGCGGAAGCTGCGGCCAAATCGGCGCGTCCATCGATTTGAGCGAAACGCCGACCGCGTATGCCGGATCTTCAAAAGGCATTGACCCGATTGCCGTTGACATAAATTTAGTCTTTATCATTTTAAACTCTCCTTGATTGCTTTAATGTGTTCAGGTGTGGTTCCGCAGCAGCCGCCGATTATATTGGCTCCGGCGGCGGCAAGTCTCGGCGCGAGGGCTGCCATGTCCTGCGGCGATTCGGGAAAAACAACATTCCCGTTTACATTTTTTGGAAGACCGGCGTTCGCGTGAACAAGAATCGGTATATTTTTATTTACGGCGCGCATCTGGCTTACGATTTCGATCATCCGCTCAAGACCATTGCCGCAGTTCGCGCCCACGATATCCGCGCCGGCTTCGATCGCCGCGTTCATCGCGGAAACGGGATCAACTCCCATCATCGTTCTGTATTCGCCCTGCAAAGTTTTTTCAAATGTAAATGTGCAGATAACTTCCAGTTTTGTATTTTCTTTGACAGCTTTTATTGCCTGTCTTGCTTCTTCGATGTCGCTCATCGTTTCAATGCATGCGGCATCCGCTCCGCCTTTTTCAAAAGCAACGCCTTGCGTTTTAAACGCCTCGTAAAGTTCTTCTTCCGTCACTTCTTCCGCGACGAGCATCTTGCCCGTAGGACCTATCGAGGCGATTACCCAGTGATCCTCGCCTGCCGCTTTGCGCGAGATTCTTGCGGCCGCCTCATTTATTTCCGCCGTTCTTTCCGCCAGACCGAAATGGCTCAGCTTAAGAGAGCTTCCGCCGAAACTGTCCGTCTCGACCATGTCCGCGCCTGAGTCGATATAATTTTTCGCCACATCCATTACATCATCAGGTCTGTCGATACACCATAGTTCCGGGCACTCGCCGGGTTTTAAGCCTTTTTTATGAAGGAAAGTGCCCCATGCTCCGTCGGATATCAGCACTTTCCCCGTTTTTAACGCTTCGGTAATTCTTGGCCTTGCCATTTTTTTCTCCTTAATTTGATTAATTAACGCGTTTACGATTATACCATAGATTTAATTCAAAGACTATCATAAAAAAACAATATGATATATAAACACATATGGGATATGATGCCGCTATAAATTTAGCGGAACAAAAACTTTCACAAATGCAGCCTAGTGATGTATGCGAAGCGTGCGGCGCGCGTTATGAAAACGGAGAATTTTTTCTGCGGTGGTTTAACATGGAAAACCCTCTCAGCACGGCTTCTGTAACATTGAAAATTTTATGGCTTCATTATCTTGCAGCTAACGGTTCAAAGAATGAATCAGGTCAGTTGATCGCCTACAGGGAAATCGCACCGGCGCTTTTTTACGAGCCGAATTTTTACAAAAGAGCGGTAAAGCCGCTTATTGGTTTTTTCGGAAGCGACCCGCAAAAACTTATTGAAACGGGGATTGCGTTAGGCGGAGAAAAAGCTTCATCGGGGGATGTTTCCGTAAAAATTAATGTCCTTCCCTATCTTCCCGTGATTTTTATTATCTGGGAAAAAAGCGAGGAGTTTCCTCCCGATGGAAATATTCTTTTTGATAAGACCGCGAAAACATGGTTTGCCGCGGAAGACCTTGCCGTACTTGCTGGCGCCGCCGTTCAGGAATTAATAAATGCCTGTAAAAACGGCGTAAAAAAAGGAGAAAGCGGATAATGACAGAAACAGGAATTTTATTAGGCACAGCGATTTCAATCGCTCTTATTCATACATTGATAGGACCGGATCACTATATTCCATTTATCGCGCTCAGCAGAGCTAACAACTGGACTGTAAAAAAAACTGTTTACATAGTGCTGCTTTGCGGGACAGGACATATACTGGGTTCTGTCATTCTTGGTTTTTTGGGAATTGCGCTTTCCGCCGGTATTTCATCTCTTATTAATATTGAAGATATAAGGGGAACCCTGGCGACTTACCTTCTAATCGCGTTCGGTCTTGCTTACACGATATACGGAATAAGACAAGCGGTAATTAAAAAACCGCATTCGCATTTTTTAACCGGCGGCTCACACTCAAATGATGATTTACATTTGCATGACAGCTTACATACTCATGATGATCAGAAGCGTGATAAAAAAGCAAACAGTGTTTTTTGGGGAATGTTCATTTTTTTTGTGCTTGGCCCATGCGAGCCATTAATTCCCATTTTAATGTACCCGGCGGCTGTAATGGATGTTTTTACATTGGGTCTTGTGACACTGAGTTTTTCCGTCTGCACAATCACTGTCATGCTGTTAATGACCTTGCTCGGAATTAAAGGTTTCCAACTGATCAAATTTAATAAACTTGAAAGATACGTTCACGCTCTTGCAGGCTGCGTTATTGTTTTATGCGGAGTTTCAGTTTTGCTGCTGCCGATTTAATACGTTTGAACGCAATTTATTAAATATTACTCAGATAGCATTTTAAAATTTCTATTACTTCATTAAGATCCAGAGGTTTTCCGATATGGGCGTTCATTCCCGCGTCAAGACATCTTTCAACATCTTCCTTGAAAACATTGGCGGTCATCGCAATTATCGGAATACCGTTACGCGATTTATAATACTGCTCGCCAAGTTCGGCTTCATGAGCGCGGATCTGCCGGGTCGCTTCAAGTCCGTCTATCTGCGGCATCTGCATATCCATAAAAATCATATCATAACTGTATGGAGAAGTTTTAAACATACTCACAGCTTCCGCGCCGTTGACAGCGCAGTCAATTATAAGCTCAAGAGGTTCAAGAAGCAGAATTACAATCTCNCGGTTTATCTCGACATCTTCAGCTAACAGAAGGCGGTGCCCNTTGAACACGGATTTTAACTCTTCTTGTTTTCTTTCATCCGCTCCGGGTAATACTTCAATGGTATCGTCGCCGATTGAATCAACGCGGTTTGCCTGAAATGTGAAAATAAAAAGAGCGCCCTTGCCGTGATCGGATTCAACTGATATTTTTCCGTTCATCAACTCCACAATCCGTTTGCAGATGGCAAGACCCAGCCCTGTGCCGCCAAACTTGCGCGACGTGTTTGTCTCTTCCTGCTCAAAGGGCGAAAAAAGCCGCTTCTGATTTTCGCGGCTTATTCCGATGCCGGTATCTTTTACTTCGATTCTGATATTACAGGTTCCGTCGGTATCGTTAATTAAATACGCGCTGAGCCATATTGAACCATATTCCGGCGTGAACTTTACCGCGTTAGTAAGAAGATTCGTGATCACCTGAATCAAACGCTGATCGTCGCCTGACAAAAACGAAGGAATAGCGGGATCTACATAAAGATGAAACTGCTGTTTCTTCTCATCTATGCGAAAACCTGTTACATTAATTACCTTTTGCAGCATTTTTTCAAAATCAAAACCGGTTATCGCAAGCTCAAATTTTCCGGCTTCGATCTTTGACATATCAAGAACATCATTAATGACACCTAACAGATGGTTTGACGCGCCTTGTATTTTTTCAAACGCGTAATCTTTTCTTTCCATATTCGCGGCGGACTTGCCGATTTGCGTCATGCCGATGATCGCGTTCATTGGAGTGCGCATCTCGTGGCTCATGTTGGAAAGAAAATCACTCTTTGCGCGGCTTGCTGTCTGCGCGTTTTTAAGCGCGTCCGCGAGTTCAACGGCGGCTGTACGCATTCCAAGCGTCAGATCATTTCTAAGAAGCGCGTGCGCGATTAAAAGACTTCCTGAACGTAAAATTGTTTTTTCGTTTTCTGTAAATATTCTTTCATTATGACAATCATCAAAACCGACAAACCCCCAGAATTGATCGCGTAAAAAAACAGGAACCACAAGAATTGAAATAATCCCCTGCGGAGCAAGCTGCGCCTGCGCATGAGGATCCATTTCGCGTATCAAACTGTTTATGCACTCGCCGTTTGACAATGTTTCTTCCCAGCCGGGCATATTCTCTGCGTATGGAATTCCAATCGTATACTCGCTGTCCTGCTGAGGTTCNGCGCCTTCCGACCATTCAAANAGCTGCGTAGCGTACAGCTTGTCGTTAATAAGATGGTTCCGCCAAATATAAACGCGATCTACACTGACAGCATCGCCCATCATACCCATGCAGTCTAAAAGAGCGCTCTCAAATTCATCAACTTCAACCTGAAGCAAAATGGCGGCGGCTTTATTAACAATATCAAGAAGATTGTCCCGCTGTTTGTATTCTTCGCGGTATTTAACGAGCTGCTCATTCCTGTTTATCGCGTTTACTATCATTAAACTGACAGAACGAAGAACGCTGATCTCTTCCGCGGAAAGAATGCGTTCGTTGCGGCAATCATCAAAACTGATATAACCCCAGAAAGAATCTTCCATGTATACGGGAGTCGCGTAAACTGATTTCATGCCGTGAACCAGCAGCCGTTCCTTTTCTGCCTGCGTTAAATCATTTAAAGGACCGTTTACACATTCACCGTGGAGAAATTTTAATTCCCATGTCGGAACATCGGTGTACGGATAGACTGCATAATTTTCTACAGGATTAGTTCTCCGGCCTGTATCATTCTGCCATTCAAAACGCATCGCGTAATGNAGAGCGCCGTTTCTTACTTCATTTTGCCAGATATAACCGCGGTCAAAATCAAAACAATGGGCGATAATACTCATGCCTTCAAGGACAGATGCTTCAAAAGTTTCTTCTTCCATCGACGCAAGCAAAATCCGCGCGGCCGCGTTCATTGCGTGGAAAAGCCGATACTGATCTTCCGTATTTAATTTGTCAATGAGGCTATTACCCGCCATTAAAAATCGCCTTTGATTAATATTCTATGTTATCCTAATTTTAATATAAATTTCACCTAAAGGCAAATAATATGAATAATACTGTTCACGCTCGAAAAAAACCTGTATTGATTAGTCTTTTTATCGTCATTATACTCAAATAATGAGCAGAAAATTCGATGTAAAGAACATTAAAGCCATTGCGATCGATCTTGACGGGACAACGCTGCTTCCCGACGGAATACTCGGCAGCCGCACGCGCGACACTCTTGTAAAACTTATCTCAGGCGGAATGCAGGTGATTATTTCCACAGGAAGAGCGATTGAATCTTCGGAAAAATACCGCAGCGCGATCGGAGCTGAAGGGCCGATGGTGTTCTTCAACGGCGCGGAGGTCGCGGATGTTCCGTCCGGAAAAATTTTACACACAAATTTGATCAGCCTTGAAACAGCCGGTTACGGAGCCGCTCTCGCGCGTGAGATGGGAATACATTATCAGATTTATCTGCCGGCAGGGATTTCACCTGACACCGGGCAGTTTGATCCGAAGCAAAAGTGGGAAGCGTTGTTAATAGAAAAATACGGAGAAGAAGCCGAATATTACAAAAAGCACACGGGCATAACTCCGGTTGTAAAAGATTTAAAAAATATCGAGTCATTTCCGATTGACGGATGCATAAAAGGAATGTTCATAGCCGATCCTTCGCTTCACGACGAGGTGCGGAAAAAAATGAAAGATCGTTTCGGCGAAAAAATTACCGTTATGCGAAGTTATCCGACGTTTTTAGAAGTGATTAACACAGGCGTTTCCAAGGGCGAAGGTTTAAGGATCGCGATGGAACACAGGGGATTAAAACCGGAAGAAGTAATAGCGTTCGGAGACGAAGAAAACGATCTGCCGATGTTTTCGGTAGCAGGTTTCGCGTGCGCTCCCAAAAACGCCAGAGAAAAAATCCGCGAAGAAGCGGATTTGATCTACGGACCTCACACCGAAGAAGGTCTTGCGGCGTGGCTGGAAGAAACATTTTTTAAAAACGCGTAGTTACACCTAACGGCATAAACCGGAAAAATTAATTCCGCCGCAATTCATCCGCTCTTCTTTGTGCCGCAGCAAGAATTGCGGCCGCCTGCGTGTCAGCTTCCTGTTCAAGCCTTCTTGCGTTTGTTTCACCTTCGCTGCGTATTGTGACCGCGGCTTCACGCGCGGCCGCCTGAGCCGCTACCCTTGCGAGGGGATTTGACACTCTCGCGGCTTCATTGATCCCTCTTTCCGCTAACGCGTTAGCTTCACTCCGCACTCTGCCGGCCGCCTGCCTCGCGGTACTGCGGACATTGTCCGCCTGTCTGGCGGCTTCCGCCATTATCTGATCTATCTGGCGGTTAATTTCTTCATTAACCTGAGTTCTGACTTCTTCTACCCTCTGGGTCACAGCTTCCACAACCTGTTCCCTTACAGCTTCGGTAACCGAACTTGCCATGTCTGAAAGACCGAGGCTTATATCAGGATTGGTTGCAGTCCCTTGAATACGTCCTGTCAATCTGATTTCATTTACTCTGGAACCTCCGGGTATTCTGCTTAAAAGATCAGTCGCGCCGGAGCCGATAACAGAAACCGGCGCCGAGGCGTTAACTCTGTAGTTTAACGTCATATCAAGTCCCTGATCCCCGATAATCTCCATTCTGACAGGCTGCATATCAAACACTATCGGATCATTTATATAAAGCCGCCCGTCTTTTATTTCAAACCCGATATTGGTATTGGCAAGCGAAGGCGTGCGCCAGCTTTCATTTTTTAAAAGATCCGCGACGGTTCCAAAAAGCGGCGAATTGCGTATCTGCAAATTCTGCGTTTGCAGCCGCCCTCTTGAATTTATACTGTTTAAAACAGGCGACATATGTTCGTCAAGCGCACTGTTTAAAGTTAAGTTAGCTGACACTCTGCCGGCATAATTTTGCGGATTAGGCAGAATTCTTTCCAGTATCGAGAATGACGAGATTGCGGAAGTAATATTAAACCGGTTTATATTCATGCTGAAGTCAATAATAGGAACAGTTATATCCTGTGTATTATACTCGCCGTTTAAAACCATGCTTCCTTCAAGCAGATTCATTCCAAGATTTTGCATAACAAGTTTGCCGTCTCTCACCGTAACAGCGCCCGCCGTATTAGTAATCGCCAGTTTGTCAAAAATAATGTTTCCGATATTTACGGTCAGAGCAAAATCAATATTTTTCGGCACTTCTATAACGCCTAACGGCGATGATTCTTCCTGAGGAGTTTCTGCCGTTTCTTCTTTCGATCCGCCGCTCATAAATTCGTTAAGATTAATTGTATTAGATCTCAGCGAAAGCGTTCCCTTTACAGTTTCATCTTTTAGCACAAATGGAATAAAATTTTCCAGTGAACCGCTCAGCGAAATATCCGTGGAGCCTGTTATGGCATCAAGATTAACAAGCTGAACATACCGCGGAGTAAAATTTAGATTTGTGCTTGTGATGCGGGCTCCCTGCGGAAAAGACGCGTTTTGAAAATAAAATCTGCTTAAATGTAAATTTCCTTCCGCTTGAAAATCTTCGTATTGCTCGTTCTTAAGCATGGAAAGTTTTCCGGCAATATTAAAATCACATTCAAGCAGACCGTTTAACGTTAAATCATCCAAAGGAATAATATCAATTATGGAGTCAAAATCAATTCTTCCGGCGAACCGCGCGGAAATATACAGATCGCTTTCCGGCGTTCTTGCGTGAACCTCCGCATTAAACGGGTTACCCGCAATTTCAAAACTGAACCTGTCAACATCCGCTGTTGTCCTGTCGAACACTGCTCCGTCATAATGCGCTCTTAATGCAATGTTAATTTTTTCGACCGACTTGGGAAGATCGGGGTAGCTGAATGCCGCGTTATTAACAGATAAATTTACATTGGCGTTCGGCATGGTATTTTGATTGTATGTCCCCTTTATATCGCCGCTTAACGCAAGGCTCCCTGTTGTTCTTACATCTTTAAAATCATTCATGTAAATTGCCGGAACAAGCGATAACAAACTTTTAAAATCGGTTCTTTCTGTCGCGAATGTAATGTCGGCATTAATATCGCTCCCTGCCAATTCCACGGAGCCGTCAAGTTTTAATACGATATCATTAAGATTAAATCTGTTGTCTTTAATCACAAAACGCAGATTTTTTAAATCGGCGGCAACTTGAGAAACAAATCCCGCGGCGGCGTTATTCGCTAAATGAATTCCGTCCATCCAGAAATGAATTCCCTGAACCGCCAGCTCCATATTCAAATCAACATTTTCTTTTCTCATATCGCCGCGCAGAACGAAATTAAGCGTTCCCGCTTCCGCTCTCATTTTATTTTTTTCGTCAAGAAAGGCGGCTGTCATATTGCGGATTTCCAGCTTGTTTAATCCGACTTTAAATTTAAACGGATCGGACGGTTCTTTTTCCTCAGCCCCGTCGGCTATTTCTTCTTTAATCTCTTCCTTCAGTTCCGCGGATGGTTTCACGATATCCCAGTTTGCGCGTCCGTCTTCAAGAATGTGCCCGTTAAGGCGGGGGCGGTCAAGCAATATGGATTTAACTTCTATATTATCCATTTTAATCACGCTCATTAAATCCACTGTTACGTTGAAACTGTCAAACGCGGCAAGCAGTTCACCTTCAAAGCTGTTTATGCCCGTTACTTCCAATCCTTCAAGAGCGATATACGCGTTTGGAAAATTACGAATGAACGATAGTTTTAAATCCGTGAACTCAACCTTTGCCAGCAGCATCTTGTTTAATTCATTTTTGGCAAGTTCCATTAATTGCGGTTTGAAAAGTACAGGAGCGGCAAGCAAGGCNGTAAAAACNAGCAATATAAAACAGACTACGCCGATTATAATCCTTTTAAATATTTTTCCGATTTTAAACATTATGAAACCTCNATAATTAACCGCGTTTACCGTAAAAGCAACCGCTATCTGTACATTATAACGCCATATGCTGTTTAAATCAAAAAATATTTATAACACTGTATTTTGAGATATTTAACACTAATTTAAATAATATTAACGCCGTTATTTTTTAGTTTTGTAATGATTTCATCAATTTTGTTTAGATTCAACGCGCCCACCGCTTTTGATATGT
Source organism: Treponema sp. (assembly GCA_009786625.1). Lineage (GTDB taxonomy): Bacteria > Spirochaetota > Spirochaetia > Treponematales > Breznakiellaceae > WQXQ01. The sequence goes on from WQRT01000024.1 coordinate 11,725, forward strand.
AATTCACCTTGAAATTTCTGCTTACCGCATCCAGAGCCGTTCTTAATACGCAACATTCAGCCATTACGCCGCATATGAATAATTCNGTTATTTCATTTTTATCCAAAAAGATNTGAAGCGNTTCATTTGAGAATGCGCTGGGAGCGAATTTTTCAAAAATATTTTTGCNGATAACTTTNATCTTGGGATTTATTTTAACGCCGTCTGTTCCCTCAATTCCTGAGTAATTTCTGTATTGATTAGTTTCATCTTCTTTTTTAAAAATATTCCAAACATAAATTATCTCATTGTTATTTTGATCGAATTCGTCGATCAGATCATTGACCGCCGGTATCAGATTATTTATTTGACATTTCTCTACAGGGAATTTTCCGTTCTCTTCCGTAAAATCCACCTGCATATCAATAACCATTAACGCTTTTTTGGCTTTTTCATCCCTGCAATCCGAAGATTTATTATATTCCATTTAATTCCTCCAAGCGGATTATACATCCACAAACAAAATATAATAAACATTTTTACGCATTTTTATAAAATTCAGCCCATAAATTGACAGAATATTGTACTTTTATTTTGATTTATTGTACTATTCAAAATAAATCACCGTTAAAGTAAGATAATATCAATATATATATAAATTTTTTTATTATAAAGCTCTTGCACTATTTAAAATAATTTGTTATAATTTTATCATTATAAATTTTAAGGAGGCAAATATGCCAAAATCACAGACCCCGGGTGCAGTTCTTCAATCGTATATTGACGAATACCAAATCAATCCATTTTCTCTTTCAAAATCAATTAAGGTTGCGTATCAATCTGTAACAAATATTTTAAAAGGAAAAGCAAGAATTACTGTCCACATGGCGCTGCGTTTAAGCCAATATTTCGGCAATTCACCCAAATACTGGCTTGATATTCAATCAGCATCGGAAATTGACGAGTTATCGTCAGATAAAAAGTTTACTTCCATTATAAAAAGCATACCTAAAGCATCAAAAGGAGCTAAACCGGGGAAAAATAAAACCACGACGTTAGCNGAAAAACGCAAAAAAGCCGCTAAGGTACCCGGCGCNAAAGGGGCAAGAGGAAGCAAAGCAAAGGGAAAAACGGCAAAAACAAAAAGATCAAAAGCAAAACGCGCCGGAAGAGCGGCAAAAAAGTAGTTAAAATCTGACTATTTATAATTTTACAGAAAAAGAAACAACTCTGCCGGCGCCGTCGGCAGAGAAACTCCCTTCGTCATGGAAAGGTTTTAATTTATTAGATTTCTTTTATAAAGGAAGCGATAAACAGGGGACTTTCAGCGAAGCGGAATTTAAAATGATCAATGAATGGGGTTTTAATTTCGCGAGAATCCCTACGGATTACAGATTCCTGATAAAAAATAACAATTGGGATGATATTGACGAAAGCGCAATGTCCCGGCTGGACAAGGCGGTTGAATACGGAATCAAATATAATATTCATATCAATCTGAATCTTCACAGAGCTCCCGGATATACAGTCGCAAATCCACCCGAAATTGCAAATCTTTGGAAGGACAAAGAACCACAGGAAGCGTTCGCCCGTCTTTGGGCGTACTTTGCCGCACGGTATAAAAATGTTCCAAACGAATACTTAAGCTTCAATTTGATAAATGAACCCGCGAACATTGACGAAGCGTCATACGCCGCGGTGGTTAAAAAAGCATCTGACGCTGTTTGGGATAACGATCGCAAACGCCTTATAATAGCGGACGGACTTGAATGGGGAACAATACCCTCTGATACAATCAAAGGCTTCGGTATTCCGCTCGCGGGAAGAGGCTATCAGCCTTTCACTCTTACTCATTACAAAGCCGGATGGGTAAACGGAGCGCAGGATTATCCGCTTCCGGATTGGCCGAAGGAAGCTGAAGGCTTTAATAAACAATCGCTTTATGAAAAACACTTTAAACAGTGGAAGGATTTTTTAAAAAACGGCGGAGCGGCAATGATAGGCGAATGGGGAGCGTTTAACAAAACTCCTCACGATGTTGTTCTAAGATGGATGGAAAACTGCCTTGAAATCTTTAAGGAACTGGATCTAGGCTGGGCGCTCTGGAATCTGACCGGTTCTTTCGGGATATTGAACAGCGGAAGAGCTGACGTTGACTATGAGAATTTCAACGGTTATAAACTAGATCGGAAAATGCTTGACCTTCTATTGAAATACGTTGATTAGCTGACATTACCCCAAAACCGCGCATTGAAACAACAAAAAATTTGCTTTTTACGAAAAATAAAGTTATAATAAGCGGGTTATGAAAAAAGATGACAGAAAGATATTATCGGTCGACGAATTACTACATTTGCAGAGCGATAAACACGATAAAAAAGACCAATCCGTCCCGGACGTAGACACAAGCAAATTCGTCCTTAAACAAAAACCGATGGAAAAAGCGTCCCGAAATTTCGCGCCAGTGGTAAAGTTTACCGATGAGCAAAGAAAGCAGTTTCAACAAGGCGGCTCCGGAAAGAGCCGTGACGCGGTACTGGCGGAACAAGCGCGTCAAGCAATAAAAATCGCCGAGCTGCACGCAAAAGAAGACGCCATTGAACAGGAAAAAGCCGCCGCGGAAAAACCACCCGAAGAAGTAAAAACACTTACCAATGAAATCAAATCCGGCAGCTTCGATTTCGGCTTCGGCGCGCTCATTGAAGGCGCGGAGGATCTGAAGGAGACGATTTAAAGGAATATAACTAAACGATTAATCTATAATAGACCAACTGCCCATTCGCCAACCAGTAGATATTTAACTTTATTTGAGTTTAGACATTGAATAAAATCCTTGAAGTCTTCCGGCATCCAGGATATGTCCTGTAGTTGCTTCTTTCCCATAAAAACACTCTCTTAAATATGTTATTGTTTGGAATTTCTCTTTTGCCGACGCGGTTTTCCAGTATTTTCTGTCTTCATCATCAAATATATCCTGATTCCCGTAAGATACTTGATATCTATCCATTTTCTCAGAAAACATTATAAATCTCCATTATAATAACTAGGTATAACTTATCTTAATAAAAGCATATTGTCAATCAAATCCGGCAGCTTCGATTTCGGTTTCGGCGCGCTCATTGAAGGCGCGGAGGATCTGAAGGAGACGATTTAAAGCCTCGCGATTATTTCATTGCATACAAAAACGCAGTCATCTTCGTTTGGCTTTGATTTTTTGATCAGGCAGTGATAATCGCATTTTGATACCATTTTATCAAGACCAATTGAAAGATGATTATTGTATGCCGTTACTACAACGAACCAACAATTTACAAGAACAACGTGTCTTCCGCGTTGTTTTAAAAAACATATTGCAGTGAAACACCAATTTTATAGTTATTTAATTTAAAGTTATTTAATCGTTGATTATCTGAAAGCGTAGATGACGCAATACTGATATTACTGGTACTCGCCAGAACCACTAAATGTACACCGATTAAAAAATGATTGTTAACCATATATACAGGAGAAATATAAAATCCGCCATAAGTAAAATCATAACCGAAATGAAGATGAAAATAATTACCTCCGATAATTCCATATGGAGCTAATATTCCATCCATAGGCATACCGAGAGTATCATTTGTTATACTGAGTAATACCGGAGTGAAAGCTATTTCAAAACCAAAGCCATAAAAAAAATTATTACTTGAAGAAAATAAAAACCTAAAATTTATTAATGGCATTATTTCAAAGAATGCCGCGCTTTCAGATCCTCTAATGACATCTGTCGCTTCAAATGATGAAATACCAAAAATTGCTCCCATTGAGAATTTAAAACCAACGGAATATCCCGTATTGGAATTATCTTGGCTTACGTTCTGTTGAGCATGCCGGTCATCTCTGCCGGGTTCTCTTTCATTTGAATCTCTTGAGCGGGAAACAAAACTAAGGGAGGCAGGCGGGCCAATTTTATATTCAAGATTAATGACAGGACCCGGCGTTCTAATCCAATTTATACCCGGTATGTTTCTCGGCGGATAGACATGGGTTTGACTCAGCGACAACATTACACCCTCATCAGTTTCTTCCATTGTAATTGCGCCGGCTAAAAAATTCCTTCCATTAAGCATGGCAATCCACACATCGCCGCCGAATGTAAAATTCAAGTTGTTCCCCGCTACCGCCACGGCAGGTAATCTGTTCAACGCCTGTTGTAATAAATTTGCTTCGCCAAGCACGGGGATAGCCGGCACAGCCGCGGACGCGAAGGAAGGCGTTTCCGGCCTGGCGGGAGGCTGTCTATCAGTTTGCAGATCAGCTTGAACATTTTCCTGACTAACCGAGGGGACAGAACTAATAATTTCCACATTACCGTTTTCATATCTTATAGAAAGAACATTATTTCTGGGAATGACAATAACGGGCCCGTCTAAATGATTAAAACGAAGATACCTAATTTCCGAACTAGATAATTCAGTGACTTTCGCCTCGATTATGCTTCCATCTCTCAGAATAATCATATCCTGCGCATGAATATATAAAATTCCACTAAATAAATTAAATATAATAGTAATAATTAAAATTTTATTCATATTGGTCGCTCTCCTTTCACATTAAAAGTAATAATCATATCCCTAATGTGGTATATTAATACACCAATATAGGTGTATTTGTCAACACAAAAAGGTGGTATTAATCACCACATATGGTAAAAAAAGACTCTTTTGAATATGAAGAGGAAATAGCCGCCCAAATAAACCAAATTATACTTCGATTAAGACAGGAACGGGAGAAACAAGGAATTTCGCAGTTAAATCTATCATTTAGCGCCGGTTTATCTCAAAATCAAGTGAATTATATTGAAACCGGAAAAAGAACGCCGACATTACAAGCAATATTAAACATCTGCAGAGTCCTCGACATCAATCCAGCGGTACTATTCGAACCCCGCGACACAGATCGCCAAAAAGCGAGGGACACGATAATCAAACTAGTTTCGCAGTATGTGTGAAAATATTAATTTCAATTTATCAAAATAACTTTTACGAACTATATAGCTAGAGTCAGAGCCTCCGCAGCCCACTGGTTCAAGGATTTTCCCTGCGCTTCGGCTTTCATAGCAATTTCGGCATGCAATTCCGGCGGGATTCGGAACATTACTTTACCGGAATAAGGATGCTGAGGTGATATTTTCTCATGCTTACACGTCTCCAAATAATCATCGACAGCATCTTTAAACGCGGCGGATAATGATATTACACTGTCTCCATGGAAACCAACAATATCGCGAATTCCGGCAATATGCCCAACAAAACATTTATCCTCATCGCTGTATTCAATACGAGCTGCATAACCTTTATACTTCATTGCTTTCATGGTTTAACTCCTATTGATAGCATAAAACGCTATCATGTCAAGCGGGACACAATTATTAAACTTGTTTCGCAGTATGTGTGAAAATATATTACAGGAGCCCTAGTTCCTTATGGAAATATTTCAATACAGAGTATTGACACCGTGTAGACAAAGGAATCGAAGGATTTGTATTTATGCGTTTAATTTCCTTTTTATATGATTTGACGTATGAAAAAAACCGTCTCTTAATAAGATGTTCATGTTGTTTTAAAACATTATATTCATGTTGACGGATTGTTACCGGAGCGGGATCAATATATTTTACCGAATCTGTAATAATAACTGCTTTTGAATAATCCAGGCCGCTTGCATATTCTTTAGATTTATCGGCAATAAAACAAAATTGGTGGGTTATATGAGATCGAAGCGGAATGGCGTAAGTAAGTCCGTCTATGTCCAGAAGCAGTACATAATAAGGTCTTTCTTCTTTTGTGAGGATCTCTTTTAAATTTCCATACTGGGTATAAAATTCTGCGCTTAGACGATGAAAATTCATTTGTGATCCCATAAAAATACCCCCAACCGGGGGTATTAAATAAGGCTTTTTTTAGATTAACGTGATTGCGCCCTACAATCACATCACCAATCGAACTTTCTTTTGATTAACGTGATTGCGTTCTACAATCACCTCATACCATAAATATACCACATAACAGAAATCAAGTCAAATAACCCATTCACCGCAGCCGGCAGGCAAGCGATCCGGTAAAGCCATTTTTGCGGTTCCTCGCGTAGGAGACCTCAAAGAGGGCTCCGAAGCGAATTCTCAGCAAAGGTTTTGCCGGATCGCTTGCCTGCCGGCTGCGGTGAATGTGACATTGACATATTTTGTTATTTCCACTACAATCCCCCTATGATATTTCCATTAAAAGACCTTATCGAATACAGCGACAACATGTACGAAGTCACCACCGCCGCTTCACGCAGAGCGTACCAGCTCTCCTCGGTGCTCGAAAAAGAAGAAAAGGAAGACTGGGACGGAAAAATGGTCGCCCTTGCCGCGCTTCAGGTTTTTACGCAGGAAGTCCAGTTCCGCCTGGAAGCTGAATAAAAAAACCGAAAATTACCTTTGGAAGCCTCTCCCGTTACGGTTTTAGTCCTCTTCGGGCCGACAGCCTCCGGGAAAACGCGCCTTCTCCTTGAACTTTTTAACTCCCCCGGTAAGCTTCAAGCCGAGGTCATTTCCGCAGATTCAATGCAGGTCTACCGCGGTATGGACATCGGCACAGCTAAGCCTTCGGCTGATGAAAGACGCCGCCTTCCCCACCACTTAATTGACATCCGCGATCCTAACGAACAATTTAACGCGGGGGATTTCGTGCGCCTCGCCGATAAGACTTGCGTTGAAACCGCTTCTCGCGGAAAGCTGCCTGTTGTTTCAGGCGGAACAGGTTTCTATTTAAAAAATTTTATTTTAGGTTTAAGCGAAGCGCCTTCCTGCGGCGCGGCGGTACGCGGACAGCTAAAACAGGAACTTGCTGAGAAAGGATCTGCCGCTCTAATGGAAGAACTTGCGCTTTGCGATCTGGTCAGCGCCGGAAGAATTCACATTAATGATGAGTACCGTATGTTACGCGCGCTTGAAGTGTACCGATCAAGCGGTAAGCCGCTCTCCTCGTTTGAAGTAAACTCGAACGTTAAACGCTCCGGGTTTAATTTTATCATCATCGGGCTGTCGCGCCCAAGAGAAGAACTTTACAGACGGATAAATCAACGCTGCGATGATATGTTCAATCTTGGACTTCCAGACGAAGTTCGTTCCTTGTTTGATGCCGGTTATACCCCCGATGATCCCGGTTTACGCGCCATCGGTTACAGGGAATTTTTTATTAAAGAAGACGACGAGGAAAAATTATCCGCCGGAAAAAAATGGAAGCTCTCAAAAGATATCGAGGGAGTTAAAGCTCTTGCCGCGCAAAACAGCAGACGTTACGCGAAAAGACAGATAACATTTTTCGCTGGTCTCCCCGATGTAAACTGGATAGAAGCCGATGACGATCACGCTAAAACGGCTAAACTAATATTAGATAAGATTAAAATTCTTTAGAATATATCGCTGGAATATTTTTCATTTTTATGCTATCTTGCTGTAAAAGGAAAATAAATGATCGACAACATTGAGAGACGAAACCGGCCGCGATTTCTTGACGTTATTTACCGGCCTGAAGAAAAAATCGGACGTTTTTTAAGCGTACTCGTTTTATTCGGGATTGCTTTCGGGCTTAAACGCGGAATACAGGACAACTACCTCGCCGAGATAATTAACATCGAACCTTTTGAACGCGGCATCGTGGAATTTTTCAGGGAACTGCCGGGATTGCTTTTGGTATTCATACTCGCTTTAATGTACAGATTCGCGGACAGTAAAGTATTTAAAGTCGGCGTCGCTCTTATGGCGGCAGGACTTGCAGGTCTTCTTGTAACAAGCTCGATCGAAACTCTGATGATAAAAGTTTTTGTAGTTTTTTTTATGGTAGTTTTCAGCACAGGTGAACACATCATCATGCCGGTTCGCAGCACAATCGCGATGGAACTCGCAAAACGCGAAAAAGCTGGAGCGTCCCTCGGAATAACTACATCGATAAACCAGCTTGGAAATATCGCGGGCTTTCTTATCGTAACGGCTGTTTTCTATTTTCTCGGGAGAATGGGATACACAAGAACCGACATGACAGGATACAGAATCGTATTCGGTATAGCGACCGCGTTAATGATAGCGGCGGTGATGGTTTCCGCGGCGTTAAAAGAAACAACTTTGAAAGCGCCGAGACAGCGTTTTTACTTCGCGAAAAAATTCAACAAATATTACATACTGGAAGTCTTTTACGGATCGCGCAAACAGATCTTTCTCACCTTCGCGCCGTATGTACTGATCCTTCAATACGGAGCAGACCCTTCCATCATGTCGATACTCTTCGCGATATGCGCTGTCTTTGTCATGCTGTGCAGTCCATTAATCGGCAAGTTGATCGACAAAGTCGGCTACAAAGCTGTTATGGTAGGCGACACTTTAATTTTAATCGTTGTATGCCTGATGTACGGTTTTTCGCACAGGCTGTTTACGCCCGGCGTCGCGTTTATCGTTGTCTGCATAAATTTTATCCTTGATCAGATCATCTCAATCGCGAGCATGGCGAATAACGTCTATGTCCAGCGCATTTCTAAAAACCGCGAAGAAATTACGGCGACACTGTCTACGGGCATTTCAGTTAATCACGTTTTCAGCGTTGTTATCGCATTATTAGGCGGCTGGATCTGGAAAATCGCCGGAATAGAAACGCTTTTTACAATCTCTGCCATACTCGGTTTAATCAACAGTATCTACGCCGCAACAATTAAAAAGAGCGAAGAGATCGTTCCCGAGGACGAGTAGCCGGATTTATTCGTTAATCAAAAAAAACTATCAGCTATCTGAACAACTTAATCGCTTTTGAAGGGCACTTGTTTATGCACTCCATACATAATGTGCATTTATCATAATCAATGTGCGCGATGTTATCTGACACTGTGATTGCGCCTTCTTTGCAAATTTTTTGACAGAGGGTGCAGCCAATGCATCCGGCGCGGCAGCTTTCCTTTACCGCTCTCGCCTTGTCCCTTGAGTTGCATAAAACACGCACAGCGTTTTTTTCGGGTATTATCTCGATCAATTTTTTAGGGCATACATTAACGCATTTTCCGCAGGCGCTGCATTTTTCAGGGATCACAACGGCGATGCTGTCAACCATTTTAATCGCGCCGAACGGGCACGCGTTCTTGCAACTTTCAAGACCGATGCAGCTATACGCGCATGTTTTGTTTCCGCCTGTTGCTAGCTGTGACGCGGAGACGCAGCTTTTCGGTCCGTCGTAAATATAATTTCTTTTAATGTTATCGTTCGATCCGTTGCACATAATAAAAGCGACCTTGCGGCTTGCGGGAGCCGCGTCAACTCCCATCTGCTTCGCGATTTCGGCGGCGGCGGAAGGACCTCCCGGCGGACAGCCGCGGTAACTTGCCACGCCCTGAACAACGCGCTCGGCGAAAACTGTGCAGCCCGGATAACCGCATCCGCCGCAGTTCGCGCCCGGCAGTACGTTGATGATCCTGTCAACTTTTGGATCGGATTCGACGGCGAATTTTTTAGCGGAAAAACCGAGTATCACTCCGAATAATAACGCCAATCCCCCGACGCTTATAATTGGATATAAAATGCTTTCAAACATACCCGCCTCCTATATCAAACCTATAAAACCCATGAACGCTATGCTCATAAGGCCCGCGGAAAAAAGCGCGAGAGGAAAGCCGCGGAACAATTCGGGGACATCGGTGTTCGCTTCGTACTTTTCGCGGATCCCTGCGAATAAAAATATCGCGAGTGTGAAACCTGCGCCTGCTCCGATGCTGTTTACAATCGATCCTAAAAGTGTAAACTCNTTTTTTATATTGATGAGCGTTACGCCGAANATCGCGCAGTTTACTGTGATAAGAGGAAGATACACACCNAGCATAGCATAAAGACTTTTAAACATTTTTTTCATAAACACTTCGACAAACTGTACAATAGAAGCGATTATCAAAATNAANACTACTGTGCGAAGATATGTGATGTTAAGCGGCACAAGAATATANTCATAAAATAAAAATGTAATGATCGATGCTATTGTCATTACAAACATAACAGAAAAACCCATACCCAAAGCGGTTTCTGTTTTTTTAGAAACGCCGAGGAACGGACACATACCCAAAAACTGGACAAGGAC
>WQRT01000025.1 GCA_009786625.1 Treponema sp.
AAACGGCCGCTGTTCCGGCGCAGAGCCATACAGGCGGCAATGAGATACATATAACGGAAAGCGGAAGTAGTAAAAGGATTTTAACTAAAGCGGGGATGTTATGCATAAATCCTTTAATCGTTTTATATTTAAAAACGGCTTGATTATTTACCATAAGAGTTCTTCCAGCGTTTGCTTGCCGTTTTCAAGCGGATTATGTATACACCATGATTTTAAATCAAGAGAAAGTCCGTCCGCCGCGCTTCCGTCAAAAACTTTTTTCCCTTTAAAAAGAACGATAAAACGATCCGCTAAAGCAAGGCATTTTTCAAGTTCATGCGTCAGGATAATTAATGTTTTTCCGTCTTTTTTTAATTTTTTTAAAAGACCGTTTATCTGAATAATACCGGGATAATCCATATTGGCATACGGCTCATCAAAAATTATTATCTCAGCATCCATCGCAAGAACGCCTGCCGCGGCGAGACGGCGTTTTTCTCCGCCTGACAGGGAACGAGCGGGGAAATCGGCCTTTTTTTCAAGATCAATTTCATTTAACGCTTTTTCAACACGGAGTTTTACTTTACTTTTGGATAACTTCATATTCCGCGGACCAAAGGCGATATCCTCGCGCGGAGTTTCTCCTAATATCTGGGAATCCGGTTCCTGAAACACAAGACCTATTTTGCCGCATGTTCTTACAACTCCTGATGTCTGATTTTCAAGACCTGCGATAACAGACATTAAAACGCTTTTTCCTGAGCCGTTCGCGCCCGCTATTATTACACACTCTCCGCCTGTTATTGAAAGCGATATATCGTCTAACGCGTAAAAAAATCCGTCTCTAACCTGTTCATCGTTATGAATCATTTCATCGTAAACGGAAAAACGTTTGGTGACATTTTCAAGTTCGATCAGTTTATTCATTAATATACCTTGCCGCTATTGGACGCAGTTTTAACGCAATAGGGATGCTGATTGCCCACTTGATAAGATCGCCTAAAATAAAAGGAATGATNCCCGCCGTCACGGCAGCGTTAAAAGAAATCGAGTTAAGCCGCATCATGTAAACAGTTCCGCAGATTAAAATTAAGGCAAAACCCAGAAAAGAAGCGAGGCTGAGCCGGATAACAAAAAAAATGCTTATTTTTTTTTCTGATACTTTTGGAAGCCCGCATATAATCCCGGCGCAAAGGCTTCCAATAATATAGCCAATTATGTAGCCGCCAAGAGGAGTGCCGAAAGCTGCGGGACCGGGAATAACAAAAACCGGCGCTCCGAGAAGACCGGCGGCGGTAAAAATTAATAGCGAGACAGCGCCGTAGAAACTTCCTAGAACGGTTCCCGCAAGTATGATAAAAAGATTTTTTAACACTAACGGCACAGGTCCGAGAGGAATTATAAAAAAACCTGATACAGCGATAAGAGCCGCGAAAACAGCGGCAAAGACATAACGATTCCGGGTTACTTTTAACGAAGTGTTCATTGTTAACCATAATTATAACGCGGTTAACGAAAATTATCAATATTTTATTTTTTAGAATTTCTCTTTTTTATTTTTTCTGAAAGCCTCAAGACATTCGCGTTTAAAGATTACTACAGATAATTCTCTTAGTTCAATTTCCGCCTTCAATTTTTCCGCGTTTTCATCAACATAATTCGGTTTTGCTTCAAGTTCAAGAATGCGTTCCGGTTTGACTCCGCAGCCGATAATAAGGTTTTTTAAGTTTGATGACGGTACAATTGTAGGCTGGCAGCCCGTCATTGCTACGCTTGAATTGTCAAGGATGATCAATGTCATCGCGGCTTTAGCATCTACAGCGTCGATAAGAGGAGTAATGCCTGAGTGAATAAAAGTTGAGTCTCCGATTACCGCCACAGCGTATTTAATGCCGGCTTCCGATGCGCCTTTCGCCATGCCGACAGACGCTCCCATGCAGACAATACTTTCGATCGCCGAAAGNGGAGGCGCGGCGCCAAGCGAGTANCAGCCGATATCGGAATTAATCGCCGCATCAGGGTGTCCCGGNCGCGGATCNAGTGAAGCGANCGCCTTGTTAAGCGCGTTGTAACTGTCAATATGAGGGCAGCCCTGGCATAATATCGGCGGACGCTGCGGAAGATCTCCTGTATCAATTTTCACGTTTTTCCGCGGAGGAAGACCTAGAACCTGTCTTACATTATCAGGATCAAGTTCTCCGGCTTTTATTATAGGTTTTAACTCTGCGCCTGTAATGCCAAAGATCATTTGCGCGATAAAAGGCTGTCCTTCCTCGAGTATTAAAACTTCGTCCGCTTCGTTACAAAGTTTGCGGATTTTTTTTTCAGGCAGGGGATACGCGCCGATATGNAAATGAAGNGGCTCTTTCTTTCCCTGTTTCTTACGCAAGTTTAAAAAATCTTCAAGATTTTCTTCATAGTAATTTCCGCCAAGACCGGATGTGATTACCGCGATATCTTTATCTGTTCCGCTTAATTTATTNACTTTATTTTCATTTGACCATTGCCGGAGCAANTTTTGTTTTTCCAGAAGCGCGGCGTAATTTTTTCTTGCCATTGAAGGAATCAATATCCATTCATTAACATTTTTCGCTTTAGAAACAGGATTCTGCTCAACTTTTTTTTGCGGGATAACGGCGGCTCTCGCGTGCGCCAAACGTGTAACAAGGCGTAAAAGAACAGGGATATTAAATTTTTCTGAAATTTCAAACGCTTCACGCGTCATGTTATACGCTTCCTGCTGATTACGCGGTTCAAGACAGGGGATAAGCGCGAAGTTTGAGTAAAAACGGGAATCCTGCTCATTTTGTGAACTGTGCATGCCGGGATCATCGGCGGCGGCTATAACAAGGCCGCCTTTAATTTTTAACAGCGCCGCGTTCATCAACGGATCGGATGCGACGTTTAAACCTACATGCTTTGTTGTAAATAAAGCCCTTCTTCCCGCGAAAGAAACGCCTAACGCCGCCTCCAGCGCGGTTTTTTCATTAGCGCACCAGCGGGCGGGAGGTCCGCCTCTATCAAATTCGTTTATTAGATATTGTAAAATCTCCGATGACGGCGTTCCGGGATATCCGTAAGACGCGCTGACTCCCGCGTGAATTGCACCTAACGCGACGGCTTCATCGCCCAGTAATGCCAGTTTGCTGCTGTTCATTCCATCAACCCCTGGCTATTGATTTACCCTTTCGACATATTCATTCGTCTCGGTGTTAACAAGAATTTTCTCACCCTGTTTAATAAAAAGCGGGACGCGCACCGTTAAGCCCGTATCTGTAATAACCGGTTTTGTAGCGCCTGTCGCAGTATCGCCTTTAATGTAATTTTCGCTTTCTGCAACTGTAAAAATTACCTTGTAGGGAATCTGTATATCAATTACTTTTCCTTCCCAGATAGTAAGCTGATATGAATCGCCTTCCTTTAGATACAATTTTTTATCAGGATGTTCTTCTATTGATACCTCGTACTGATCAAAGGTCTCATTGTCCATAAAATGATAATTGTCAGTATCGGTATATTGATACTGGCACGTGTGTAAATCTACCTGCGCGTCTTCTACTTCCTGCTGGGTAGGTATGGTAAGGCTTAAAACTGAGCCGTCTTTAATGCTCTTCATTTTAATTCTGGCTACTGCAGTCCCCTTGCCGGGATTGTGGAATTCTCTGTCTACAACAAGATACGGCTGTCCTTTTTGTAAAAGACAGCTTCCTTTTACTATATCTCCGCCTCGAATCATTTTATTCCTCTTTAAATTTTATATATATCCAGTGTAACAAAAAATAATAATTATGGGAAGTGATTGTAAAGAATAAAACAGGACACTAGCCGCCATCCGCTATAACTGGTATTGTAAAGTAATGAAAAGCACAGATAGCGTTTACAGCAAAAGTTCGAGCATTACGTTTATCAAGGCTCTTCTGGTTCCGTCCATGCGTAAGGCTTCCATAAGCTGTATACCGTCTATTTTCTACAATTTCTTTTTCTGCCAGCACAGAGCCGCTTTTCTGCCGGGGAGGATTCCGGTAAGCAGCGTTGATCACCCTCTTGATGAAGCAATACCCTTTGAGCCTTCATGGATAAAAATATACCTTGATTTTGTAAAATTCTGGATTAGAATGCTTTCGTTNTTAATAAGAAAGTACGGGAGGAAAGCATATATTTACGCCGCCGATTTTATTCAATCGATGGGAAAACTATACACTTTCGCCGCGGANGTTTATTCNAAAAATCTTTCCACAACCAAACGCCCCTTTTANATTAAGCGNCCAAGATTTTTATTAATTCACCTTGTTGATCCNCATCTTATGTGTATTCCAAGCCTCCATGTGATGGTGGTAGTGCATGCGTACACGATGTTCGCCAAGTACGCCGCCGCGCTTAACAAAGAAGATGAATTGAAAGATTCNATTATGGAAATGAAACAGGGCGCTCTTGCAATAAGCCAGGCGATACTGTATGTTAAGCAGCACAGCGTTAACTGTATTCCCGCGGCGTTATACGCCATGACGTGTTTTACGCCTGATCTTTTCCCGCCTNANGAAGCGGAAAATTTTACCGCGAATCTTTTTTCGTCTCCTCCTTCGCCTCTTGATATTAAGAAGAACAGGCATGTTCATCCTTCCGCTTCTCCTTTGACAAAAGTATCTAAAGAAGATCAGGATAAAATAAAAGAACATATAATAAAAACGTATAATAGTTTTCTGAACGGCAGAAAAGAAGCCGGATCATGGAAAGATCCAATTCTCGATTTTTTAAAACAATGCGATAAACAGAGTAAATAATATTGGAACAAAAAGAAATATCAAAAATGGAATCGAGAATTCTCTATAAAAGCGGCGCATGCGCCGTTGTAAACAAATTAGCGGGAGAAGCCGTAGAAGGAGAAAAAGAGGGGATTGTAAATCTTGCCCGCGGGCTATCAGGCTTTTGGGGATTAAATGAGGATGTTGTGCAGGCTGTTCACCGCCTCGATGTTCCCGTAACCGGCTGCACCCTTTTTGCTCTTACTAAACCCGCTTTTACACTGTTAGCTGACGCGTTCGCCGGAAAAAATAATTTAAAGATCGAAAAAATCTATTGGGCGGTAATTGAAAAACCATTACGCGCCGTCAGGGAAAGCGGAGATCTTATACACTGGATAGAAACAGATACAAAGCATAATAAATCATATGCGCATAACGAATACGCCGCCGGACGCAAAAAAGCTGCTCTTCGTTATAAAATAACCGGAGAAGGGATAAATTATCTTTTTACACAGATTGAGCTTTTATCGGGAAGGCATCATCAAATAAGAGCCCAGTTCGCGAAGGAAGGTCTTCATATAAAAGGCGATCTAAAATACGGCGCAAAGCGGAGCGAGAAAAGCGGCGGCATAAGGCTTCACGCGAGATCACTTGAGTTTCCCGATCCGCTTAACGCGGCGGAAACAATCCGCGTAACAGCCGATCCTCCGGTACTTGATAATTTATGGAAAGAATTCTTTACATAAAAATGTAAACATCCTTAACGGGATTATTCAATCAATCCCATGCGCAGTTTTTCGTAGATAATCCTCTGTACAGATTCAATAAGTCTTTCACGGGGAAGGATTCCGCGTTCAAGCGCAGTCATGAATTCGTTGTGAGTGTGTCTCATTGTCATCTGCCAAACAAGAACCATGTCGGCTCCCGAAGCGATTGAAAGAATCGCCGCGTCATCGGGATTCATACCGCCCGCGGATGCCATGTAAAAATCATCGGCTATAATAATACCGTTAAACCCAAGCTCTTCCCTCAGCCAGTTTCGCATAACAACAGGCGACAGGCTTGCGATCCTGTTGTCAACCGCCGGTACATGGGTGTGAGATACCATTACGGCTCTTGCGCCTGACAGAATAAGAGAGTAAAAAGGCGATACGATCATATCAAGCTCCTTTTTATCAGCGGATATAATCGAGGGAGAGTAGTGCGGATCTAATCCCGCGCTGCCGGGGAAGTGTTTAATAACGCACATTACGCCGGATCTTTCCATTCCGCGGACAAAAGCCGAAGCGGCAAGAGATGTAAAAACAGGGCTTGGCCCGTAAGAACGGTCGTTCAGAAAATGACGGTTATTATCGGTTAAATGTTCAGCAACCGGAGCGAAATTCATATTGATGCCAAGACCGTTAATAATAACCGCGGCTTTAAAACTGTCTTCTTCGATCCTTGAAGTCGCGGCTCCCGGCGCTCCTGTTAAAAAAAAATCCCAGTAAAATGAAGCGCGAGGTAAATCAGCCACGCCGCGGTTAAAGCGGTTAACGCTTTCTCCTTCATGATCGACCGCGACAAAAGGCGCAATTGAGGATTTATCCGCGATAAGAGAAGATGCCTCATTTATAAGGGTGCGGATCGATCTGTTATCTGTATTAAGATTGTTCCTGAAAAGCATTACGCCGCCGGGAGGAGTATTTTCCAGAAGCGTTTTCATATAACCGGGAATACTGCCCCTGCCGTCAAAACCGCAAATAAAAATCTGCGCTGTAAGGAGCCTGTCGCTGAGCGAAGAAGTAATTTCCGCCGCCCGGACGCGGAGAGGATCAACAATTACAAGGTTTTCGTTTACATGCGTTTCTGTTTCTTGTCCGGCATTAATTTCTATAACTTGTTCAAAAACTCCGGTTTCATCACGTTTTGAACAGCCATTCAGGAGAAAAAACGAAATAAATATAATTGCCAGAAAACGCACCTGTGTTATTATACATTATTTTTTGTTTATTAGCCATTTTCAAAACACATATATGTTTTGAAAAATCCAAAGATATGTAGTATAATAATATATAATTTCGAGGGATGGAGGATTTATGAGAAATTTTATTATTGTATTTGTAATTGCGGTTATTTTTACGGGAGCGGTTTTTGCTCAGGATGAATTTTTTGATGAACCGGAAGCAGAACCGCGCGCCTTAAACAGATTGGGGCTTTCTATTGGATTAATGGGCGCAGATTTCACTTATGAAAGAGTTTTTAACCAGCACTTTTCTGTTTTAGGGCAGGTTTCGTACAATAACTGGGTTATCGCGGACTCATTAGCAATTTCGGGTAAAGCAAGAGTATATCCTTTCGGCGGCGTTTTTTTCCTCGATTTGGGGATTGGATATTCTAACGGGTACAACATTACGGAAGAACTAACGGAAATAATGTTGGATATAATTCTTGGAATAGTAACATTCGGGTTATGGTTTTTATCAGACGAATACAAGGAAAAAAGTTATCTTGACGATGTTGAACGCGGGAACGGAATACTTATTCAGCCGAGTTTGGGATGGAACATAGATGTCGGCAGGCAGGACAGGTTCTTCATGCCGATAAACATGGGGCTTGATATCAGAGTGGGAAGCGATTTAACTGTTCTCCCGTTTTTTAGAATGGGTGTGTCGTACTCGTTCTAGCGTTCTGATTTTTTCTCAAAGTGAGAGAACTCAAGGCTGAAACTCGCTCTTCCCTGTGAGACGCTGCGAAGGCTTGTCATAAAACCGAACATTTTTTCCATTGGAGCCTGCGCTTTAATTTCATCGCAGTCGGATTTTGTGTTCATGCTGAGAATATTTCCTCCGCGCTGTGTAACAAGGCTCATTACTTCTCCGACAAAATCATGCGGACAACTAAGGTCAACAGCCATGATAGGTTCAAGAAGAATCGGAGCCGCGTTTCTGCACGCTTCGTCAAATGCCATACTCGCGCAGGCTTCAAACGCGAACTCTGTCCCAGTCTGTTCTGAATATTGAATATCAGTGACAACCGCGTTTATATCAATGCAGGGATAGCCCATCACGATTCCAGAAGCGAAAGCGCCGTTTACTCCGCGCTCAACTGCTTCAAACACAGCGGACGGAATTTCTGTTTTTCCCGACGCTTTCGCGGCTTGTATAAATTTATTTCCTGTTCCGCGCTTTGCCGGTTCCACTTTCAGCGTAACAGACGCGGCGTTTTCTTTTCCCGCGATTATTTTCGAGAAACTTTCCGTGTGTTCATTTACCCTGCTGATTGATTCACGGTATGTAACCTGCGGATTACCGACCTTCGCACCCAGCTTGTATTCCTTTAATATGCGCGTAACAAGCACGTCAAGATGAAGTTCTCCCATGCCGGAAATTATCAATTGCCCTGTCTCATCGTTCTCCCTTATTGTAAATGTAGGATCTTCTTTGGAGAGTATTGCAAGAATTTCTTTTAATTTATCCTGATCTGATATTGTTTTTGATTCTATGGAAATTGATATTACAGGTTCCGGGAACTGCATTTTTTCAAGCAGCACAGGCCAGCCCTCGCTGCCTACTGTGTCTCCTGTCTGCGCGAGTTTCATTCCGATTATAACGCCGATGTCACCGGCGCAAAGCGAGTCCACCGCGTCCGATTTATTAGAATGCATTCTTAAAATTCTGTTCGCCCGTTCCCGCTTTTTCTTCCCGATATTGTAAACCGCGCTTCCCGATTTAAATGATCCTGAGTACATTCTCACATAACAAAGAGAACCCGCCTCCCTGTCATTTTGAATTTTAAAAACAAGCCCCAAAGGCTGACCTTTTAGATCGCAAGGTATTGAAATATCTTCTGTTTCCAAATCTTTTTTTATCTTGTGTCCAACCGCGGGAAGTGTTTCATCAGGCGCGGGAAGGAAATCGACAACCGCGTCGATAACCGGCTGTACTCCAAGATTGCGCCTAGAAGCACCGGCAAACACGGGAAGCGTCTGCCTTTTTAGAACCGCCTTTCTAAGTTCGTTACGCAAAAGAGATGCATCAATCTCGTCTCCCGCAAGATATTTTTCCGTAATAATATCCGAAAAACCTGACAGGGTATCAATCAATTTTTCCCGCCATTCTTTTGCGGTCTCTTCTCTTTGCGGCGCTATTGGAGAAAAGATCATCTCTCCGCCGTTTTGTTCCCAGCGAATCTCTTTCATTTCGATCAGATCGATTACGCCTTCAAAAGAACTTTCTCTGCCTATCGGTATTTGCAAAGCTATCGTTTTTATTTTTAATTTATTTTGAATATCATCAAGAACATTGAAAAAATCCGCTCCCATGCGGTCCATCTTATTTACATAACCGATGCACGGAACATTGTATCTGCTTGCCTGCCGCCAAACGGTTTCAGTCTGCGGTTCCACTCCGCGCACAGCGTCAAATATCGCGACGGCTCCGTCAAGCACGCGGAGGGAGCGTTCAACCTCCGCGGTAAAATCCACATGCCCGGGTGTATCGATTATATTGATTTGATGGTCTCTCCAGTATGTAGTGGTCGCCGCGCTTTGAATCGTAATGCCGCGCTGCTGCTCCTGTTCCATCCAGTCCATTATAGCCTCGCCGTCATCCACTTCTCCGATACGGTGGCTTTTCCCGGTGTAAAAGAGAATCCTCTCTGTGGTAGTAGTTTTTCCGGCATCAATGTGCGCCATGATACCGATATTCCGCATTTTTGACAGCATAAGCTATTGTAGATAAAATTAATAAAATATTCAACTTAACCCCCCTGTTGATCAAAAACCGTAAATAATGTAGTATTTGCACGTATGAGTAAAGGTTTATCCTATGTCCTTGTGACTCCGTACACCGTCGCTAAAAGCAGGACAGGCGGGGTTCTTTCCCGGCTTCTTTCGCGTACAGATCTGGATTTGGTGGGCGCTCAAATATTTGCACCTGATCAAAAATTCGCCGATGAATACGCTGTCTCCTTGCGCAGGCGCGCGCCGCAAAATCAACTGGTTCTTTTGGCTGATTATGTGAAAAACTATTTCGGCCCTTCGGGCGGCAGGCCTCACAGGACGCTGATGCTCCTCTTCCGGGGAGAAAACCCCTGCGAGCAGCTTTTGAATGCATGCGGGCACTTGTATACTCAGCACGTCGAAGTGGACGCTCTTGCCGGAGAAACAATCCGCGATACATATTCAGATTTAATTTTTGCCGCGGACAATTCAAATGATGTAAGATATTTTGAACCGGCTGTTCTTACACCGAGATCTCAGGATGAAGCCAACGGCGACCTTAAACTATTCGCGGATTTTCTTGATGGAAGAGAAAACCTCGTTCAAAATGTTGTGCACCCCGATCCTTCAAAGATAGAAAGAACTCTTGTAATAATAAAGCCCGATAACTGGAAACACAATTCCTCCCGCCCCGGCGCGATAATTGATATGTTCTCGCGTACAGGCCTTCGCATCATCGGCATAAAAGTCCACCGTTTTTCGCTCGCGCAGGCTCTTGATTTTTACGGCCCTGTAGAAGCCATACTCAAAGGAAAACTTTCCGCAAGTTTCGGCGAAAGAGCGATAGAGCTTTTGGAAAAAGAATTTCATTTTAAAATAAGTAAGGGCTTAGCCAATTTACTGGGAGCTGAGTTCGGCGCGGAATGTGCAAGGGATCAATTTCATCAGATAGTCGAGTTTATGTCCGGCAAGAGGCCGAATGGTTACAGTCCTGACGAGGTAGAAAAACCGGGGCAGGTTAAATGTATGATCCTTGTCTATGAAGGCGTAAACGCGGTAACAAAAATCCGCGACGTTCTCGGTCCGACCGATCCTTTAAAAGCGCCGGATGGAACAGTACGGCGCGAGTTCGGCAGCAATGTCATGGTTAACACCGCTCACGCGTCCGATTCAAGCGAAAGCTATGAACGCGAACAAAGGATTGTAAGAATAAATCAAAATTCTATAGTATCGATTATTAGAGAAGGCATATAAGGATAGGCCCCTTCGTCTATCGGTTAGGACATGAGATTCTCAATCTTAAAAGAGGGGTTCGATTCCCCTAGGGGCTAGAATGATAGTTGTTGGATCTTTTTAGAGAAGTTAAACATTATTAACGATAAAGATGGAATCGAACCCCGGAGGCCGCACCTCACTGACGCGAAAGCGTCTGGGAGGAAAAGCGCACAGGATGTGCGCGACAGCGGCCGGAGGCGGGCTGGAAGGAGGCGGCAAGGAAGCCGCCGACTGGAAGCTTCGATTCCCCTAGGGGCTAGAGTGATTGTTATTTAAGATTGTTGAGCGATATGCAGATAATCTTTCAATCCCTGTTGTAATATCTGCGAGAAAGGCGCGTTAGCTTTTTCTGCTTGATGGTTTAACCACGCTGGAATTGATAAGGTTTTTTTTATGGAACGGTTATCATTCTGACGGCGGTATTCATCTGTATCGGCGGCTACCATGCTAACAATCTGCTCCGGCGATTTACACATCTTGGCGATTTTTTTCTGACTTGATGCAGGGGGAATTTCTTCTCCTTGCATTTCGGCATCCCACAGCCACATTTCAATGGCATCCTGCGCCATAAAAAGNGCATCAGCCATATTGCCGCCGAATGTATGGAGTCCGGGTAAGTCGGGAACACTTACCAGAATTTTTCTTTTTTCAATGGAAAAAACCGCCGGATATACATATTTCATAATTAACCTCCTATTCAAGCCCTGCATCTTTTAAAATAGATTTTAATGTACCTTTAGGGATATCCCCGGTATGCCTGGGTATAGAAATTTTTATTCCTGTTTTTCGCGGGTTTGTCGCCAAATCATGCGCTTTTCCATGAGTAATAACCCATCCGGCTTTAAGCAGTTTATGTTCAAGTTCCCGCTTAGTCATGTTTTATCCCTTATTAATAATATACGTATTATTACGTATTGTCAATAATATTAATTTTCAATTAGTGATAATAAAAAGTGAATTTATTAAAATTTCTACTCAGAATAATAATCAATCAGCGTAGTAACAGGCGTAGGGTCTAAGATTTTCTTGTAGTTTAAAAACGGGAGTCCCACAATGCCGAAAAACTCCGGGACCTCGGCGCCGCCTTCCACGAGAATGGAGCGGGCGGCGTTTAACGTACCGCCTGTGGCGATTAAATCGTCTGTAAGCAATATGCGCTTTCCTCTTGGCACGTCGGCTTTGTGCACTTCAATTTCCGCCATGGCGTATTCAAGAGCGTATTTTCTGGCGAGCGTTACGCCGGGAAGTTTTCCTTTTTTGCGGATTGGAATTACCGGGATATCCATATTAAATGCAAACGCGGCGGCGAATAAAAAACCGCGGGCTTCTATCGCGGCGACAGCGTCGATTTTTTTATCTTTGTAAATCTCTGTCATTTTTTCTATGCAGTACCTGAATGCGGGAGGAGAAGCGAGTATGCTTGTAATGTCATAAAAAAGTATGCCTTTTTTTGGAAAATCGGGAACTTTCCTGATATAATCATCCAGGTTTAATTCAATCATTCTTTTCTCCGCGGTTTTATCTGATTTAACAGTTTTCTATTTAATCGAATTGAGCCATTTTTTTAAGGCGGCCTTTTTTATTTCTCCGTCTTTAAAAAGAAGCGGTTCTCCGCAGTCCGCTTCGCTGTCTTTTAAAATACCGGCCAGATATTTTATCGATTTTTCTTTTACGGAAAAAACGCCGCATTTTCTGGAAGCGAGATTTATGTGCGCAAGCATTTCTTCAAGATAGGCGAATGATGACGGTGAAGGATTCTCGCAGCCAAGAAAGAAAATATCTGCGGGAAGAAGATCATTTCCGGCGAAATTATCCGCGCTGCATATTTTTACCTTGTAACCTTCAAGCGTTTCTTCTATCCGGAGTGCAATCGATCCAATTAACTCTGTTCCGTCGGTAATAATTAATGCATTCATGGCGCCTATTTATCCTACCTGATATAAGTTTTATTTGTCAATCGTTCCGTTCGGTTCCCAAACCCTGAACCGCGTAATTAACAACAACCCAGATATTATCTCTTTTTTCAAGGTAATATGTATACCGTCTCACATCCGTAAAAGCCGGGAATCTGAATCTTTGAAGAACAATAACTGTTCCTTCGGTGCTGTTGTATTCCGTCCGCATAATTTCAAATGATGTTGGAATTACAAGGATATCGCCGTCATAAACAGATGTTTGAAGGCTTAATCTGAAATTGGCAATCATCCTTCTTCTGCCTTCCTCGTTTTCGGCAAGGAATTGGCGTCTTCTGGCTGCATCCTGAAGAAGCATTGCTTCAAGGTCGATATACAATAAATACCTTTCCCACTGTGATTGCTGGCGGGCGGTAATCATGTAAGTAATAACCTGATCGGGAGAAAGAGGCTGTCTTGTCAGTACCGCTCCTGTATCGATATCCATTTCAAGGGGAATACCGTCCGGTCCCGGAATCGCGGGCGGCCTTAAAGTCAAATTAAGGTAATTTGATTCCATTTCTTCAATGGAAGCGGCGCGGATTAGTTCCGGGTAAACAATGGCGCGGAGTCTGAATGAACCGCTTTGATCAAAACGGACATAGTCGCGAAGGTCTTCAACAAAAGAAAATGATTCCATGCTTTCAATCGAAATTTCGCGGAAGAAGATATGGTTCATTTGAGTCCGCTTGCGTACCAGCATATCGGAGTCGGGGAGTCTTCTGTTGGACATAGACCTTATATCGAAATCAATAGAAAATGCGCGATCATCGGCAAGTTTAAAACGGTACGGCGAAGGGCTGTTATTTGTAATCGTTATCTGCACATAGATCGGGCTTGAATCTACATAATAAATGCGCCTGTCGGAGAACCTGATATTAAACTCAACTTGTCCCTGCGCTGCGTGAATATGAGACAGGCTCAATATACTTAAAAAAATCGCGGCTAAAATTTGATATTTTTTCATAATACATCCTTTCTTTACCGGGTGTTCAAAGTGAACGCACTTCTGTACTATAGTAATCGGCATAATTTCATGAAATCCTTATCCTTTGATGACTTAATAAAAAAGACATCCGCTTCCAAACCTGTCATGGCGTTTTTATCGGCAGTTAAAGAGGGGAAATTCCCGGTTGATATCGAAGGCAGCGAAGGAGCTTTTAACGCGGTTTTAATAGCTCACGCGTATCATGCTTTAGGCGGGACATTTTTTGTAGTTGTACCTCACGAAATCGCGGCCGAGGATCTTTTAACAGACCTGTGCGCCGCGGGTATACCCTGTTTAAAATTCCCCTGGTGGGGGACTGCCCCTTACCGTGAATTATCCTCTCTCGCTCCGGTTTTCGGCGAAAGAGTAAAAATCCTGATGGATATTGATAAGCCCGGTATTGTAATCATCCCGGAAAGGGCGTTTTTAAGCCCGATGCCCCCCGCGGATTACATGAAAAACCTTTTTATCACGCTGAAACAAGGCGGCAATATCGATACAACGGCTTTATCCAAAACGCTTGTTTCATGCGGTTATACCCGTGTGCCGAGAGTGCAGGTTCACGGCGAGTTCGCCCTGCGGGGAGAAGTGCTCGACATATTCATGGGAGGTGATGAAGAGGCTTACAGAGTTGTGTTCGATTTTGACAAAGTCGAAACGATAAAACGTTTTGATCCTGTGATGCAGAGAACTGACAATGTTAAACTGAATGAATTAATTATTCGGCCGATGAAAGAGGTTGTCTGGACTGATGATAGGATCAAAACTCTTGAAAAAAATCTTGCTTCATTTAAGGAATTTTCTGACGGCGGTAAATCCATAACCGCGGAATTGATTACAAACCGTTTTATAAAAGGCGAAGAGATGTTTTTTCCTCTCGCGTTTGAAAAACCCGGCAGTATTCTGGATTATCTTGACGGGAAAGGAACCGTAGTTCTTCTCGACAGGGAACGGCTTGAAGCTATGAGCGAAAGCTATTTGCGCGAACACGAAGGCCTTTATATGCGGGCAAAAAGGGATAATAATTTTTACCCGCTTCCCGAGCGTCTGTTACTCGATTTTTCCGCTTTAATTAATAAAAAGAAAAAAATTATTTCGTTCCGTTCGATGAAGAGCGCTCCGAGAGCGGATGTCAGCCATATTGAGTTTACCTGCGAAACCGCAAGGAGTTTTTTCGGCAATATAAATTATTTAAAGGAAGAACTCACCTCCCTTCTTGGCGGCGGCTGGCAAATATCTGTCGCTGCGGAATCGGAATTGCAGGCTGACAGGATAAAGGTAATTTTAGATCAGCATAAATCTCTTTCGATCATGTCAATTCCTTTAACCGCCGGTTTCTCGCTGCCTGATATCAAATTCATGCTGATTCAAGAGAATGAAATTTTCGGCAGACGCAAAAGGCCGCCGCGATCGCTTAAGACAGTCCGCTCAAGCCCCATTGATACATTTGTGGAAATAAATCCCGGCGATTACATTGTGCATGTGAATCACGGCATAGGGCTTTTTAAGGGGATTGAAAGATTAAACGCGCTTGGGAATGAGAGGGATTATATACACATTGAATACGCGGATGAGGAAACCGTTTTTGTCCCGGTTGAGCAGTTAAATCTTGTCCAGCGTTACATTGGAAGCGAAGGTCTGCCGCCGCGCCTTGATACTCTTGGATCAAAAAGCTGGGAGAACCGCAAGAGCCGCGTAAAAAAATCGGTGGAGGATATCGCGCAAAAATTAATCGAAATTTACGCGAAAAGAAAACAAGCGCGCGGCTTCGCTTTTCCCAAAGACACGGAATGGCAGATAATGTTTGAAGCCGCTTTCCCGTTTGATGAAACCGAAGATCAGATACGCTGCATCCGTGAAATAAAAGACGATATGGAAAACACATCTCCGATGGACAGGCTTGTATGCGGCGATGTCGGCTACGGAAAAACAGAAGTAGCTCTCCGCGCCTGTTTTAAGGCGGTAATGGGCGGCAGGCAGGCCGCGTTTCTTGCTCCCACCACCATTCTCGCGGAACAGCATTATGAAAATTTTCTGGAACGATTTTCCTCTTTTCCCGTGAATACCGCGATGCTTTCCCGCTTTGTGGATAAAAAGAAAACCCGCGTTATTCTTGAAAAATTAAAAAAAGGAGAAATTGATCTTCTTGTCGGGACGCACAGGATAATACAACGTGATGTGCAATTTAAAAACCTCGGGCTTATCGTCATTGACGAAGAGCAGCGTTTCGGCGTTAAAGACAAGGAGCGCTTGAAAGAATTAAAATCAAATGTTGACTGCCTCACATTAAGCGCAACGCCGATTCCGCGCACGCTTCACATGAGCCTTGTAAAAATCCGCGACATGAGCCTCCTTGCCAGTGCGCCTCCGGGCAGGCATCCGATAGAAACATTTGTGGAAGAATACGACGATTACCTTATCTCTAAAGCTATCCGCCGCGAGGTTGAAAGGGGAGGACAGGTTTTTTTTCTTCACAACCGCATTAACACATTAAGAGATACGCGTATTAAACTTGAAAGGCTGATGCCCGAAATATTAATCGAAACCGCGCACGGGCAAATGGACGCGGGCGATCTTGAAGATGTTATGCGCCGTTTTATCCACGGAGGTTTTCATGTCCTTGTTTCTACAGCGATTATCGAAAACGGAATTGACATCCCGAATGTTAATACTATTATAATCGACCGCGCCGATATGTACGGCGTCTCTCAGCTTTATCAGCTTCGCGGCAGGGTAGGNCGCTCCGACCGCGTCGCCTATGCTTATCTTTTTTACCCGGAGCAAAAATCGTTAAGCGAAATNGCCATGAAGCGCCTGCAGACAATTTCTGATTTTACAGAGCTTGGTTCCGGCTTTAAAATCGCGATGAAGGANATGGAAATAAGAGGCGCNGGAAANCTTCTTGGACGCGAGCAGTCAGGCGATATTTATTCTGTCGGTTTTGATCTTTATATTAAACTTCTGGACGAAGCTGTAAGGCGTCTTGAAGATTCAAGTTACGAAACTGAAATTGAAACGCTTCTTGAACTTGAGTACTCAGGCTTTATCCCGGATTCCTATATTGATTCGGCGCAGGAGAAAATGGAAGTATACAAGATGATTGCCGCCATCCGGGAAAAAGATGATCTGGAACGCGTTTACTCGGAGCTGCTCGACCGTTTCGGCCCGCTTCCCGATGAAGCCGCCTCCCTTCTTTCGCTCGCAGAAATAAGAATCATTTGCAGGCAGCTTGCGGTATCATCATTAAGGGAAAGAGCCGGAATTGTGCGCATTGAATTTATGAAAGTGGCGCGGGTTAAAGTGGAAAGGCTAATCCGCATGATGCAGGAATCAGGCGGAAAAGTGAAACTCGATCCGAAAAAACCGAACGTGATTTTATTAACGACAGGCAGCATCGGTTTAAAAGAAAAAAGCGAATTCATCCGCGAAAAACTTTCGGCGCTCGGCTGATTGTAAATCAGGTGTACGTGTATTGATCTAAAGTCTTGTTTTTTGATACAATCTGCGTGATGTCTGGTGATTTAAAACAGAAAAACGGCCCGCAGCCGGATTTTTTCGATAAAATTCAATATGTAACCGAAAAATTCTTATCTTACAGGGCAAATGTGCGCCGTGAAAAGAAGGAAAAACGCAAGGGGAAAAACCCCATTTTAGACTGGCTGGAAGCGTTTTTATGGGCAGCGGGAATGGTTCTGCTTATCAATCAATATCTTGTGCAGGCTTACAGGATTCCTTCTGGTTCGATGATCGATACGCTTAATGTCGGCGATCATGTTTTTGTCAATAAAATTATTTACGGCCCTGAACTGCTGCCGGGACTCGCGAAGCTGCCAAGCCCTGTTATTCCAAAACGTAACGATATTATAATTTTTGAAAATCCATCCTATATTTCACGCGGACCTGTCTTTGATATCGCGCAGAGGATCATCTATATGCTGACTCTTTCTCTTGTGGATATTGACAAGGATGAATCGGGAGATCCGAGAGTTCACTTTTTGATAAAGCGGGCGGCAGGACAGGGCGGCGATCGTTTCATAATGGAAAACGGAGAGATGACAGTGCGTTTTGCCGGCGAGGATCGATGGACAAGCGAAAGGGATTATAACGCGCTGCGCGGCTGGAATCACAATATCAGCAGGTTGATGGCCGCCGATAAATACCCTGCGCTCTTGGCTGCTGGAACCGCGGCCGGCTGGAGCGATATGGGTCTTCAGCCTTCTGAGAATCTTATTTCAAGAGCTTCGCAAATTGAAAATTTACATTACCCTGATTTTCTCGCTCATGAAAAAGCGCGGCTGGAAACAATCAGAAAAGTCATGCCCCATGAAAATCGTTATACGATGCTTTACGCAAGACACTGTCTCGGCTGGTATGTGCCTGAGGGAAGGATATTTCCCATGGGAGACAGCCGCGATAATTCAAGAGACGGCCGTTATTTCGGACCTGTAAAACTTTCCAAGGTTCTTGGAAAAGGGATGATTATTTACTGGCCGCTGCGCCGAATCGGGCCCATTATTTAAGGCGGATT
This sequence comes from Treponema sp., assembly GCA_009786625.1. Taxonomy (GTDB): domain Bacteria; phylum Spirochaetota; class Spirochaetia; order Treponematales; family Breznakiellaceae; genus WQXQ01. Next base: position 18,167 of record WQRT01000025.1, read on the forward strand.
TATGTTTGATAAATGGACGCAATACAATTATAGAGCGCAAAAATACCAGCAAAACAGATTATTAAAAATAATTCTCGCGTTTCTCGCGTTTTACATAGCGTATAACTGTCTTACGGCGTTTGTTGTTTCCGTGTGGGTGGTGGAAAATAACTCAATGCAAAGCGGATTGTCTTCAGGCGACCGTATTGTTTTTGCGTCTTTTGAATCGTGGCTGCGTATCATTAACGATGATCCTCATCCGTTTAAACGCGGAAGCATCGTGCTTGTCGATAAAGGACGCAACGCTGAACGCGTTCTTGCGTTACGTGTCATTGACGGCATTGTCAGGTTTTTTACGGCGCAAAAAATCAGTTTATTTACAGGCGACGGACAGTACTATATAAAAAGGGTGATAGCCCTTCCGGGTGATGAAATCTCTATGGTAAATTACGTGTTCAGGGTAAAAACAGCCGGTAACTCGTACAGTTTTACCGAGTTTGAGCTTTCCGACAAACCCTATCATCCGGCGATTCCGCAGACTCCGCATTTATGGGATGAATCATTGCCGTTCTCCGGCCATATGGATCCTATAGTTTTAGGACCTGATGAATGTTTTGTAGTTTCCGATGACAGAAGCAACACGAATGATTCCCGCACATGGGGTCCTGTTTCACCGTCGATGATTACAGCAAAAGCTCTTCTTAGATTCTGGCCTGTGAACAAGTTCGAGATATTTTAATTTTTTTATGTCCGCCGTAGACGCGTCCCTTTATATACATATTCCTTTTTGCGCCTCCTTCTGCGATTACTGCGATTTTTATTCTGTAAAAATATCAGGTTACAATGATGATTATATTGATATGTTTATCAGCGCGTTATACACGGATATTAAACATCAGATCGAATATTTTGATATAAAAAAATTCCCAACAGTATACATCGGAGGCGGCACACCTTCCGCGCTTGGAAAAAAAACTGATGATCTTTTTAAAGCGCTGGAAAAACTGCCGTCATTCACTCCGTCAGAGTTATCTATCGAAGCGAACCCTGAAACATTAACGGATGATTTTCTGTGCATCTGTGATAATCACGGGGTGAACAGGCTCAGTCTTGGAATTCAAACATTTAATGAAGCTTCACGAGCTTCCGTTAACCGCGCGGGAACAGGCCTTGAACTCATGCGGCATATCGAAAAAGCTGTACGCATCTTTCCTGCCATATCCATCTCCGTAGATTTAATTACAGGTCTTCCGTATCAGAATGAAAAAACAGTTATGGATGACATAAAGCGTGTTCTTGATATAGCGCCGGGTCATATATCTCTTTACAGTTTGACTATAGAAGAGGAGACAGCTCTCGCAAAGAAAATAATACAGAAAAAAATCACCCTGCCGCCGGATGACTTATCCGATTCTCTGTGGCTTATAGGCCGCGATCTCCTGGTTAACGCCGGTTTTCATCATTACGAAGTATCAAATTTCACAATAAATGAGAATTTTTGTTTGCATAATATCCGCTACTGGAAGATGAAAAATTGGATAGGAGCCGGTCCTTCGGCGAGCGGAACAATAATTAACGAAGGAACAGCAAAACGTTATACATACCTGCCTGACATAGATGCTTATATTAAAAATCCGTCGATAGAATTCGCGGCGCAGGAAGAACTAGATAAATATACGCTAATCAAAGAAAGCCTTCTAATGGGTTTTCGTTACTATGAAGGCCCTGATTCGCGGTTATTCAAACAACGATTCGGCGTCACGGTAGAGGAATGTATACCGCAAACGCTTGACCGCTGGAAGAATAAAGACAAGATGCTTTTTTTGAACCGGTTTCTGACCGATGCTTTTGAAGAAATTGCGTCTAACGTTTAACTTTTTCTGCGAACCATTACGAACTGGAAGAATTTTAGCCGCGAACCACACTAACCAACACGAACTGGAAGAAATTTACCGCGAACCACATTTTAATCGCAGTAATCATTGTAAATCTTTTCAAAGTCGTCTGTGATTGTTCTGAATACTTCCACGATTGAAGGATCAAAGTGGGTGCCGCTTTGTTCGAAAATTTTATTTATAGACACTTCATGGCTTAGGGCGGGTTTGTAGCTGCGTTCCATGCGCAGAGCGTCGTAGACATCGACAACCATTACAATTCTCGCGGCCAGGGGAATCATCTCTCCCTCAAGCTGGAAAGGATAGCCTGTGCCGTTCCATTTTTCGTGATGAGACAGCGCGATTTCCTTTGCCATTGGATTTGGATATGTAGAAAGTATAAACGCGCCGTTTTTGGTATGCTCGCGCATGACAGCCCACTCCCAGTCGGAAAGCGGGCCTTCCTTGTTTAATATATCGTCGGGAGTACCGATCTTTCCAACATCGTGCATCGCGGCAAGAAAACCGATGTTATCAATAAAATCCGCGTCTATGCGTTTGTATGCGTCTCCGCCCAGTTTGAACATTTCTTTTGAAAGCCGTTTGGCGTATTCATTTACGCGGACAATGTGCTTGCCTGTGTCGTTATCTTTTAATTTGGATGCCTCGAGTAATGAAAGGAAGACGGAGCGAAGCAGTTTTTTATTTTCTTCCGTGAAATCGTCNAACATGACCACAAAATCGCTTGGCGCTTTTAGATCCATCTCCAGCGGGAAAATATAAACCCTGATCTGAACCGAAACCGTGTTGCGCGTCTTNAAGTGGGCGGTGCCTTTCCATGAAAATCCGTCGCTGCCGTTAAGAACTGTGTCCCTTATTTTCCTTGCGTCTCCTATCTCAAACGCCTTGCCGAATATATCAAANAAATATTTNCCCAAAAGATGAGANAAGCCGATAAACATCTGATCGCAGGAATCATTAGTATAAATAATTCTAAGGCTTCTGTTNATTATAAGAACGGGGAAAATGCTTGTTTTAAAAGGGTTATGCGAAGATGACAGAACATGTTCCATATCTTCTTCGTCTGAGTGCTCTTCAACTGCCTTGGCTTCTCCTTCCGTATCTTCAAGGAGTTCCAGTTCTTCTTCGATAATGTAATTCATATTATCACCCGGCCCAATTCAATTCCGCGTCTGTTTTTCTGATATACTCAGGACCTGNATACAGATACTTCGTATTATCATTATCAAATATTTTATCTATTTTTGCAATGGCTATCAACTCCCTTGAATAGCCTTTATTTCCGCCTTTTAGTATTATTTTATCTTTTAAGTCCGTTAATGAGTCAAAAAATGCCGAAGATCCGGGTCCTTTAAGAATTACAGTCTTTCCATAACTTTTTATTTCTTCCGCGATTTTCTGGTAATCTCCGTCAGCATCCGCCGTAATGCGT
>WQRT01000026.1 GCA_009786625.1 Treponema sp.
ACAATAGGAGAAATTTATGTTTGGTCTGATTGGAAAGGCGGTAAAACTAGCCATTATTCTTTTAATCATTTTCGTGGTTCTGGTTTTCGCCGAAGCATCTATGGGCAAGTACATGAACACAAATGTAAACTGGTCAGGGTCAATAATCCGGCTTGCCGGTTCTCCTTCGTGGCTGGTAACGTTAAAGGACACAGTATCATCGGTAATTGACGGAATGGGAGGAGCGCCCGCGCCTGTAGTAGTGCCGAGACCGGCGGTTTCCCCGGGAGGACCGGCGCCGCAGCCTGCTCCGCCGCCGAAACCGGGCCCCCAGCCGAAAATCACCGATAATCCCGATATAAGAAACGCCATACTCGCCTCCGCAAACCGTTACCGCGGGGCAAGGTACCATTTTGGAGCGCAGAATCCTCCGTCAAGGTTCGACTGCTCCGGGCTTATTGTACAAGCTTATTATGAAGCGACAGGAACAACCATTCCGCGCACATCTGCCATGATGTGGGCAATGGGAAGAAGGGTGGATCGCACTTCCGTACAGCCGGGTGACATAATCGTATTCGGCAGGGGGTCTCCGTCCCATGTAGCGATATATCACGATAATGTAAATATGCTTCACGCCGCTTCCGCCGGAAGGCAGACGGGCGTCATCCTTTCAAGGCAGGATGAACAGTACTGGGCTTCGCGTTTCTTGGGTTATGTCACCTTTGTAGACGTACCCATAAATATTACAAGAAGCGCCGCGAACTCGGTTGTATCAAGCGAATTCCCTGTTGAATTATCAAACACCCTGCAAAGCAATAGCGATCCGATGCCGGCAGTGCTGAATACCGGGTTAAATGTCATTATTTATAATGATACAGGAGTGACCGACCGTTTTGATATTTATTTTCACAAAGCCGGAACCGACAGAAATAGCGGCGAGAATGATAAGATATCAGTCAGGAACGAGGACACAGGCGCAAGCAAGGTATTTGTCGGCACCGAAACCGGGCAGTACTACCTTGTAATAGCTAACCGCGCGGGTAATATCTTGTTTGAGCAGACGTTCATGTTTGAGGAGTAGGATAGATCAAGCTCTTTTAGCATCGCCTCTGGCAATAACAATTTGATAACCGGCCGCGTTTACGCGCCGTTCAAGGCATCCTTTACATTCGGCGGCTTCTTCGCCGGTGCAGATTTTATTGTCGTATAGCGCGTATTGCTTTCTTACCCCTACAGGCGACAGATTCGGCATAACTACATTAGCGCCCGCTTTTAAACCAAGCTCGCGGCCTTCGGGCGATATTGTGCCTAGAGCGGTAGTGGCGGGAATGAGCGCGTATGGGAACATTAAACGCAAAACCGCTAAAAGACGCAGCGTTAATTTTAAACTTCCGCTTTCAAAATCTTTAAACGGCGTGTTACTATGCGGGATATAAGGACCAATACCGATCATCTCAGGTTTTAGTTCCTGTAAAAATCTTAAATCTTTTATAAGGTGTTCTGTTTTTTGATACGGGGAACCAACCATAAATCCTGAACCGGTTTGATAGCCTATTTCTTTTAAATTCCACAAACATTCTTTGCGGTTTTTTAAACTCATGCTTTCAGGATGCAGTTTTTTATAATGTTCATCATCGGCTGTTTCATGGCGCAGCAGATAACGATCGGCTCCCGCGTCAAAATACGCTTTATAACTCTTATATGATTTCTCTCCGGCGGAAAGCGTGACCGCGCAATCCGGGTAATTTTTTTTTATCTGCGAAATAACCGCGCACAAAATATCATCCTTGTAATAATCATCCTCTCCGCCTTGAAGAACAAATGTGCGGAATCCTAACTCATAACCGGTTTTACAGCAATTAATTATTTCCTGCTGATTCAGCTTGTAGCGCGGTAAATCGCTATTCCCGCATCTTATGCCGCAATAATAGCAGTTNTTTTTGCAATAATTGGTAAATTCTATAAGTCCGCGAATGTAAACATCGGTTCCGTATATGCTCCTTCTAACGCGGTCNGCCGCTTCAAAAAGANNAGNATCGTGAATATCAGTTTCTAAAAGAGATAATAATTCATTGTCTGAAAGATTTTTATTATCTTCTAATTGTTTTACGATTTTGAATCCCCCGTTTACATAANGTATCANAAATNATCCATGTGTGTAAGTGCGCCCTTGAGTTCTTGAATATTGACTTTATATATGTTATAAAAAATTCAATTAAAAGACCTTCATGTTTGGAAAGGAAACGCTATATGAGATTTATTTATAAAACACAAGGAACTTGTTCAACAGAAATTCAATTTGATATTAATGATGATATAATAAGCAACATATCATTCACGAAAGGTTGCAACGGTAATTTAAAAGCGATATCCCGGCTTGCAGACGGAATGAAGATTGAAGAAATAATTAAAAAATGCAAGGGAATCGAATGTGAATCAAAGGGTATAAATAAAGGGACATCGTGCGCGGATCAGTTCGCGCTTGCCGTTGCAAAAGCATACGCGGGCAATGGCGGAGAAAACACAATCTCGCTGTAATTACCCAAAAAAGCCAGAAGTTTTACGCTTTTTTGTATGCGCAGCAGTAAATCACGCACGTCTTTATTTTCGATATTCGCCTGTATATCGAAGTAAAACATAAACTCAAAATCCGTATCGGCAATCGGGCGCGATTCAAGTTTTACAAGATTGATATTACACTCGGCAAATTGTTTTAAAATTTCGTATAACGCACCGGCTTTGTTTTCAAGCGAAAGCATCAGGCTGATTTTATCCGCGTTGTCAAATATTTCACATTCTTTTGAAATGCAAATAAACCTTGTGTAATTGTTATTGTTATTCTGTATATTTTTAGACGAGGCGGTTAAATTATAAAGCGGGATGCAGTTTTCGGACGCGATTGCCGCGATATCAGTTCTTTCGCTTTCCGCGACAAGTTGAGCCGCCGCCGCTGTATTGGCGCATAAATTAATTTTTATATGATCATTTTGTTCCAGAAATCTGCTGCACTGCCTGGCTGCTTGTTCATGCGTGTAAATCTCTTTTATTTTTTCCACGCCTGTTTTAGTTTTTTGAAGCAGCATATGAGAGATGGAAACCTTTACGCTGCGCACAATAAAAAACTTATGCGTTTTCATTAAATCATAAACATCAGTGACAGAACCGGCGTTTGAATTTTCAAGCGGCAAAACTCCGTAACGGCAAAGCCCGCTGCCGACAGCGCGGAAAACGCCGTCGAAGGTACGCATATACATAACATCAGGTTGTTTAAAAAGCGCGTTTGCAGCAATCTGAGAATACGCGCCTTTTACACCCTGACAGGCGACATATGCTGTTTCCTGCAATTGCGGTTTTCTGCAAGTATTTACATCTATCATATAAATTCCGTTATATCGTTTTACCTAACGCTGGTAATATCCCGTTTAAACTGTTGATAACATCCGCGAACGCTTCAGGCGTTAATGACTGCGCTCCGTCGCATAACGCATGAGACGGATCGTTATGCACTTCGATAATCAATCCGTCCGCGCCCGCAGCGGCAGCCGCCAGTGACATTGGTTTTACCAATCTTGAAATTCCTGTCGCGTGGCTTGGATCTACCAAAACAGGTAGATGCGTTAGTTCCTTTAAAAGCGGAATTGCCGAAAGGTCGAGAGTGTTTCTTGTGTATGTTTCAAAAGTCCGTATTCCCCGTTCGCATAAAATAATATTTTTGTTTCCCCCGGACATAAGGTATTCCGCGCTCATCAGTAATTCTTCGATTGTATTCGCAAGCCCGCGTTTTAATAAAATCGGTTTATCAAGACGGCCTAGTTCTTTTAGAAGTTCAAAGTTCTGCATATTCCGCGCGCCCACTTGGATCACATCAACATTACTAAACAATTCGATGTGATTAACATTCATAATCTCCGAAACAATCGGAAGCCCGGTTTCTTTTTTCGCTTCATATAAAAGCTCAAGCCCTTCCGCGCGCAGCCCCTGAAACGCGTACGGCGAAGTCCTCGGTTTAAAAGCGCCGCCCCTCAGCATTGCCGAACCTGATTCCTTCACCTTTGCGGCAATGTCTAAAATCTGCACGCGCGACTCGACAGAGCAAGGACCCGCGATAACAGTGAAATTTCTGCCGCCGATTTGCCGCGCAAACGAAGACGGGCACGGCACATCGACAATAGTATCATCAGGATGAAATTTGCGGTTCGCCGCTTTATACGGTTCCTGAATACGCTTGACGCTTTGTACAATATCGACAGCTTTGAGCATATCGATATCAATGACCGATGTATCACCAATCAAACCCAGTATCGCAGACTGCTCGCCTTTTACGAGAGAAGTCTTTATGTTTAATCCTTCCAGCCAATTTAAAAGATTATCAAACTGCTTTTGATCGTGATTTTGTTTAAGAATAATTACCATTTTTTGCCCCCGGATTATGCCTGACGATTAAAAATATCACAAAATCGAAGAATGTGTATATAGGTCTAAACAAGATAAAAAACGTAAAAATTACCGGGAAATATATGGTAACTATTATTTTTTAAGTTTATTTTATTAATAAACCATGTTACAATGCTTGTAATTGGGGGAAATGATGGATTTTTTAAGGAAAAATGGAATTTTATATATTTTCATACCGATGCTGCTGTGTACCTTCGGCGCCGGTTTTTCCCATGCACAAGAGAGGCCGGACGCGCAAAGCGGCGAAGTGATTATCCCGGCAAATGAACCCTATGTCATTGATGAGTCCTTCATTGCCGGTGAAGAATTTATAGTTGAAGAATTTCAAACTGATGAGGAGAGCCTTTCNGGCGGNGAAACGGCCGCAGCAGAAAGCGATGACAGCAGTTATTTGTTTGTTTTTGAAGCCCAGCCTATAACTGTGGAAGGCGCGGTGCTTGAGCTTCGATCCCTTAATAATATTTTTCCGGATTTGTCGCGCACTCAGAGAAGAAATGTAATGAGAGCGGCGGGATTGAGGAACTCCTTTGAAGAAGGCGGATCTCCGATACTGCATCCCGATCCGAATTCAGGAATTGAACTTTACAACAGCTATGTTATTCAAAAAAGCCCGTCTCATATTGTGGAAGCACTTGCCGTAGTTCCGTACAACAACAGAGAGCTTGATATGCTGGATGTTTACAATGCTCTTGGATTGATCCAGAATTTAAGAAATCAAACAGTTCCAACCAGAAATGACAGCCAGTATCAAATTTTCAGCGAAACAACACGGCTCGAAAGCGCTCAGAACAGAAGGCCGATTCCCGATCCACCGTCCGCGAATTATCTTCCCTATTCTGAGACAATGTTTCTCCGTTTCAAAGACAATGCCATAGGAGAAATGTTTCTCCGCGGAGAAATAAATATAGGCGCATATGGGATTACCTACAGCCTGACAAATTTCAGAGACGTATATTTTTCGATTTTCAGGGTAATGAGAGCCGAAAGATTTTCAGCGATAATTTATCTTGAACCTATAACGGAAGGAATCCTGGTTTACAGCATGTCGGGAATTTATCTTCCCGCATTTATTGCCAGCAGATTAAACCTCACTTTTAATATAAATAACCGTATAACGGTAATAACAAATTGGATAATAGAAGGCTTAAGAAGGCAGGATAACGCTGTAAGACAGCCCACAGTACCCTATGCGGCGAATTGATTGATTTAAGCGTTGAACCTTAAATAGTCCAATCTTCAATATTCAATTCTTTTATCCGGTTAAATTCGTTTGTATTATTTGTGATTAATGTCATTTTTAATGATTTTGCATGTGCGCCTATTAACATATCAAATGGTCCTATTAAACACTTTCGATCTTTTAGATCTTTCTTAATTTTTCCATATTCCTTAGCGGCATTTTCATCAAAATTTATTATTTCAAAAATTGATAAAAATTCCATTAATGCTATACGATTCTTCGCGTTATACGCAGGATCCGCATTCTCTATTCCAAACTCCAATTCAGCCATTGTTATACTGGAAATATATAATTTATTATTTCTATTTTGCTTTATTTTTTCTATTAATTTATCGTTCTTTTTTTTAATAATAAAAATGCATATATTAGTATCAAGTAAATACATTAAATTTTTTCTCTTATTTGATCCATTCCTTGTGATCTTCCTTCCGACATAAAATCACCGGAAAAATTGTTTAACCCTTGTAAAAAAATTTCCCATTCTTTATCGACCGGAAATAAAATCACAGCTTCGCCGACTTTTCGTATATAAACATTTTCTCCATTAAATTGATATTCCTTTGGAAGTCTTACAGCCTGACTCCTTCCATTTAAAAATAACTTTGCAGTCTGCATATATTTCTCCTATATTAGGAGTATATACCATGATATATACCATGTCAAGAGATTTAAATCTGAGGTAACTTTTCCAAATATTGAAGTTTTGCAAGAGCCTCTGATTTTAATTTATTATAAGGGAGAAAAATTTTCCCCCTTATAAATTCCCCTTAAAATGGTTAAAGGGTTAAATAGTTAAAAAGCCCGGACGGCACGGACGTAGTTGTAGTAGTTCTTGTGGTAGTAGTACTGATCGCCATCGCCGAAATACTGACCCCACGCGTCAAGATAATCGCGCTGCGACGAAGACCAGAACAATCCTTCCGAAATACCTAAATGAGTTCTCGATTTATACATTTCATTTAATTCATCTATGCTTGGCAAAAACCAGTCGTTTAAACCGCCGCCGCTATAATTAACACATGCTCTTGCTGCAGGCGCATTTACATCTACAGCTAGAATCGCGGCTGTATTTGCTTTGCCTGTTCCTATTGCTGTTCCGGTTCCTGGTATATTTGTACTGGTATAACCTGATGATGCCCATGCCAATGATCCCTGATTAACAGGAGCGGCTTCAAGATAACGCCAGCCATCGGAAACGCTTCCCTTGTCGTAAAATACTATTCCGCCGCCCGGACCTGTACTTCCTATTGAAAAATCATAGACAATAAGATTTCCGGCGGATAAATTTGTTACCGCAAACCATCCTGTTGCAGCCTCAACATCAAATGTAACAGCATAGGTTCCTTCTGTTTGCGGAATCGCAGTACTGCCGCCATATCGTATGTTAGTTACAGAGCCGGGAGATACACCGCTTTTTGGTGTTATAGTTACTGCGGTAACATTTCCAGTTTGTTGATATAAGTTGCCAATGTTATAATCGGAAGCAACAGGGAGGATTCCTATCATAAGGTTTCCGGCGAATAAATCAGCCGCCGCATTCCAGCCTGTTGCCGCAGCTACATCAAAGTACACGGCATAAATTCCAGCTGTTTGCGGAACCATTGCGTTACCTGCATATCGAATATTGCTTATCGCCCCTGGTGAACTGCCGTTTTTCGCCGTTATGGTTACCGCTATAACAACTCCAGGCGCTTGCACTAAATTATCAATGTTATAATCACTGACAACAGGTGTTTGATTTCCGCCAGTGTTTCCGCCGTCATCGCAGACGATAAAACCGATTCCGATTATTGCAATCATTGCGATAATCCCCAAAATTTTCTTTACGTTCTTCATTTTTTATCTCCTTTGATAATTTGAAAGTACTCGCGTGGTATTACTATTTAAGTTACTAGGTGAAATATTTCTCGTTTATATTTATTCCCGAATAGCCCCAACCACGATTTATTTTGATAAAAGAACTTTTTACCCCCCCCTAATATCATTAATATAATATCATTTATATAAATACGTGTCCATACATAATATGGATAATATAAGATTATTAATAAATATGAAGGCAATAAGACCTAATTTACGCCTGATTTTAGCCACTAACTTGAAAAAACACAGAAAAATGTTAAATTTATCACAGGAAAAATTAGCTGAAATAGCTAATTTGTCATGGCAGACGGTTAATAGTATAGAATGTCATAGGACATGGGTAAGCGATAAAACACTGGAAAGCTTAGCTGATGCACTTAAAATTGATACGTATCAACTATTATTACCAGTGATAGATATAGAGCCAAAAACAATTAGCCATACAGAAGCTGTTAAGAAACTGGTAAAAATAAAAAGAGTATTTGATGACTCGTTCAATGAAATTGTCAATGTAATAAAATGAGGCTTTTCCAAAACTGCAGTTTTTGGAAAAAATGCCTTGTACATTCTCGCTTCATCGATTTTCAAAGGGAGTAGTTCCAAAATGTGTGACTAGCTCAATGTAGCTGTCCGAGAAGTAACCCTCTGGCAGTCCCTTTTTTAAAGAAAGAAATTCCCAACAGATCAAAACAGATAATATTAAAACATGAGAAAAGGAAAAAGCGACAAGATCACGTATAAACCATACGAACAAGACCAGCAGTACTTAATACCGCCGAGCGCAGATGAACTAATACCGAATGACCATCTTGTAAGATTAGTAAGCGAAGTAATAGACGAGATGGGAATAGAGAGGCTGTTGTGAAAGTATCAAACAGACGAGCGAGCCGGTATCATCCAGTGATGATGACAAAACCGTTTGTTTACGGGTACATGACAAAAACATGTTCAAGCAGAATGGTTGCGAAAGCAGCGCGAGAAAATATAATGTTCGGTGGCTTCGAACCATAGGTTCGTGCAGGAGGGCAGAAGCCGGATTTCAGAACGTTAAATGATTTCAGGGGAAAACTGCTCAAAGGGGTAATGGAGGAGACAGTAATAACAAATTGGATAATAGAAGGCTTAAGAAGGCAGGATAACGCAGTAAGGCAGCCCACAGTACCCTATGCGGCGAATTGATTGATATAAGCGTTGTAAACGGCAGCCATTATATTTAAATCGTAATATGATTTTTAATCCATTCTTGAGTATAAATAGCATCAAACGAACCATCTGCCAAACCAAATCCCAATTTTATAAGTTCTTCATTAGTACATATAAAATTAATATCATTTGATTTTAAGAAAGCAATCATAGCCGTTACACCAATTCGTTTATTGCCGTCAATAAAAGGATGATTCTTAATTAATGAATAAGCTAGGTGAGATGCTTTGCCGATTAATGTCGGATACAGATCGTTTCCATCAAAAGTCTGAAAAGGCGAATTTACAGACATATCAAGAAGATTTTCATCCCTGATACCGTGAGAACCGCCAATTTTATTAATTAATTCTTCATGAAAAAAAATAATGATTTCGGTTGTGAGACGAACAATAGGTCTATTGTTCATTTTGCGAGTTCTTCCAATGCAGGACGATATTCATTAATTATATCAGAGACCATTGAAATAGCATCTTCTTTTGACATAGTAATGTATTTTTCTTCTTTTCGTTTTAAAAATTCCACAAAATCAAGCACTTCAGCTACGCGGTTTGCAGGCAGTGTTTTTATTTCTTCTAATATTTGTTCAATATATGACATTTTGTGTCTCTTGATCTAACATTATAACATATTGCTTTGCTTGTCGAGGTATTCTCATTAATTTTTATATATTTTCTATTGGACACAGAATCAATATCACAGAAATCTATCTACGTCATCATCAGTAAAAAATCAATTCAACATGGCGGTTTGCGAAATCTGACCAAATGAAATGCGGTCAGATTTGGGGCAGCGAAGCTGCCCGCAAACCGCTTAATTATACCCCATGTCGTTAATGCGTTCCATCGGAGAAACAATCTCTGTTACGCGCACACCGAAGTTTTCATCAATGACTACAACCTCGCCTTTGGCGATTAGTTTATGGTTAACAAGAATGTCGACAGGTTCACCGGCAAGTTTGTCAAGCTCGATGATTGTGCCTTCGCCCATTCCTAAGATTTCTTTTATAAGTTTGCGGGTGCGGCCGAGTTCTACGGTCATCTCCATGGAGACGTCCATGATAAGGCCGATGTTTCCGGCTTCGTGAGGACCAAGGCGCGGCTGCGCTAAATTCGGGAATTGAACTGCCTGTACATTCGTAGGTCCCATCGGCATACCCATGCCCATTCCGCCCATATTCATTCCTTGCATACCGCCCCCCATATTCATTCCCATTCCCATATTACCGCCCATTCCCATGTTGCCGCCCATGCCCATTGCGTTGCCGCCTCCCGCGGGAGCCGCCGCACGGCCGTTCAATCCTGCGGAAATATCACCGGCATTTGAACCAAGGATTTCCCACATCTGGTGGGACTGGCCGTCACCAAGATCAATATTGTAACTCATAACCGCAAAGTCGCCGGCGGGAAGCGCGGCTGTAGCTTTGGGAACATTCGCGGCGGCAGGAGATGCCGCGGCGATCGATTTGTTGCCTGTTTTATCAGTCAGGGCTGTTATCTGAGTCCCGACCATCTGTGAAACCGCTTCTCCGATAACAGACATCGCCATATCATCAAGCTGAATATTTTCCTCATGATTCATAAGGCCTGCTATAGCCCTTGATGTCTCTTCAGGAAGAATAAAGATATGCTCGCCGGGGAAACCTGATGTATAGTTAGCTGTAATAACGGTAACCATAGCGGGAAGCTGTCCGAGGAAATTATCGCGGTTTGACGCGGAAACTTTAGGTCCGACAAGTGTTACGGAAGAACCTATAAGCGCGGTTAAATTCCCGGAAAGCGCGTTTGTAGTCCCCGAGTAAAAACGTTCCAGAGCGCCCATGTCAAAATTCGCGCTCACAGGCGCCGCCATCGTAGCGGCGGGAGCAAGACCTGCCATGGATGATGAGTCTACACCCGATAACAATGCATCAATTTCATCCTGCGAAAGTGCGCCATCGGACATCATAATAACCTCTCTTTAGCGCAGCCGGCTGGCTGCGTATTATAATCGAACATGATACGAAGTATCATAATTCTTCTCCTTCAGAAGCGAGCTCTTCAAACTCTTCGTGTCCAAGCTCGTCGATCTTTTGCGTTATCTGCACCGCTATTTTTTTCCCGATAATGCCGGGGCGGCACAAAAACTTCCTGCGAGAGCCGATATTTAATGAATAGGGATCACCGATGCGTGTGTTATAAAGCCTGATTACATCCCCAATCTGTAAGGAAAGAACGTCCCGGACGGGTACATTTATCTTTCCAATTTCGGCTGTTACATTAACATCGACTGAAGAGAGCTTATCCTTTAGAACATTGAGATTTTCTGTTGTCGCGTTTCTGCGTACCGATGAATACCAGAACTGGGCTGATAATTTGCCGATAATCGGCTCTATTGTAAGGTACGGAATACAGAAGTTCATCATGCCTTCCACGTCTCCTACCTTTGTTTCCAAAGTTACAAGAACGACCATTTCCGTAGGCGGAACAATCTGAGCGAACTGCGGGTTAGTGTCGATCTGTCCAAGGCGGGGGCGGAGATCGATAACGGTCGTCCACGCTTCGCGCATATTTCCTAAAATACGGACGATAATGCCTTCCATTACGGACTGCTCAATATCGGTCAATTCATGCGGCGATTTTGTGCCTTCGCCCGTTCCGCCGAAAAGACGGTCAATAATCGAAAAAGTGATAGCCGGGTCAATCTCAAGAATCGCGTTTCCTTTTAAAGGATCCATATTGATAATCGCGAGGGTTGTCGGCGTGGGAATTGAACGGATAAATTCTTCGTAGGTAAGCTGATCTACGGACGCGACATGGACGTGAACCATGCTTCGAAGCTGCGCGGAAAGGCTTGTTGTGGTAAGACGCGCGAATGTTTCATGCATGATCGAAACAGTTCGAATCTGTTCCTTGGAGAACTTGTCGGGGCGTTTGAAGTCATAAATCTTGATTTTCCGGCTGTCAGCGGCCGGCCTGATATCTTCAGGCTCATCCCCTGCATTTATCGCGGTTAATAGTTGATCTATCTCATCCTGGGACAGAACTTCTGTCATAATATGCCCGTTTAACTCCTTCTATATATTAAACTCATACCCTGCTCTTGACAAGATGCTGCTAAAACATCTCCATTACATCAAGTTTATTAAAGAGAATCAATTTAGCTCCTCTTGAATCCAAAAAACGCGTGTTAAGCATTTCGCGGATTTCCGTTTTGAGCACCTCTTCCCTCTCGGGGGCAAGATCTGACTTGGTTTTTCCCGTGAAATAACGCCGCACAAAATCGCGCAGTTCAAAGCGGCGGCTGATAAGCTCGGCTGATACAACTTGATCGTTTAAGTCATAGCCGATTATCATATCTACAGTTACGGAAGCGCTTTCTTCGTCTCTGGTTCTGACTGTTATGGAACCGATTAGATCGTAGTAACTGTATTCAGGGCGTTTGCCTACGTAAGGCGAAGAAGCGTCAGATATAACAGTCTGGTTCTTCCCGCCTTTGTTTACTATATTCACGGTTATAATAGAGACAGTAACGATAAAGATAACCGAGCCAAGCCCTATAGCCGCGTATTTGAGGATGGTCGGAAGCAGGTTACCAAGACCTCCGCTCTTCTTTTTGGAAGCGCCGCCTTCGGCTTCCGGAGCCTCGCCGCCCTCAAAAATATCATCATGGTCAGACATTTTAAAACCCCCCGAATTGTGTATGTACGCGCCGGTTTAATGGTGAATACATAATAATAACCGGAATTCACGAATTTTTACAGTTATTCCTATAGATCATCGGCTTTTATCCATAAAATATTAGAATATTGAAAAAGAGAATCGTAATATCAGGTTGAAACCAGGTCTTACGCGGTAAACGAACCGGCTAATTCAGCGGCTTTTTTGAAATCGCTGTGCAGCAGCGAGACGGCTATATCGTCCAGAACATTGCCGATATCAAGCGGCCATGTCCTGCCGCGAAGATCATTCATCGCAGATTTTACAGCGGGTTTGTTTAACACAAGACATTCATCTTTGATGATACGCATTTTTTCCCTCAGATAGAACATATCATCGTCGGATGCCTTAACGCCGGAAAAATCCTCCGCCGGTTTGAATTTCGCGATTATTGATTTAAGCGCGTCAAGAAACACGGGCGTTTCGTTTGATAATAAATTAAGGTTCCTGTCCTTACCCGCGTTTTCAAGTTTGAGCGCGGCTGCCGACAATGCTCCTTCGTCAATGTTCGCAAGAGCGCTTTTCATTCCGTGAATTGTGATTATAAACGACTTTAACTGTGAATTATCCAGATCGCTCATATCGAGATTTTCCAATATGTTGATGGCGTTTTGCGCGTCGCGTATGAAAAATTTTTTAACTTCGTATGTCTTTATAATTTTTTGCGACATAACGTTATCGCCCGAAACAAGGATTTTTTCTCTTTCGATCTGCATCCGGCGCGCATCCTGTACAACATCGTGCGGCTTTTTGTTACGGATGTATTCATTCAGCATATAATTTAATTCGCGCGAATCAATCGGTTTGGAAACAAAAGCGTCAAAACCATTATCGATGAACATCTGCGCGCGCCCTACAAGGGCGTTTGCTGTCAGCGCAACAATTGTTTTGTCATACCCCATGCCGCGGATAATTTTAACAGCTTCCATGCCGTCCATTTTAGGCATCATATGATCCATAAAAATTACGTCAAATGTTTTTCCGTTTTGAATTTTTTCCACCGCTTCAAGACCGTTGCAGGCGGTTTCGATCCTTAAACCGTAGGGAAGCAGCATGCCTTTTATCACATACAAATTTGATTCAACATCATCAACAACGAGTACATTTCCGTAAGGCATATATTCACGCAGGAACTGCGTTTTTTTGGACAGCGCTGTACTTTGAAAACGGAAGTTCCTTAATTTTTCCGCAAGCTCAGCGCCGCAGACAGCGGAACCTATACGTTTTTGCGGAATATGCACCGTAAACACAGATCCTGCTCCCGGTTTACTTTTAATAAAAATATTTCCGTTCATCATGTCTATAAGCCGTTTTGTAATTGTCATGCCAAGCCCCGCGCCGGTTGTAGAACGGTTTGCCTCGGCGTTAAACCGCGAGTACTCCTCAAAAAGTTTATCAAGCTGTTCTTCCGTCATACCCTGCCCTGTATCGCTGATGCGGAAAATTAGAATAATATTATCGGGCGTTTCTCCCTTCTCGAATGTAACGAAAAATTCTATCTGTCCTTCATCCGTGTATTTAAACGCGTTGCTTAAAATGTTATTCAAAATTTGTTTAATGCGGATTTCATCGCCGTAAAGATTATGCGGAGTATCTTTGTTAACAGAAATCGAGAACG
This sequence comes from Treponema sp., assembly GCA_009786625.1. Lineage (GTDB taxonomy): Bacteria > Spirochaetota > Spirochaetia > Treponematales > Breznakiellaceae > WQXQ01. The sequence goes on from WQRT01000026.1 coordinate 14,054, forward strand.
CGATTGGTTTACTTTCATATCGCAGGCGGTTTAACTGCGCCGTGTCATTTACAAGACTTGGAATATCATAGTTTACGGGAGATAGGGAAAGTTTACCCGATTCAATTCTGGAAAGATCGAGTATGTCGTTNATAATATTTAAAAGCAGATCGCCTGATTCGTAAATTTTTGCGAACGCGTCCCTTGCCGTATACGAAAGCGTATCGTCATGCAGTTGAATTTCCGCGATGCCGAGTATCGCGTTCATGGGCGTCCGTATCTCATGGCTCATGTTAGCCAGAAACGCGCTTTTATAGCGGCTGTTCTGTTCCGCCAGTTCTTTCGCGGCTGTGATGCGTTCTTTCTCAGACGTTATCTCTCTTACATTGACAAGCATCGCGTTAAATGAACCGCAGAGCTGCTCAAGCTCATCTCCTGTATCGACTTCAAGAATGTGATCAAGACTGCCGCTTCCTATAAGAGCGGCATCATCCGATAATTTTTGTATTGGTTTTGTTATATAGGACGCAAGGTTTTCTGACAGAAAAATAACGGAAAAAACCGCTAAAATAAGCGTTAATAATACGATAATGGCAAGAACAATTACATCGCGGTCGCCTTTTAAAATCACAGTCAATGTCGAGTTAATGATGTCTCTTTCAATTTCCAGCGCGTGAGATATGACTTCGCCGGTTTCCACCGCTATTGCGAAGCACCAGCCAGACGCTTTAAGCTGGTTGTACGCGATGAAAAAATCAACGCCGTTTATTTTTATGCTTTCAACTCCGTACCCGCCTTGTACCATCCGCTGCGCGATTTCGTGTAACTGGTTACCGCGTTCTTCCAGAAGATTCGCATGAAGTTTTATTCCGGTTCTGTCGGCGCTTTCCCTGCCATTTGTTTTATGCTCTGTAATAATCACACGGCCGTTCCTGTCCAGCATAAAAGCCAAACCCGACTCTCCTGCCTGCGTTGAATCTACAATATCGTTTAATTCGTTTATCATAATTCCGGTGCCGGCCACTCCGGCGGCCGCGCCTGATGATTCATAAAACGGTTTTGCGCAGCTTACCGCGAATCCTCTTCCATTTGTGTCCTCGTATAAATCTGTCCATATCAATGTGTTCTCTTCTATTGCGTGCCTGTACCATGGACGCGTTCTTGGATCCCATCCCGCGGGAGGAAGAGCGCCTTTAAAATTAGAAGGGACAAAAAATTCTCCGTTTTCGGTCCCGTAATAAAAAACCATCTGTGCTTCTTCATTTGCGATTCCCTGAATCGCGGCAAGCACGGATTCCGTAATTGCGTTTAACGCTCCTATTCTGTTATTGGAAGCCTGAAGCGCCGATGTCGCGGCGTATGACATCTGTTCAATATTATTTTTTATGATAGCGAGATGTTCGTCAAGGAGCATGGATTTATTGTACGTTAAACTTAAAAGCAGGTTCTCTGTCTGGTTAACAAGGGCGTTTTTCGCGTCCGACGCGGCATAAGCGCCGAGCGCAATGCTGTTCTTTAAAATATTCTGCCTCATTAAAAACATTCCGATCCCGATGATCAATGTAAGAACTATAATCACCGTAAACAATGTTTTTGATGTACTTGTTCTTATTTTTTGATATATGGAATATTTCATAACTTATATATAATACCCCCCCTGCAAATATAGAAAATAAAAAAACAATAGAATGAGATTATACAGGTAAAAATATTTTAATCAATATATAATATTAAAATTAATAATCGCATTTAATGAAAGTAATACAGATAATCAAAAAATAAAAAATAATATATATTAATTGAAAATAATTCTACGTTATGTGAAAATCGGACTATTTTTTATTATTATCCGCCGATGTATCTTTGGAAACTTTTAAATTTTCTATGTGATTTTTTATTGCCAAAAAACTTTTTTCGCTTATTACATGCTCCATCTTGCATGCGTCCTGCGCGGCGGTTTTTTTATCTACGCCGAGGAACACAAGCCATTGGGAAATTGTGACATGCCTTTCATACATCGTGTCGGCAATTTTTCTTCCCCTGGCGGTCAGAGTGATATATCCGTCATCGCTGATTGCAATGTATCCTTTTTCGCGCAGGTTTTTCATGGCGACAGACACGCTAGGCTTACTGTATTCAAGCTCGTTTACAATGTCTATGGAGCGTACTTTNTCTTCTTTTTGGCTTAGAACAAGAATGGTTTCAAGGTAATTTTCCGCCGATTCATGCATCTTCATATCCGGCCTCATAAAGATATGGTANTACGAAACCGCCTGTAAATCAATAAAAAAAATTAATTAAATTTTTTTATNAAAAGACTTGACAAATAAGTTAGTATAGACTAACTTTAAGTTAGCGGTAACTAACTCGCTGGACNGCGGTAAAGCCGTCAACGTAAAAAAGGGATAAAAATGGATAAAATCGGGTATAAAACATTAAAAGAAGCAAAACCGGGTGAAACTGTAAAAGTGGTAAAAATCAAAGGAGAAGGACCCATAAAAAGACGCATTATGGAAATGGGCGTAACTAAAGGCGCTGAGATCGTTGTGCGGAAAACTGCTCCGCTAGGCGATCCTGTGGAAATTTCAGTTCGGGGGTACGGACTTTCCCTGCGAAAAGCGGACGCGGAGCTTATCGAAGTTGAAAAAGCGCACAGCGAAAAAAGCAAGCCTTTGGAACCTGTTAGTTTTAAAGCGCCGCCTGATATAAATGAAACCGATAAGCCTTTGAAAATCGCGCTTGCAGGAAACCCCAACAGCGGTAAAACAACTTTATTCAACGCGCTTACAGGCTCCAACCAGTATGTCGGGAACTGGCCGGGCGTAACTGTGGAAAAAACGGAAGGTAAATTAAAAGCGTCAAACCTGACGGGCGAAACAGATGTCACTATAACAGACCTTCCCGGCATTTACTCCCTTTCACCCTACAGCCTTGAAGAGGTTGTTACGCGAAATTATTTAATAGACGATAAACCTGACGCGATTATTAATATTATCGACGGCACCAACCTTGAGCGCAACTTATTCCTTACAACGCAGCTTACAGAGCTTGGCATTCCTGTTGCGGCGGCAATCAATATGATGGATCTTGTCAGTAAAAACGGCGACAGCATTGACATCGCAAGACTTTCAAAAGAGATCGAGTGTCCTGTCGTTGAAATCTCCGCCTTAAAAGGACAGGGAATTTTCGAAGCGGCGGCCGCCGCCATTAATGCGGCAAAAAATGCAAAAACAGTTCCCGGGCATAGTTTTTCGGGCGGCATTGAACATACACTCGCGCATATCGAGGAAGCCGTTCTTCACAATCTGCCGCAGGAGATGCAGCGTTTTTATTCGATTAAATTATTCGAGCGCGATAAAAAAATTACGGAAAAACTCGCTCTTACTCCTGAACAAATAGCGCATATCGAAGAAGATATCAAATGTATGGAAGCGGAACTTGACGATGACAGCGAAGGCATCATTACTGCCGAGCGTTACGCGTATATTGATTCGATTATTAAAGACTGCGTAAAAATTAAAAATAAAGGACAGCTTTCCTATTCCGATAAAATTGATAAAATCGTTACAAACCGCGTCTTAGCACTTCCGATTTTCGCCGCTGTCATGTTTATTGTTTATTTTATCTCAGTTACAACAGTTGGATCTCTTGTCACAGATTGGACAAACGACGGAGTTTTCGGTGAAGGCTGGAAATTTTTTGGTCTATGGGTTCCGGGCATTCCCGTCATAATAGAAAATTTTCTTGATACAATTAATTGCACTCAGTGGCTTAAGAGTTTAATCCTTGACGGTATGACAGCGGGCGTTGGAGCCGTACTCGGCTTTGTGCCGCAGATTTTTATTCTATTTATCTTTCTTGCATTTCTTGAAGCGTGCGGCTACATGGCGCGTATCGCTTTTATTATGGACAGGATTTTTAGAAAATTCGGATTATCAGGGAAATCGTTTATACCGATATTAATCGGCACAGGCTGCGGCGTTCCGGGAATAATGGCGTCAAGAACAATCGAAAACGACCGCCACCGTAAAATGACAATTATTACAACAACTTTTATTCCATGCGCGGCGAAACTGCCGATTATCGCTTTAATCTCAGGCGCGCTTTTCGGCGGAGCGTGGTGGGTCGCGCCGAGCGCATACTTTACAGGCATCGCCGCGATTTTAGTTTCCGGCATTGTTCTTAAAAAAACAAAATTTTTCGCGGGTGATGACGCGCCTTTTGTAATGGAGCTTCCGTCTTATCATCTGCCGACCGTCGAAAATATACTGCGCAGCATGTGGGAACGCGGCTGGTCATTTATTAAAAAAGCTGGAACTATCATTCTACTCGCGTCAATTATCATATGGTTCGCATCCAACTTTGGATGGGAGAACGGGAGCTTCGGCATGGTAGATATGAACGCGAGTATTCTGGCGGCCGCGGGCGGCATCATCGCTCCTGTGTTCGCTCCGCTTGGATGGGGAAGATGGGAAACCGCCGTCGCCGCGCTGACCGGAATTGCCGCGAAAGAAAATATTGTCGGAACTTTAAGCATCCTTTACAACTCCGACATTGCGCATAACGCCGGAGGCGGACAGCATCTGTGGGAAGCAATGGCGGGTCACTTTACCGCGTTAAGCGCGTACTCGTTTTTAATTTTCAATCTGTTATGCGCACCTTGTTTCGCGGCAATCGCGGCGATAAGACGGGAAATGAACAGCGTTAAATGGTTCTGGGCGGCAATCGGCTACCAATGCGGTTTCGCGTACGCGGCATCATTGTGCATTTATCAAATCGGGATGATGTTCTCAGGTTCTTTCGGACTCTGGACAGCCGTCGCGCTTCTAGCGGCCGCCGGATTCATGTATCTGTTTTTCAGATCTGATAAAAAGAAACCCGGCGCATGCGCGGAATGTCCCCGCGGGTGCGGAAAATATTAACGCTTAGGCGCCGCTGAGCCTCCGGTTTTTTTTCTCCAGTCGGCGTTTATCCTGGCTTTTTCTTCCTTTGATATTGAGGTTGTTTTAGTCGGCGCGCCGTCTGTGTGTCCGGGAATTCTTTTAAGACGCGGCGCCGGCATTTTATCGCATATTTCCTGCAATTTCATCGCCACCATATTATACTGCCCCGCCGTAATCATATCGCTCGCATGCTGGAACGCAAGGTCCTTATAATCTTTAATTACCCTTGAAAGTTCGTCCCTGTCTTTACAGTTTTTGTGTTTGCTTACTTCAGCATCTACATTTACCATTTTTGTACCCTCTGTTAAAAATGTTCCAATATATAAATGAAATTATATCACGCTTAGGGCGGTTGTCAATAATATATAAAAAAATTGACAAATCAAGCCAAAAGGGTATAAAATTCAACATTAAATATAATATTTTATTAAACGGCCGGGTAGCATGATTTTTTTCAAAAAAGCCTTTTTTTTCTTGTTGATTTTTATAAATTCATATGTATTTGCCTCAAATGATTTAACTTCCGGCATGAGCGAGCTGGATTTTGGGGAATTTCTCATCTTTTCAGGCAGAAACGCGGACAGGGAACGGATGCTGGCAGGTAATTTCAATGTACCGGGGTTTAGACCCTACAACCGGGAAAAACTGGTTAACGAAACAATAGGCGATAACTACCATGTGTTTAAAACTATTTTTACAATATCAGAATATTTCGCGGATAAAAATCTTACTCTATATATAAATCGTTTAGACATGCCTGTAATAATACGCCTTAATGATGTCATTGTTTATCATAAAGGTTACAGACAACACGAGGACAACGCGTACGCTACGGGCGAGCAGGCGGCGACTCATGTGCCGCTTGAATCCCCTCTTTTAAAATATAACGCTGATAATATTTTAGTTGTCGAGGTTTTTCCTCAATACGAAACAAGCTCTCTGCCTGAAATATCGATAGCCGAATATGAACACAATGTGTATAAAGTATTTATTAAAAATTTTCTGATTGTATATCTTGTTCTCGCATCCCAGCTTCTGGGTCTTCTCGTTTCGATCTACCATTTTGGATCATTTATATCAAGAGGATGCAAGGATCCAAAATACCTGTTCTTTTCGTTATTATCCCTGTTTTTTGTCTGCGCGTATTCAAATATCGGTTTTTCATTTGACTCAAAATATTATACAGAGCTTGTAAAATTAACGCGGTGCGGACAGCTTCTTTCTGTTGGTTTTTATTTATTATTTATCATTGAATCGACGGGATTATTTCCAAAACTGAAAAAATATATTAACACGGCGTTTATCATATACAGCATTATATGCGCGGTATTTATAGCCGTTCAAAGGAACAAGTATGAAGTAAGCGTGGCTTTTTCCCTTATGACAAATATCTATTTAATACCTTCGCTGTTATGCTGCGTTGTCATTCCTGTCATCTCTATCATCATTAATAAAAATAAACTTATTGTTTTAATACTGTTTACAACATTGATAGTCGCCGGCGCCAGCCTTCGCGATATGCTGCTTTTAAGCGCCGCCGCTCAGCCGCTTTTCTGGTTCGCGCCTTATGCTTTCTTTATGCTTGTAATTATTATATACGGAATTCTTGTATACGAAGAAACCAGCCTTTTTAAAAATTTCAAACGTTATGTTCCGGCGGATCTTGTAATCCAGTTAATTAATAAAAATATAATTGCGGACTTAGGCGGAGAGCAGCAGGAGTTGACGGTTTTTTTCAGTGATATTGCCAAGTTCACTTCCATTACGGAAAAGATGGAACCCGAAAAAGTTGTTCAGGATCTCTGCGTTTACTTTGAAAATATTTCCAGAACCATCCTCGCAAACAACGGTACCATTGATAAATATATCGGAGATTCTGTAATGGCTTTCTGGGGCGCGCCTGTTCCGATGGAAGATCACGCGTCAAAAGCCTGTTATGCCGCGCTTACCGTTCAGGAAAGCCTGCGAATTTTGTTTGAACAATGGGAGCATCAGGGAAAAATTCCGTTTCATACCCGCATCGGAATCCATACGGGCAACGTGCTTGTAGGAAATCTTGGTTACAAGGAAAGGCTTAACTATACCGTTATGGGCGATACTGTGAATGTATCAAGCAGGCTTGAAGGAATTAATAAAATATACGGAACGGAGATCATCGTAAGCGACAGCGTATATAAAAAATGCCCGGATGATTTTGAGTTCCGCCATATCGACCGCGTATACCTTCTCGGCAGGTTTGAGGCAATGGATATTTATGAACTAATCGCTTTTAAAGATGATATAAA
>WQRT01000027.1 GCA_009786625.1 Treponema sp.
ACCTCTTATTATTATAATTAAAAGATTGTAAAATTAGTCTGCTATTGCGAACCGATCGCATAACAAACGGTAACCGCTCCGGCGGCGACTTCGCACCGCCTTCGGGCTACGAAAAACCGCAGTCGGCTTTGCCTTTGTGCGGTTTTATCTCCGCCACATTTTGGCAGCCCTGCAAACGCAAAAGCGGGTTAGGAATGATATTTTATGCTTTTGCGCTTGCTTAATCAGGCTGCCAAAACGTCGGTTACCTTGAACGTTAGACGAAATTATTTTTGAAATTTTTTGAAAATGGTTTACAAAATTCATAAAAGAATATAGGATTAAATATATTATAATGGAGGTTAGATATGGATAAAAACGAATTGGCAACCGAAATATACAAAAAAGCACATCTAATTGGAGATTTTTTGTTAAGATCTGGACAAAAGTCTAATGAATATTTTGACAAATATTTGTTTGAATCAGATCCAAAAATATTGATGGCAATAATACAGGAAATGAAATTACTTGTACCAAAAGACACAGAAATAATTGCTGGACTGGAATTAGGAGGAATACCTTTAGTTACAGCTTTGTCAATAGAAACGGGTTTAAATTCTGTATTTGTTCGTAAAAAAGCAAAAGAATATGGAACATGCAAAATAGCTGAAGGTTGTGAAATTTTTGACAAAAATATTTGTATTATAGAAGATGTGGTTACAACAGGAGGACAAATAATAGAAAGTGTAAAAGAATTAAGAAATAGAGGTGCAAAAATTAAAAATGTTTTATGTGTAATTCAACGAAATTCTGATGCTTCTGAAATTTTGGCAAATAAAAATTTAAAGCTTAAGATTGTATTTACAATGGAATATATAAAAGATATTGTGAAAAAATTGGAAAAGAAATAAAAAGCAAAAATAACTTCGTCTAACAAACGGTAACTGTAACGTTATACGACATACCACACTAACATTATTGAAATATATTGACAAATAATAAAAAAAACAGTATTTTGTTAAAAAGGAAAATTATATGGATATACATGATAAATTAATTGAATGGGAAAAGAAACAGGGTAAAAAAATATTCCAAAAAATGGGTATTTCAGAAAATGCTGTTATTGCAGATTTTGGGTGTGGTTATGGTGAATATAGCATTTCGGCATCAAAATTTTTAAAAAATGGAAAAGTCTATGCAATTGATTCTGATAAAAATGCAATCAAAATTGTAAAAAATAAAATTGAAAATTATGGTATTAATAATATAGAACTTATTTTAAATGAAACTGGATTTAAAATACCATTGGAGAATAATTTTATTGATGTCTTATTATTTTATGATATGATACATGGAAACGACCTTAAAACAAAANNACNTATTTGTCGGCAATCCATTTTCAGGATATTATGTGGGCGTAAAAGAACGTTCAGGCAAATGGACGGAAGTATGGTTTGAAGAATTAAAGTTAGGTGAAATTAATCACGATACTTTTCAAATACAAGTAAATATGCTAGATTGTACCGCATGGAAATCTTGAAAAGTGTTACCTAAGCGCTTAGGCTTAAGCATTACCTATGCGCTCAGGTTGTACCATATTTATTAATATCTTGTCTGCAAATATAAAGAAATTTATTATATTAATTACAAGTTTTTCACTCAAATTTTCCCAACAATATTGAAAAGCCGGAAAGTATGGACACAGTTTATACCTAACATTATAAAATATTGAAATAAATGACAAATCTTTTTCTCCTGTTTTATCCAATTGAACACAATATCTGCATTTATCGCATTTTTTTCCGGTATTGACAATAAAATCTTTAACTGTATTTCAGCTTTTTCAAATTCCTGTAATAGAAATATATTTTTAATTCATTTCTATTCTCAGAATTATTAAACATACATTTTATGCAAATTTCACCTAACTTAGATTCAAGCGTGTTCTGACTCTTTCTATCATTTCTTTGAAATTTGCGCTTTCTTTTTGAATAATCCGGATAAACGGGTTATCATCAGGCTTTCCAAGCACCTGCTCCATCTCTTTTTGGTTACGGAACGTAGCTCTCTTAAAATGATTATGGTAGTCCTTTTCCTTGCTCATGAAAATCTGTTTGTCTATCCAGCTGCGGATATCAAGAACTGAAGATAATTCTTTTTTAAATCCGGTAACATCGGGAATTTTGTCTGTCTCATTAAGATAAGCCAACACTGCCCATGCGTGGCGGCATTTATCAAGCGGATACGCTTTTTCCCAAAGAGCGTACACATCATGAATCTCATTCCAATTTTTATACTTTCCTTCGCCAATTTCCCTGCGCAGTTCATCCGCGCGGAAAGCAGGAACAATCTGCCCGCCGATATTAACCCAGTTTTTTATTCTCTGTTGTATTAAAGAAGATTCTGGCGGTTTAACATATAACAAACTGCATAAACCGCTGTAATCCATCTCAGGATGACTGTCAAAAAATGCCGCGATTGTTTTTACAGCATAATACTTAAGCATCTGGCGATAGGCGGCAATAGCCTCCAGCGGTTTTATAATTACCTGCCCGCGCCTTGAGTTTTCAAAGTGGCGGCATTGAATTTTTCGCACAGTACTGCCTGATTCCTCAAAAACAGAATTTGATATATCCATCGGCGAATATCCGGATTCACCAAGCCAGCCGTCAAGCAGAGACAGGGCGGTAATGATTTCTTCCGCTGTATCCGGCGCAAGATAATCAGTTTCAATCCGCTGGATTTTAACTTTACGCTTGTCGCGGTTTCCGGCTTTCCATGAATTGCGTTCAAGAGCGTAAAGATTATGAAGCCAGAAATAAGCCGGCATAATTTCAAGCCGGTTTTTGTGAATATTGTTATTTACAAGAGAGAAAGGCAGAGGAATATCCATTTCTGACGGATATTCGCCTTTGGCAATGATGATAAATGAAGCAAAAACACTGGAATGTTTCAAACTGACAGCAAGCCCCGGCCAAAAACCGCGGTTTGCGCGTATTTCTCCGTCATTGGCGCGGCTGTTGTGATTGCTGCCGATTGTAGCCGCCGCCGCCATGTTGGACATTCCCTGGATAAGGCTTGCAATCAGAAATGAATTGTTATGATGCTGCTCATGGACAGGAAAAATCAAATTATTCAATATCTCGCAGCATGATACGGTTGAATTATCACCTAACACTGAATGGATCAGCCTTGCTCCGTACTTTAAATTACTGTTCCTGCCCATAACAAAACGCACAGCCTTGGAACCGTAAAAAACATTACATGCGTATCCCACAATGCCGTTTACCATTTCCACGCCTTCGCCTATCTGCGTCGGCTCTTCGGCGGAAGACTGTATTGTAATATTTTTTAGCTTATTCGCTCCTTTAATGTAGGCGCATTCACCGACAGCAGTATCCTTGATAATGGCGCAGCTTTTTATCACTGTGCCTGAACCAATTGTTCCGTAGTTGCCCCGGAAACCGCCGTACTGTTCTTGCGTTATTTCCGCCAGTTTTTCTGTAAGCGTGGTATCGTCACGGTATGCCGCCCACAGATATGCGTCCGCCGCAATCATGCTATCAAACGGCAGAATCGACCGTCCGCCCGCTTCATTCATCACATCGATCCAGACGCGCACTTCTTCGGACTCTCCTGCTTTTATTACGCCGTTGCCGAATTTGGAATGGTTTGTCGTCTGCAATTCATTAATTTCGGAAAGTATACAGTTGTTCCCTATAATGTAATGAGAAATATACGCGCAGTTTTGAATTGCAGTGTTATCGCCGATATCACAGGAAATAATCGTGCTGTTACGAATTCCCGCAGGCACGCAGAAATCGTGATGTTTCAGCAGCACATTCTGAACAATACCGATCCGCACAAGTCCGTAAAAACAGGAACCAAAGATCAGCTCAGGAGAAAAAGGATCGCTGACAAGAACATCGTTCCAGTTTGCGCAACGGTTTCTGTTATTTATTAATATTTCTATTTCTTCGGATTTAAGTTTTCGCCAGTCTTCCGGCTTTTTGGAAAATATTTCGACCTGCTGCGCGTTACGCAGCCAGTATTCATCCGCGCCTGGTGGTATGTATTCCGAAGTTAAAAAATCATAACCGTAACGTTCAGACGGTAAAACATTTTTTGATTTCACACTTTCGCCCGTCTCAGCCGGACATTTTCAATGTCGTAGCTGAAAAGCTCGCGCAAATCGTTAAGCCCAAGCGCCATCAGCGCCATTCGGTCAATGCCGATACCCCACGCGGCAACAGGTACATTCACTCCAAGGCTTTCTGTCACTTCTGGGCGGAAAATACCGGAACCGCCAAGTTCGAACCAGCCAAGCACCGGATGTTTTATATGCACTTCCACAGACGGTTCCGTAAACGGGAAATAGCCCGGAACATATTTAACTTCTTTCGCGCCGGCAACTTCGCAGGCGAACATTTCCAGCATACCAAGAAGAGTGCGAAGATTTACATCTTCACCTAACACAATGCCTTCTGTCTGGTAAAAATCCGGCAGGTGGGTAGCATCAACGCGGTCGTAGCGGAAACAGCGCGCAATGCCGAAATATTTGCCGGGGATATTCGCGTTCGGCAGCTGTTTTGCCGAAAGAACGGTTCCCTGAGAGCGGAGAATCAGCCGTTTTGTAAAATCGCGGTCAAAAGCGTAATTCCATCCGCGGCTGCCTGCTTTGCCTCCGTTTTCATGGACGGAAGCCACATTGGAAAGCCATGGTTCATCAATTGATTTCGCGCGCGCGACTCCGTCTTTGACGGAACAATCAGCGTTTGAGGGAGCCGCAATACTGTACGCGTCATGAATATCCCTTGCCGAATGAAACTGCGGCATAAAAAGAGCGTCCGAATTCCAGAATTCGGTTTCAACTAACGGTCCGTCAAATTCTTCAAAACCAAGGGATACAAGTTTATCTTTTACATTTTCAAGAAATTTTGCGTAAGGATTGCTGCGTCCCGGAGTAAGCCGGACGGGAGGCGTTTTAACGTTATATGATCTGAAATTCCTGCCCTTCCAGCTTTTTTCTTCAAGCATTGCCTGGGTCAATAAACCGATTTCATTGCCTGTAATTCCTGCCGATTTCAGGGCGTCAGCCGCTTCCGCGGCAGGAACAGAACCGTCTTCAGCGGAAGTAAACCCGAAAAAAACCGTTTCCCTGTCTATCTGACGGAACGGCGCGTCCGCAGCGCCGCGTTTTTTCGCCATGCCAGACATGGCTTTTTTCTCATCCGCGTTCAGCGCCGTTTCGCAAACTGCGCCCGCGGCGCCTTTTTCCAGCAAACCGCGAATGATTATCAGCTGATTAATCCCCGGATCATTTACAGATTCGCCTTCAAAAAATTTCTGCAGGTTCATATCAACGCTTGGATTATTGATAATTACATTTTTATTATCATCCATTGCGAGAATGCCAAGTTTGGAAAGATTTCCAAACGCGCTGCCAATGTCCTTGTTTTCCATTTTGAGAGCATTCGCAATATCAGGCAGCTTAATATTGCCTGTCTGGTTTCTTATTAGACCGATAATACGCTCTTCAGGGCATCCTTTTTCTTTCCATTCACGGCCAAGATCGGTTAATTCAAAAAAAATGACAGTTTCCCGCCTGATTTCGCTTACAAGCCTTTTGCCGGCAAGCCATGAAAGCGCCTGGTTTCCATTACCCGGTTTGAAGCTCAATTCCTGCTCAATCTTCTCGATAGTCAGCTCATCGCCTTTTTTATACGCAAGAAGGATACGCACTTCCAGAGGATGCAGATTTTTAACAATGTTTTTAATATCAATTGACACAATAACCTCAATATAATCAGTTAAAAATTAACAGGATTTTGAATTAAGGTCAATGGACTGAATCGGGCGTTCAATTTAACTATTTGAATTCTTCATAACAGGCAACCATGGAGTCAATAAAACGGTCCATGGTATAATTTTGCGATATTTCCTCCGATCGTATTCCCATTCTTTTACGGACATCATTATTTTCCAGAACTTCTATTGCCTTTTCCCATAACTGTGAATCATTTTCCAATGCCCAGCCGTTTTCGTTATTGACTACCATTCCGTCAATGCTCTTGTCCGCCGCAGCTACAATCGGAAGTCCTGATGCCATAGCTTCGATAAAAGTAATCGGATGAACTTCGCTGTGGCTTGCGCTCATAAATAAATCCGCAGCCGCATAGACCTGTCTTATTTCATCAGGCCACTGGAAATATCCTGCAAAAACCACTTTATCACTAATACCCAATTCATTGCAGTATGTTTCCAGTATTCTCCTGTCAGGACCGTCTCCGATAATAATCAGTTTTGTTTTTCGTCTTTGGCAAATTTCCTTAAAATTTTCCAGTAAAACAGAAATATTTTTTTCCACGCCCAGTCTTCCGACAAAGACAATCATGTCTTCTCCGGAAGCTATGGAAAACTTTTCCCGTAACTTCCTGCCGCCTTCCAGAAATTCTTCGCTTCGATCATAAAAATGGGAAAGATCAATTCCGTTTGGAATTACGCGCGCCGGCTTTTGAAATTTTATTTCCGCAAGATAATCAGCGTTTTTTATGGACGGGGAAATAATACACCGCTGGCTGCGAAGAATATGCTTTATTGTTTTGGAAAGATTTTTTAAAAGCACGCGGCCAAAAACAGGAGGCGCGTAATTGGAGTAATCGGGATAATAACTGTGAAGAGTATGGATCGACGGAATATGAAATTTTTTACTTACAAGCCGCGAAGCCAAATAAAGACTGAATTCAGTCTGAGTATGAATTATATCCAGATTAAGCGGTTTAACAATGTCATAAATCTGTTTCGCAATGAAAACCGCTATACGGTGCTGCGGTTCTTTCGGAAATTGAACTGACAGAAAACGGAAAACACCTTCTTCATCTGCTGCCTTTGGATGCTGTACCGTAAAAATATATACCTTATGCCCTCTTTGTTCGAGACCTTTTTTTAATGCGCGTATAACAGTTACGATTCCGTTTACCTGAGGAGTATATGTGTCGCTAAAAATCCCGATATTCATGACGCTTTAGAAATTAACTTATATCAAAGTATCATTTCCTGTCAATATTACAGATACATTTTAAAAAGACTTTTATAAAAACAGGCGTTTTGTGCAAATTCAAAGGATACCCCATAAGGTTTTATGGCAAAAATGAGGCAAAAACAGGCTAACCCATAAGGTCTTATAGGTTGGAAACGGGTTTTTCGGGTTTTATATTAATCATAAATGCATATTGAATTACAAAAAATAATTTTCAGTATGTAAATCAATTTTTGGAGGTATACTTATGAAAAAGTATACAGTAGTTTTTGTTCTTTGTTCGGTTCTTTTCCTTTCAACAGGAAATGTATTTGCGCAAATGGGACCTGCCGGTCAGTTTGGTTACGGTTTTTCCGGACCTCAAGCGTCTTCCAGTCAATTTGGGTACGGGCAGCTGCAAACTGTCACTGTAACTCAGGTTAGGACTTTTGGTCACAAAATGCCGGTAGTTATGACAGGGAATCTTGTTCAGTTTTACGGCGGAAAAGACTTGTATATCTTCCGTGATGTTTCCGGCGATATTATTGTCAAAATCGGTCCGAAAGAATGGCAGAACTTATGGTATCAGGGGATAAGTATCGAGCCATCCGATACAATCGAAATCTTTGGTGAAGTTCATTGGCCAAAGCACAATCATAGAAATTTTTACGGACCGGCAGGGCAGGGTTTCCAGATTGCGCCTGAAGTGCACGTTAGATTTATCAAAAAAGTTTGACGTTTTTTATAAACAGACGGGTAATATATTGATGTATGATTATCCAGAGGTGAGACCATCGCCGGCGCAGCGTCCGCCCGGCGAAGGATCTTGTCTGATTAATAATCTGTACATTTGGTATTATGTGATACTGACTTAAGAGGTATTTGTATGAAAAGACATTCTTTTTTTTATTTTTTAATTACGTTAATTTTGTTTTCTGCGTCTGCTGTTCACGGGCAGGGTTTTATTGGACCAAGCGTTTTTAATAATACGCAGCCTGTAATGGTCAATAGACCTGTTACAATTTTGGAAGCCAGAAATCTTCCGCATGATTCCTTTGTAATAGTAAACGGAAATATTACAGGCACTCTGCCCGGGGGGAAAAATTACACTTTCCGCGACGCAACCGGGGAAATTGCTGTTGAAATCGGCTCCAAACAATGGCGCGGATTATCTGTTGTTCCCGGCGACAGCGTTGTAATTTACGGCGAAGTAAAAATAAACAGAGGACATTTTTTAATTAAAGTCCACGCTATAACCGGTACAGGCAGAATCAATGTAAGGCATGGACAGCCTGTAATGATCAGCCATCCTATTACTGTAATGGAAGCCGTAAATCTTCCACATGATTCATTTGTAATATTAAACGGAAATATTGTTAATGTCTTTCCGGGAGGAAAAACCTACACTTTCCGCGACTCTACAGGAGATATAACTGTTGATATAGGTCATAAACATTGGCGGGGATTGACTGTCGGTGTATCTGACAGAATTGAAATTTACTGCGAAGTAAAGATTAGCAAAGGTCAGACCTCACTTAAGGTTCATGCATTAAGATTGATATAAGGGAGAAATAAATTTTGGCTGGCATAATGAAAGCAAACATAACAAGATTCCTTCAAACACGGGATGAGCTTTCTTTTCGCAATATCAGAGGCGGGTTACTGCCGGTTATACTGGTTTTCCCATTCTCCGTTATTGTAGGAAACCTGCGCTATTATGATCACAGTATCGCATTGGCAGGAATCAGCTCGTCCGAACTTATGTTTTCTTTTCTGGGTCTTGGCTGGCTTGTTTTGGGTTTTATTCCGGAGAGGTTTATAATTCTTTCCCTTCGTTTAGCGGCATCCATTTCCGCTTTGCTCCTGCCGTTTTTATTTTTTATGCCAATGGGTTCGGAAAGACAGGTATTTTTTATGGCTTTTAAATTTTGCAACGGATTCAGCGCAGCCTGCGCTTTTTATCTGTTCTGCTTTGCCTTAAATAACATTGAACGTCTCGCAGGCATGGCTATTATCCAGTTGTACTATGGTTTTTACTACACAGCATGGAATATATTTCCGGGCTTTCACACAGAAAGCAATATCTGGATCAGAATTATCGTGCTGGCAGTTTTTCTTGTTATTGTTTTCAGCGCAAGACTTTACGGGGACAGAACTAATGGCGCCAAACTGCAGCCTGTCTCCATTAATACTGACAGTGACGGCAAGGGATCAGGCGTTCCTTTTGTTATCGGTTTAGGCGTGGTTCATTACATGATAATGTGCATGAGTAATTACATCGAATGGGCGGAAAACAGCGTTTCCAGTTCCGCATTTGGGCTGGGAACTGTTGTTTCAATTATCCTTGTCATAATTATCCAACTGCTGCAGGGACGCAGCGCGTTATATTTATGGATTATGTTTTTAGCTTTTACCCTGTTCGGACTGGGCGCTCTTTTATTCAACTCGTCTTCAACGATCATTTCAGGTTCTTTCGCCTACGGTCTCGGAGACAGCCTTGGTTATATTATCATCTGTTATATGTGCGCGGGCGCGATTAAACGCAGCAAATCGCTTCGAATGTTTAAACTTTACTGTATTGTTTTTTTTATCCAGTATTTTATTATTTCCGGCATCTTTTCTGTTTACTTTAATTATTTCGATGAAGCCAACAGATTTCTGGCTTTCGGAGTTGTTCTGGTTCTGGTTACTTTATGTTTCTTATTTTTACCGTTCATTCAAAAGAGGTTATTTGATGCTGACTGGACGGACGGTCTATACCTCCGTGATATGGAAGAATACTCCCAGCCTCTTGCGGAAACAGAGGCGATCAACGTTAAAGATCGTCTGGAACTAACGCCCAGAGAGCAGGAAATCTTTACTATGTTATTAAACGGCACTTCCCCAAAAGAAATCGCCTATGTTCTTAAGATCAGTTACGGTACAGTTCTTTATCATCAGCAGAATCTGTATCGTAAATTGAATATACACAGCATAGCGGAACTATTTGCCAGATACAAAGCCGGTACAAAAAAGGAGCCTAAATGAAAAGCAGTTTTCGGAACAGGTGTCTATTTTTTCTGGCTATCAGTTTGTTCAGCGCCTGTACCGGAGGGAAAACAGGATCGGTTGCTTATGAATATACAACTATACGGCTGGGTACCCTTGAACGTACAGTTACATCCAGCGGCACAATCAACCCGGTTGCTGTAGTCAAAGTGCTGCCCCGCATGAGCGGCAGGGTTGAAAAAGTTTTTGTCGATGACAATGATACTGTCAAAGCGGGGGATATTCTTGCGGAACTGAACACGGATGTACTCAGGCTCAAACGCGATCAACAGCTTGCCGCAGTCAGAAAAGTCAGAGCCAATTACGAATTACAGTTAATGACTTTCCGCAGTCAGGAGTCTCTCTTGGGAAGGAATTTAATTTCCGAATTTGAATACAGAACCGCTCAGACAGCATTGAAGAACCTTGCGGCTGATTTGGAAGTCGCCGAAGCGAATTTGAATGTCATCGAAACCGAAATAAATCAGTATGCCTATATTACTTCGCCGATTAACGGTATTGTGCTTGGACGCCATATCAATATAGGCGATACGGTGGTTGATTCCTCCAGTAATAATTCGGCAGCCATTTTTACCATTGCGGAAAACCTCAGGGAAATGCAAATTGAAGCGGCAGTAGGCGAACTTGATGTTGTTGCCATACAAAGGGGACAGACTGTACGCTTTACTCTTGAAAGCCTACCGGGACGCAGATTTACAGGAAAAGTTGAAAATATAAGAATGATACCTGTAGTGTCAAACAATGTAGTTACCTACACCGTGTTTATCGCTGTTGAAAATCATGACGGCGTATTGTTTCCCGGAATGACATGCGCTGTAAATTTTGTCGTACAGCAAAGTGAAAATACTCTGGTTGTTGCCAATGCCGCGCTGCGCTATCAGCCTTCAAACCTTAGCTCGGAACAAATTGAAGAAATGGAATTTATTGCAAGCCTTGCGAATATGAACATAGACCAGCAGCAAACCGCAATAGAAGCGCGTGTACAGGCTCTGGCGGCAAAAGACTCTTCTCAAAATTCAAATTCCGGTTTAGTAAGCCTCCTGACAGGCGCACAGTCAAGACCGGCTCCAAGACCGACATCAGGCGGGGGGACCCGCGCCGCCGTTGTTATGCGAAATATCTGGTATATGAACAATGACGGCAAACTTGAAGTAATGCAGGTTCAGACAGGCATCAGCACAAGCACATTAACCGAAGTCATTTCACAGGAAAAACTTGAAGGCAAGCAAGTGATTCTACGGGAAAAGCTTTAAGGATTTAAAATGGGGTTTTTCCTGCTTTTGTACAGCTGCTTTCGCTCAATCCTTCGCAACCGTATGCGCAGCCTTTTGACTTCATTGGGCATCATTATCGGAGTAGGTTCAGTAATCGTCATGGTCGCAATGGGCGAAGGTTCACAGCGCGCCATTGAGGAACGGATCAGCGCCATGGGAACCAACTTGCTGCAGATCAGCCATAGACCGCCGCCCCGCCATATACAGACAACATACACGCGCAGAAGCGCTTTCAGCAAAGAGGATCTTGAAAAACTAAAAGACGAATCGGTTTTTGCATCGGCAATTTCCGGCATTGTTCAAAACAACAACGCCAATGTCATAGGCGGAAACGGCAGCGTTCAGGTCAGACTTCAGGGGGTAGAACCGGATTTTCTGATTGCGCGCAACTGGAATGTAAATTCCGGGTATTTCTTTGGAGAGGAAGATTTATCCCTCCGTAACACTGTAGCGGTTCTGGGACGCACCACAGCCAAAAATCTTTTCGGCGATGCGGAAAGAGCCCTGAACCAGCAGATACGAATCGGGACTGTTTATTTTACCGTTATTGGTCTTTTGGAAAACAAGGGCGCTGACATAGACGGAAGGGATCAGGATGATGTTGTCATAGTCCCGATGGATACCGTAATGACACGCCTTAATAATACCCCTTATGTAAACCAGATTGTGATAAGCGTTATAAGCAGTGAATATATGGAAGCGGCGCAAAGGGAAATAACATTGCTTCTTCGCGAGTCCCGCAGCATCCCCGATGGAATAAATTCCGATTTTGCCGTAACAAACCAGAGCGACACCATCAACATGGCATCAGAAACATCAAGGATTCTTACAGGGCTATTAACCGCAATCGCCGCTATTTCGCTTTTGGTGGGCGGTATCGGTATAATGAATATAATGCTGGTTTCTGTTACAGAACGCACCCGCGAGATTGGAATCAGAATGGCAGTGGGCGCCCGCAAACAGGACATACTCTTTCAATTCCTGACAGAATCGGTGATTTTAAGCCTCATGGGCGGAGTCCTCGGAATCGGGATGGCTTTTATTGCATGCCGGGTATTATCAACAATCGGGGTTCCCACGGCAATCAATCCGTTAGTTGTCGCTGTTTCAGCTCTGTTCGCCGCTCTTGTGGGGATAATATTCGGCTATTATCCGGCGCTTAAAGCGGCAAAGCTGTATCCAATTGAAGCGTTAAGATACGAATAAAACAATTCTTCAGGTTTTTCATTTTTAATACAAAAACGTTTTTTTCTTGACCCTATAGCCTTTTTTTAGTATTTTATTAATATAGAGGAATCTCAAAATTAAAACCGTTTTTGGCGGGATAATCAGGAAAAAGTAATGTCAAAAAAAGAAACAGCTCAGGTCAATGAAAATCAAGCTGAAAACACGGAAGATATCCAGCAGCCTGGAGATAATCCTGAGAGCGAAGAAGCGGCTACAGAGCTTACATCGGAAAGTTCCGCAGAACTTTCCGCAGAAGAAAAAATCGCAGAACTGGAAACCCAGTTGGCGGAAACGCGCGATCAGCTGCTGCGAAAAGCCGCAGATTTCGAGAATTTCCGTAAACGGATGAATCAGGATAAACAAAGCGCAATTGAATACGCCAATCAAAGCCTTCTTTTGGATATAATCCCCATAATTGATGACTTTGAACGGGCAATTACCGCAGGAGAAACATCAGCAGATATTACCTCCTTTTTGGACGGAATAAAAATGATAGAAAAGCGGTTTACCGCCCAGCTTGAAAGCAAATGGGGGCTTAAACGTTTTAACTCCGCCGGAGAAATATTTGATCCTAATCTGCACGAAGCTCTGATGATGGAAAAATCCCCGGATGTAACAGAAGCGACTGTTCAGGAGGATTTTTCTAAAGGTTATTACCTAAAAGACAGGGTGATAAGAGCTGCCAAAGTAAAGGTATTAATGCCTGAAGAAAAGTAATATCTTTTCTGTCAGAGGCAAATTTTATATAATCAGTAAGGAAGGATTTATCATTAACACGAAGTGTTAATGTTCGATTAAAACCAGCGGCGATTACGCCGCATAAACAGGAGTTTAAAATGGGAAAGATAATTGGTATTGACTTGGGAACAACAAATTCATGCGTCTCTGTTCTTGAAGGCGGGGAACCGATCGTTATTCAGAGTTCCGAGGGCGGGCGCACAACGCCGTCTATTGTTGGCTTTACAAGCAAAGGCGAACGGATTGTAGGAGCTCCTGCAAAAAACCAGATGATCACAAATCCGGAAAACACCGTTTTTTCAATGAAACGGTTTATGGGACGCCGTTATTCGGAAGTCGCCAATGAAATGAAACTTGTACCATACCGAATAACAGAACAGGGCGATGACGTGCGTGTGGATATCGACGGAAAAAAATATTCACCGCAGGAAATATCAGCTTTTGTTTTGCAGAAAATGAAACAAACTGCCGAGGACTATCTGGGCGAAGCTGTCACTGAAGCTGTTATCACAGTTCCCGCATATTTTAACGATGCGCAGCGTCAGGCAACCAAAGATGCAGGAAAAATCGCAGGTCTTGATGTAAAAAGAATTATCAATGAGCCGACAGCCGCCTCGCTTGCCTTTGGTTTTAACAAAGATTCCAAAAAAGATAAAATTATCGCCGTTTACGATCTTGGCGGCGGCACTTTTGACGTTTCCATTCTGGAACTGGGAGACGGCGTTTTTGAAGTAAAAGCCACAAACGGCGATACCCACCTTGGCGGCGATGATTTTGACCGCCGTGTCATGGAATGGCTTATCGCCGAGTTTAAAAAAGACTCAGGCATTGACCTCGGTCAGGATCGCATGGCTCTCCAGCGTCTGCGGGAAGCAGCGGAAAAGGCAAAAATCGAGTTATCCTCAATGCAGACCACAGAAATCAATCTGCCTTTTATCACCGCCGACCAGAGCGGTCCCAAACACCTGCAAAAATCCCTGACAAGAGCAAAATTTGAGCAAATGGTAGAAGATTTGCTTGAACGTTCAAAGGAACCGTGTAAAAAAGCGCTTGCAGATGCCGGCTTAAACGCAGATCAAATTGACGAGGTTATTCTTGTCGGCGGTTCTACCCGCATTCCGGCGGTTCAGCAGATTGTCAAAGACCTGTTTAAAAAAGAACCCAACAGGGGCGTTAACCCCGATGAAGCTGTCGCGGTAGGAGCGGCAATTCAGGGCGGTATCCTCGGCGGCGATGTAAAAGACGTGCTTTTATTGGATGTAACACCCCTTTCGCTCGGCATAGAAACGCTCGGCGGAGTAATGACAAAGCTCATTACCCGTAATACAACCATACCAACCCGAAAAAGCCAGATTTTCTCAACCGCCGCAGACGGTCAAACCGCAGTTTCCATTCAGGTTTTGCAGGGCGAACGCGAAATGGCAAACCAGAACCGCGTTCTTGGTCGCTTCGATCTTGTCGGCATTCCTCCCGCTCCGCGCGGAGTTCCGCAGATTGAAGTTACTTTTGACATCGACGCAAACGGCATTGTCCATGTCAGCGCAAAAGACCTTGGCACAGGCAAAGAACAAAAAATCCGCATAGAAAGCTCAAGCGGGTTAAGCGACAACGAAATTGACCGCATGGTGAAAGAAGCGGAACTCCACGCTGAAGAAGACAAAAAGGAACGAGAAAAGGCTGAAGTGCGCAATGAAGCCGACTCGATGATTTACAGCACAGAGAAGAATATCAAAGACCTGGGCGACAAGGTAAACGCGGAAGACAAATCAAAAACCGAAGAAGCCATTGCCGAATTGCGCAAAGCTCTGGAAAGCGGCGACATTCAGTCCATCAAAGATAAAACGGAAGCCTTAAAACAGGTGTCTTACAAAATTGCCGAAGAAATTTATAAACAACAGGCGGCATCAGGGCAGGCTGGCGCTCAGGGAGCAGGTCAGGGCGGTTTCAACCCGGACATGGGCGGACAGGGATTTGATCCCAACATGGGCGCTAACCAGGGCGGCAGTAATACAAAAAGCGCGGAAGACGCAGATTACGAAGTGGTAGACGATAAATAATGGCAAAACGCGATTATTACGAAGTCCTCGGAGTACAAAAAAACGCCTCGAAGGATGATATTAAAAAGGCGTACCGCAAACTTGCCATTCAGTTTCATCCCGATAAAAATCCCGGCGACAAACAATCCGAGGAAAAATTTAAGGAAGCGACTGAGGCTTACGAAATTCTCGCAGATGACCAGAAAAAGGCGGCTTATGATCAATTCGGCTTTGCCGGAGTTGAAGGCATGGCAGGGCAAGGCGATTATTCAAGCGTGTTCCGGGGCTTTGAAGACATCTTCGGCGACAGCGGTTTTGGAAGCATATTTGAAAACTTTTTCGGCGGCGGCTTCCGCAGAGGATCTTCAAGCGGCGTAAGACAGGGAGCCAACCTCCGCTACGATATCGAGATTCCGTTTAAAGACGCGGTTTTCGGCACAAAAGTGGAAATTCAATTTTCACATAACGAATCATGCACAACCTGCAAAGGGTCCGGCACGGCGGACGGTTCAGGCAAGAAAACCTGCCCTACCTGCCGCGGATCGGGACAGGTAAGACACAGCCAGGGATTTTTCTCGGTAGCCACAACCTGCCACCAGTGTCACGGCGAGGGTTCAATAGTTGAAAAACCATGTAATGACTGCAGCGGTTCCGGAACCCAGAAAAAACGGCAGAAAATAATGGTTACCATTCCGGCAGGCGTGGAAAACGGCAAGCGTGTTGTAATTCCCAGACAGGGAGACGCAGGTCCTAACGGCGGTCAGGCGGGCGATTTATACGTTTTTATCAGAATAAAACCCCACGAATACTTTGAGCGTCAAAGTTATGACCTTTACTGCGCCGTTCCAATTTCCATAAGCCAGGCAGCTCTCGGCGCTGATATTCATGTAACAACACTGGATAATAAAACAATCAAAGTTAAAGTGCCCGCCGGTATCCAAAACGGAAAAATGCTCCGTATCCGTGATGAAGGAGTTCCATCCGGCAGCCAGCGCGGCAGTCTTTACATCAAGCTGATTGTACAGATTCCGGAAAAGCTTTCCCGCCGAGGAAAAGAGCTTCTTGAAGAACTCGCCAAATCTGAAGGGCAGAACAACAGTCCCAAACCAATCGCGCTTTCTCAGCTTTCGGATGTGTAGTTTATTTTAAAGATTATATTTCAGAATTATTTTATTCCATTTAATTTTGTTATAAATTCTTCTGTTTTTTCCATACTGAATAACAGGATGAAATCTTTTGTCGGCATTAATAAAACATTTTCTTTGTCAGTTAAAAACGCCAATGCTTTTTGACCTTTATTTAATCTCATCCATCCTGACAGGAAATTAGGTAAGCCAATACCATTTGTTCTTATACTTACATTAAAATCATTATTTTGTTTTAAATTTATTGTTTGAACTTCATTTAATAAAACATCATTTATGGGTATTTTTCTTCCATAAAGAAAAGATTTTATAACAATATCTTTCTCATTTATTGAAATACTTGTATTTTTTATTGCAAATATTATTCCAATAAATAATCCTAATAAAACCAGTATTATTAATAAAACAGGTATAATACTTAAAATACTTTTGGGTTGAGTTATTGTTTCAAAAAATATCACGTTTTCCATTTTATTCTCCAACAATTTATATGCCTATATTTTACATTAAAACTGAAATTTGATCAAGGTTTTTTATATATTACAAAGGATGTTCCAGTGTCTAGCGCACACCCGACTGTGTTTTCGTGTAACCCGAAGCCGCACGAACGGTGCGGTATCCTGTTCGGAAGAGGACAGGCGCAATTACCGTATGTTAGGCGCAAATTTTGTAGATTATTATTTTTAAAATAAAAAAAATATTATTTAAATATGGAAATTAATTTTCTTTACAATTTTTAAATTCATTTGCAATAGCTTGTTTTATAGTAATATTTATTAATTGCTCTATATTGTTAAGAATAGATTGCTCTAAATGTAATAATGCACCTTCTGGTGTAGTGGAAACATCAAAAAGTTTATATGTCTCTATTTTTAGAGCTTGAGCAATACGATCAAGCATTTCTGGTGTTGGAAATTTCTTGGACACCTCAACCATAGCTAAATAATGCGCTGAAATTCCTGCCTTTTCAGCCAATTTTTCTTGAGTAAAGCCGCATTTTTTTCGATTTTCCTTCAAATTGTGCGCCAGAATATCCCTAATATTTAGCATTTTCTTTGGCATATATGCCCCTAAAGCAATAATAAGTGTTTTTTAGGAGGTGTTATGAAATTTCCAGAATTTTCAAAAGAAGATCTCATGATAATAAATGAGGCTTTGTTGAAGGCAAAGAGACAATCAGAGACTGACGGTTTTGAAACAGAAAAAAGAATTCTTGATAGTCATCGTACAGCTTCAAATGAGAGTTATATTTCGTGTATTCAATTGATGTATGATCAACTTCTTCGCAAGATTGAAGATGCAATAAAGGAGATGAAAGATGAGCAAAAATAATTTATTTTACGTCTTACCAGTGGTGATAATCGGATATATTTTCATCGCCTGCAATAATGGTGGGGGTGATAACGGTTTAGTTAATAATGATCAAAATCAATATGTTAGCTACGCAGAACTCAAGGGAACGCTAAATATTACAGATCTTGATTATTTTAATGATAAGTATATTAGCGGGAGCACCCATTATATACAGTATGATATAGATGGCAATGGCAAAGAGATTTACACCAGTCACAAAGGACTAAAATTAGAAGCTCTCGATGACTTCGGTTCTGGTATCGTCGCCAGAAGAGGTTTGATTAGCAATGGCTCCGTTACTTTGAAGGTTTGGGATTGGGATAGTGATTATAAATTTAGCGGAAACGGTAAAATTGTGTTTTATGCAACTATTGTAAATGATGCGACAGGAGCATCAACTATAATTTCACGGAAAAATATGGAAATAACTTTTGTTAACTGGAGTGGAACTGGCTCGTGGGGTAATTGAATAATATTCCAAAAAAATCAAAACCAGCGCCTAACAGGTCTGTATGCGCTTCGCCGCTTTAGCAGATCGGCTTCCATTCAGCTAGGTCATGGCTAAAGCCATTCCCGTGTCTCATTCCAGCACATTTTTGCAGCCCTGCAAAACAGATAGGCGCAGTTACTATTTGTTAAGCGAAGTTTTGATTTTTTACATCCAAATGATAGTTTTTATTTATGAAGTTTATCAAATTTTCTTTATTGTAAAAGCTTTCCCTTACATTCTGGACACAATATTCCTGATCTCATGCCGTACTTAATATCAGGCTTTTCAATGCACATATCATACATGCAACCAATTGGCGGTTCATGTACTATTTTCAAGGCTATTTCCTCTGATAGGTTTGCAGAGAAATGAATTGCCGCTTGTGCTATTTGATAAATAATGTAACTTTTCAATGAAGGTGGCGAATAAAGCTTTTCCCAATCATAAAGAGTAATTATCGCACTGTTTCTGTACTCATGAGAGAACCAATTATCGTAGAAAACCTTATCAGTAAGATATATCCATTTTTCCTCATTTTCCATGCGAAAACATACATCTTCGGGAATAATTATATAAATATGTCCAGTGATATTTCACCTAACGTCAAAGGTAACTGGCGTTTTGCCAGCCCAAACAGGGCGGAGAGCCATCACCGTTTGTTATGTGAAGTGAGGGCGCGTTCACCATTATTTTTTATCAATCAGTTCAAAATCATATTTCTGAAATTCTTTTCCGTTAATGATGATAGAAACCTGGTGAAGTCCGGAATGTAATACTCTTGTTGTTACAGCGCGAAAAGAGTGTCTTCGGGTAATATCTGTTATCGAATTTTTTGCATATTCTTTTTCGCTGATCTTGCAGACTTTCTTCGATAAAGTTTTATTGGCTTTTTGATAATAAATCCCGTATTCAAGCCTTATTTTGGCTTTCTTAGAACTGTTATTCACTAATTTAAAACTAAATTCCAAAAACTCGCCGATTTTAATTTTTGATCTTGATATTTTAAAATCTTTGATAGTGATGTTTTTTACAGTGCCAAAACCAAATATTTCCATTGCCTCCGCATTACCTTGTTTTAATAGCGTTCTGCTGCCATGTTTTATAACCCAATTTATATTTTCCGACTTACCTTGCCATTTTTTTATCAAATTAATTACTGTTTCAGGATTGTCTTTCGCTATATCATTCAAATTATTTGCAACACTCAACCTTACAAATCTTGATGTATCATTTTTTAGATTTTCCAAAATCGGAATAATTGGAGCCGGATTTTCCTTTAAATCCGACAAACCCATTGCCCAAGGGAGACGCGGACGGCAACCTTCCGATGAAAGCCGCCTTACCCCCCAATGTTCATGTTTCGACCAAACTAACATCTGCTTCATCATTTCTTTTGGATACTTGATTATAAAAGGGCGGACAGCAAATTCGCAGCTTGTAAATTGGGTTATTTTTTCTATCGCTTTAATTGACGTTTCATAATCATCTAAACCGTATTGCTCAACAAAATTATCCAAAACCCATCCATATTCCAGCGATAAACCAAACGTTGTATCATCTACCTCTGAAAAATTAAACACATCTTTTAAGTGGTCTAATAATTCAAGTATTTTAGCGATTGCCTCTTTGTAATCTGCCGGTAAATAATTTTTAAGAACTGCCGTGATATGCCAACATCGCTGCTTAAATTCTTTTTTCTCCCATTCATTGTCCATTATTTGTGATATGAACTTGCGCGTATTAAAGCCTTTAATGATAAGCTTTAAATCATTAGTAAACCTATTGAAAAAATCTATATTAAACATGTCTTTAAGGGCTTCAGTCATTTTTTCCTCCAATAGGCTAACCCTTTTTGTATTTCATTTTATATGAAATTACATGGGAAGCACAGCAAATATTGTATTATATTAAGAAAAACTTGTCAAACATGTTTTTTACCTTAAAGAACATGTTCATACGATTTTATTCCCATTTCACATAACGTTCTAGGTAACTGACGTTTTGCCAGCCCGAATAAGGGCTTGCGCAGCATCGAACCTTTGGTTCGCAACTAGGGCTGGCAGAATGTGGGTGAGTTAAGGATGACCGCTTTCACGGTCAATTCTAAGAGTGGAAGTGAGCAAGAACCGAAGGTTCTACGAACCCCGAGGGCACGAACAGCACCCGCAGCAGTTACCGTTTGTTATGTGAAGTTGGTTTTTGCTTTTATTCCTTTCTCATTATTTTATATTTTTGTAAATAATTTACAAGGAATATTTAAAAACACATCATCTTTCCCACACATTTTGAAACCAATATTTTCATAAAAACCAGCAATATTCTCTTTAGTTTCAACCAACCATTCAGAATTTGGATATTTATTGATACAAAGTTTTATTAATTCACTACCAATTCCATTGCCTTGAAATTCTGGATCAACAATTAAATCATATATAATAGATCGGAATATTTTATCACTAAGAACTCTTACAACTCCCACTAATTTTTTATTATACCACGCCGATATTACAAAAGTTGAATTTAGAAACGGTATGTTATATTTATTTATCATCTCAGGACTATCAGACCCATCTGACCAGCCGACCGCCACAAATAATTTATGTAATTGATTAGATGGTAAATCCTTTTTTGTACTATTATAAATAATATTTTCCATACACTCCTCCAAACAAGTAAATACTATTACAGTATATTTGTTTCATAATATTTTCCAACCAATTCAAAAACCAATTTCACATAACGTTCTAGGTAACTGACGTTTTGCCAGCCCGAATAAGGGCTTGCGCAGCAAGACCAGGGCTGGCAAAATGTGGGTGAGGGAGGCGTG
>WQRT01000028.1 GCA_009786625.1 Treponema sp.
AAATCAAATCCGTATTTGGAAGATATGGAATCAACGCGTCCGCCGAGAGCCGCTTTCTGGCCGGAACTTAAAAGATCGGCGTTATCGACAATTCTTTGCTGTGTAAACGCCGGTAAAGCTGTACAAAATATGATCATTAACAGAAAAAGTTTTAAAGTAATCCTTTTCATAAAAACTCCTACAGGAATAACTTGAGTGCTTGAATTATCAGCGTAAACACCGCGCCTGAAATGCCGGTAATTAAAAAAGCGGATTTCCAAAACTTACCTGAATCGATCGGCAGCTTTCCGACAAGGCGGCCTGTCTGACCGTTCATTAAAAACATATAATTTTCTTTTTTATACTTTGTATTGAGAATCCACGCCGGTAATAAACCGTATGAGATCTTGCCGTTTTCCACATTAACCGAGGAACTCTCGATCGAGACAGATTGATATCCTTTGATAGAAGAAGCGAACTCGTTTTCAAGTGATTTTTTTATGCGTTTCGCAGCTCTATCCTTGCTGCCGTCGGCATCCACATCGTATTTTTCCGCGATATAGCCGGAAAGAAAAGCTGTTTCAAAATCCTTTAGATCAACATAATTGAAAGGCTCGATAGCGTCCATGTAGTTATCGTCCATTTTCTCCGAGCCGTCTACAGGTACTTTTTCAAATTTTAAACTCCCTTCCCGCGCAATGGAATAATGATCCGTTTTTGTATAATTATATTTAGCATCCCGCCATGCATTCGTTTTAACAGCCTTGTAACGGATATTCCCCGCCGCGTTAGCGTCAAAAAGCCAGAACGGAAGATATACACCCTGTATGCTGTTTACGCGGTTCTCGCTGTTAAACGAATTCGGAAGGAGGCGTTTTCCTTTATAGAAATTTTTAAGCGCTTCCACCGCCGCTTTTTTATCCAGCTTGAACGGGATGACATAGTCCGGCTTTAAAAGTCCTGTTAAGCGGCGCAGTACAATCTGAGTATTGCCGCAGTTCGGGCAGATCATCGCCGCTGTGTTTTTATCACCTAATAATTCGGAGCCGCAGGAAGGGCAGGAACCTTGTGTAAGCTCGTTTAACTCCTGCGAATCCCATTCTTTAAGATCGGTTCTTCCGTCCCATCCGAATTTATCGCTTTCCTGAACGGCGACGCTTTTTTGGTATTCTTCCAGAGCGGCAATTTCAAATTGCGCGTCACAGTATGGACACTTCATGTTCTGCGTCGAACTGTCAAACTTAACCGTCCCGCTGCAGTTGGGGCATTTATATTCTTTTATTTCCATTAGTACAGTCCTAAGTGTTAATGTTTATGGTCTCGGCTTTCCGCAGTTGGCGCAGAATTTTCCTGTGTTACCGCCGTGTCCGCAAGAACACGCCCAATCGCCGCTCGGCGCAGGTTTCCCGCAGTTAGCGCAGAATTTTCCTGTATTTTCGCTGTGGCCGCATGAACATGCCCAGCCCTGAGCCGGAGCGGGCTGCCCGCAGTTAGCGCAAAACTTTCCCGTGTTACCGGCGTGTCCGCACGGGCAAGCCCATCCGCCTGCCGCCGCTGCTTGCGGCGCCGGCTGTGCTGCTGCCTGCTGGGCTCCCATTTGGAACAGAGCCTGCGGATTCATTCCTCCGGCGGCGCCTGCCATACCCATACCCATAAAGCCTGTCATCGCTCCGCCTGTATTTCCGGCGGCGGTGCGCATCGCATCCCCCTGCGCGCTGACCAAAGACGCGGCCGCCATTGTCGGATCGCGCATAACAGCGGCAGCCTGAAGCTCCTTGATTTTTTTCTCGTCATCAGGCGAAGCCGTGCAGGTAATTCCAAAGTTAACAATTTCTATGCCGCGGGTATCTTTCCATTTATTGCTGAGAGCTTCGTTAAGCAGTTCCGCGAGTCTTTCGGTCTGGAAGGAAATCTCGTGGTATTCCATTCCGGTGCCGAGTTTCCCAAGAGAGGGACCAAGAACTGTAATCAGTTCGCTTTTTAACTGGCTTTCGATTTTATCTCTTGTGTAATTTTCTTCCACATTGCCGCATACATTCGAATAGAATAAAATCGGGTTTGTCATTCTGAAAGAGTATTCGCCGTTTGCCCTGAGGCTGATGGTAAGACGCAGGTTGATGTTGGGATCGACAATTAAATAGGGAATCGGATTCGGAGTGCCGTATTTATTACCCATTATTTCTTTGGTGTTAAAATAGTAAATTCGCTGATCTTTTCCGGGAGTTCCGCCGTATTTAACGCGTTCTCCTATACTTTTAAAAATTCCGATAATACTCTTATCAAGACCGCCGTAAAAAATGCTGGATTCGCTTCCCTGATCGTAAGTGTATTTGCCTTCCTCGGCGCAGAATTCCATTACGCGTCCGTTATCGACAATAATCGCGGCCTGACCCTTGTTTACAACAATGCCGGAACCGTTGGAAATGACATTATCTTCTCCCTTTGTATTGCTGCTTCTTTTACTTGACTTTTTCTGTCCCTTCGCGGCAAGCACGTCCGCTTCAAGACTTTCGCAGGTAAAGAACTCAAGCCACTGATCCGCAAACGTACCCCCTACGGAATCGACCAACGCTTTTATTAAACCCATATAATCCCCCTTATTATTCGTATTATAAGTTTTTATGTTATCATGCCATTGTTGCATGATATTTATACATTGTCAATTTAAAGCTCAGGATTTATGGATATTTTATCAAGTTTATGTCACAATTAAGAGATCTGTCATATCTACAGGAGGAAATATGATTCATTTGAATCAGACGGGCTTTGACATAAATATGCCTAAAAAAGCGATCATCACCGGAAAGGGGGAATGTTGCTATATAATGTCATCTGATAACGAAGCGGTTTTTGTACCGGCGTTGACAGAACCGTTTTTTGACGCCGCTTCCGGGGATACCGTCCGCGTTGTTGATTTTTCGGAAATTACAAAGAGCGGAACATATTTCCTTTTAGCAGATGGATTGAAAAAAAAGTTTTATATAACAGAACGTCCTTACCGCGCTTTAAAAAACGCGCTTGTAAAAGGAATGTATTACCAGAGATGCGGCTGCGCGCTTGAAGAAAAACACGCCGGGCTTTACCGGCACGGCGCGTGCCATTTGGGCAAAGCGTCTCTTGTGCATGATGAAAGCGTATCAGTTGACGTGTCAGGCGGATGGCATGATGCCGGTGATTACGGAAGATACATTGTCCCCGCCGCGGTAACAGTAGGGCATATGCTTTACGCTTATGAATTATTCCCTGCGGCGTTTACAGACGAATTGAATATCCCCGAAAGCGGGAACGGCATACCTGATATATTAAATGAATGTAGATACGAATTGCAGTGGATGATGAAAATGCAGCGTGAAGACGGCGGGGTGTATCATAAAACGGCGACGCGTTACTTCGCGCCTTTTGTGATGCCCGAGGATGACCGCGAAAACCTGCTTTTGTTTCGCGTAACGCATACGGCGGCGGCGGATTTCGCGGCTTCTCTCGCGCTGGCNTACCGTGTATATAAAAAATTTGACAAGCCCTTCGCGGANAAAATGCTCGCGGCATCCGTNCGCGCGTGGGACTGGCTTTCAGATAATCCCGATTTTGAGCCGTTTGTAAATCCGCCCGATACAAGGTCNGGCGGTTACGGCGACGATAACTGCGAAGATGAAATTTTTTGGGCGGCCTGCGAATTGTTCGCCGCGACAGGCGATAATCGTTATATTGAAACAATGCGCCTGTTATCAGAAAAAACTGATATATCCAGATTAGGCTGGCGCGATGTCGGCGGTTTGGGAGCGTTATGCTGTCTTTTTTCATTAAAAAAAATAATTGATAGTGATTTTTATAATAATCTCAGGGAAAGATTTTTGCTCTCCGCCGGGAGCATCATAGAAAAATTCAAACGCAGCGGCTACGGCACGGCGATCAACGAAAACGTATATGTATGGGGTTCGATAATGCCGATTATGAACAGCGCAGTTATTTTAATTTGCGCTGAGCTGCTTTCTGACGGGGATTCACAGTTTGATTTCCAAAACGCCGCGCAGGCGCAGCTTGATTATCTTCTTGGAATGAACGCCACAGGTTACAGCTTTGTAACGGGTTTTGGTGAAAACGCTTTTAGATATCCGCATCACAGGCCGTCTTACGCCGACAATATTGACGATCCTGTGCCGGGTCTTGTATCAGGCGGCCCTAATAAAAAATTCCCTGATTTGGTTTGTAAAAAATTAATTCCGGAGGAAACACCGCCCGCTAAATTCTATATTGATTACACATGGACAGCGTCGGCGAATGAGAACGCGATTTACTGGAACAGCCCGGCGATCTTCGTCGCGGCGTATTTTGATTCAATTTCAATTAAATAGAGGGAAAAATGAAAACGGCAAAGATCGTACTTGTGATAATATCGGTATTAACGGTATTATCATTTATAAATTGCGATACAAAGGGGGATACAATGCTTTTATATCAGGGACACGCGAGCTTCAGGCTTACCGCGAAAAACGGAACAGTGATTTATATCGATCCGTATGCCGGTGAAGGGTATGATTTACCCGCCGATATAATACTTGTCACTCATCAGCATGGCGATCATAACCAGATCAAACTTGTTACGCAAAAAGAAGGCTGTGTGGTCATTTCAAACGCGGAAGCGGTTACCGGCGGGCAGCATAAAACATTTAACGTTAAAGGGATAAAAATTGAAGCTGTACAGGCCGCCAACGCGAATCATGATCCTAATGTATGCGTAGGTTTTATTATTACAATTGACGGCATAAAACTGTATCATGCCGGGGACACATCAAGAACATCCCAAATGGGTACATTCGCGGCTTTAAAACTCGATTACGCGCTACTGCCAATCGACGGCATCTACAACATGAACGCGCAGGAAGCCGTTGAATGCGCCGCGGTAATCGGAGCCAAACACAATATCCCAATGCATACAAAACCCGGAACGTTATTCGACATGGAGACGGCGCAAACATTTAACGTTCCAAACAGGCTGATAATCGAGGCGGGTAGCGAGATTGCGTTAAGCAGGTAGGGTATAAGATTTATTTACAACAGACGGCAGGAGAGGAGCGTGCCGGCAAAGCCTTTGCTAAGAATTCGCTTCGGAGCCCTGACCGCTTTTATCATGTAAATTTATTTTTTCTTTGTTAACATATTTAAGTGGTCAGGTCTCCTGCGCGAGGAACCGCAAAAATGGCTTTCCCGGCACGCTCCTCTCCTGCCGTCTGAGGTGAGTAAGTCTGATGACAGCTTGTATAAATTATTTTTTTCTAAAAATAAATTCTCCCATCTTTTAGGAAATAAATTGCGATACAAAATGACCGCCGAAACACAAAGCGGGGAAATTACCAGAAATCGTTTTGCTGTCATATTCAGCATGGAAGAAAGTCTATCATAAAAAATAATATCTTCATATAATAGTGATACGGAAGCAGGACATTACGCGGCAGGGGTGTATGTTATATTGATATCTGCGCTTGTATTTTTAATCGCNCTTACATTTATTTTAGTTTATTATCTCAGCAGGGAACTCAACCGCTCATTGCGAAGGGTAAAAGAAANCTATAATTTTNCATGAGCCGTACTTTTGGCGCAGGAGAAGGNAAGATCAAGACTCAGCCGTGAACTGCGCGATACAGTAGCNCAGGATTTACGTTATCTTTCTTTAGATCAGAANCGGAGAATTTTCTTCGCTTCTTTTTAATTACTTTCCAAGTATTTCGCCAATACAGGCGATCATGTAAAGCGGCACCGAAAAAAGACCGTCTNTTTCGCCGTAATTTCTTAATGTAGTACGAATGGCTCTTTTTGGGTTATACATCTGCCTGTATACATCAAGGCTTTTGGATTTTTTTCGAAAACCGGATTTTACTTCAACCGGAACAATCTCATTTCGCCATTGAATTAAAAAGTCTACTTCCGCTTCGCCTTTTTCTCTGCCCCAGTAATGCGGCTTATAACCTGCGGTGACAAGTTCCTGCAAGACAAATTGCTCGGCGATTGCTCCGTTAAAAAAGCTTAGGAGTTCATTGTTATGTTCAAAAAAAACTGTAATATCAATTTCGGCTTTGGCGCAAAAAAGACCGCAGTCGAGCATATACAACTTGAACGCTCTGTCGTCTGCAAAACTTGCAAGCGGTAATTTGTTTTCTTCTGTACGGGAAACTTTATAGACAAGACGCGTATTAAAAAGCCAATTCATCGCATCCTCGTATGAATACGCTCTTGCGTTTTCTGAAAGTTCTTTATATATAAATTTCTTTTTTTCTTTAGACAAATGACGCGGAATAGTATTCCAAATCATTTCTACTTTTGGCGTATTTAACGGTGTAATATGTTTGGAAAAATCATCCTTATAATCCTCTAGAATATTATTCTGTATTGCGCGAACTTTTCTTAAATCTTCACGCTCGGCAAAGGTACTGACCGCTTTAGGCATACCTCCTACAAGAAAATAAGTTTTTAACAGTTTTTCATAATCGCCTGAAGCGGAGCGGATTAACTCAAAATCAAGATTTTTTATTGTTTGCGCATAACGTTCTTTACCTATCCCTTCCAGAAACTCATAAAATGAAAGCGGATAGAGCGTTAATCTGTCAACTTTACCGACAGGGAAACTGCCGTGCAGCGCTACGCCTAAAAAACTTCCGGCAGCGATAACATGATACTGCGGCGCATCCTCGCAGAAATATTTTAAAGAGTTTAAAGCGCGCTGTGATTCTTGAATTTCGTCCATAATAATCANGGTGTTTTCCATGTATATATTAACTGCAAAACGCTGNTCCAAACTGCGGATTATATTTACAGGGCTTACATTGCCGTCAAAATAAANTGAAATGTCCGGTTGTTTTTCAAAATTAAGTGAAATTACGCTTTTATACTCATTTTTTCCGAATTCTTCCATGAGCCATGTTTTGCCTGTTTGGCGAGCTCCTTGCAGTAGTAAAGGTTTTCGGTCAGGCGAGATCTTCCATGATAATAAGTCGTTATAAATTGTCCGTCTCATATATAAAATTTTAGCCTATTTAGCTACATTTTTCAATGGTAAAATGTAGAGCAAACTACATTTTTCGGGGGAAAATAGTAGAGTAAGCGGTATTTTAGAGGGAAATAGGTAGAAAAGGATATGTAAATCAAATATTGAATTAAAAGAAATAAGGATTAGGGAGAAGGAACTATTCTTCAAATAGAAAAAACATTAGATAAAGATATAGATGTATATACCGGATGATATACTAATTAATAGAAAATTTTCCATTAAAACGATATATTATAAATATCTCAACAAGAAAAATGCCGTAGGGCTTTTAATAAAAGAAGGGGGTTTTCAAAATGAAAGACAATAAAAGGGCTTCTGCCTGTAAAATGGGGATTATCGTTTTAACGGCGGTAATCGGGATTTCAATTGTTTCCTGCGCTATGCTTGATACGTTGGCGTTAGTGTCGGAAGCGATGGCAGTGCAGGATGAAGGGCTGTCGGAAGAACAACGGCTGCTTGTCGGCGCGTGGAGAAGTGATACAGGGCATCTTTATACACTCAATGAAGACAGAACAGGCACCATAAGGCTGAGCGGCGGTAATGCGGATCAGAACATGAGATGGAATACTTTCGGTAATACTTTAACTATGACGATAGTTGACAGCATGTCACGCATGGATGCTGCATATACCTTAAGCGGCGACCAGCTTTCATGGGTACAGATTGGAACAAATAACCAAATAAGAGCAACCCGCGACATCCCCGGACTTGCCTTTACGCATACGGGCGCAAACAACTGCGTCGTTTCAATTGGTACGGAAACCGCCGCAGAAATAGAAATCCCCGCCGCCTGCCCACAAGGGCACAATGTGACCGGGACAGCGGCTGCTGTATGGAGTGACAGCGCGGGCAGTTATGTGGGCGGCTTTGCTGGAACATCCATTACAAGCGTTATAATCCCCGGCAGCGTTACTTCTATCGGTAATTTTTCATTTTATGAATCCAATGTCATAACCGTAATAATTGGCAACGGCGTTACTACTATCGGCGAAGGCGCGTTCCAGTCGTGTTACGGCGGTCTTTCCAGTATAATAATTCCTGACAGCGTTACTTCTATCGGCAGAAGCGCGTTTAGCCGCTGCGGTCTATCCAGTATAACAATCGGCAGGGGCGTTACTTCTATCGGCCAGGCCGCGTTTAGTAACAACAGCCTTACAAGTGTCACTTTTTTGGGAACAATACCAGCCGGCGGGTTTGATGCCAACGCAATGGGATGGAGCGGCGCGGAAGGCTATATGGGTGATTTACGCGCGAAGTACCTTGCCGGCGGACCGGGAACATATACAAGATCCGGCGAAGTGTGGACGAGGCAGCGGTAAAAGGCATAGCCGGTTTTTAACTATCATCCTCAAGATAATCTAGCTGCGATGCGTCTGTGCCGTCTGTCAGTTCTCTCATGTAGTTTTTGGGGCTTCTTCCTGTTACCTGTTTGAAAAGGGTGGAGAAGTAAAGCGGATCTTCTATACCTACGGCGAGGGCAATCTCTTTTACCGAGCCTTTTCTTTTTTCAAGGAGGTGTATTGCCTGTCTAATCCTGAATTCCGTCAGGTATTGCTGAGGCGATACGAAGATCTGCTGCATGAAAACGCGGTACAGGCGGCTGCGGCTTAAGTTCGCGTGGTTCGCCACATCTATTACGCTTATCGGTTTTGAATAATTTCCGGCTATGTA
The DNA here is from genome assembly GCA_009786625.1 of Treponema sp. Taxonomy (GTDB): domain Bacteria; phylum Spirochaetota; class Spirochaetia; order Treponematales; family Breznakiellaceae; genus WQXQ01. Next base: position 8,693 of record WQRT01000028.1, read on the forward strand.
GTCAAGCGCGTTTTGAAAATGAACCGCTCCTGTCCAGCCGGGGGGCATGGCGGTTTGATCCCACGAGGCTGTTCTGACAAGCGCGGATAAAAGAGCGTAAATCAGGGCAGTGGACTGGATTGTACTGTAAATTTCTTGCCCCCTCCATGTGTATATGCCGTCAATTACCTTAGATATTTGCATAGCTATATGGTGTTCAAGGGTGCGTACGGGGTTTTTGGGTTCAAAACCGGCCGCGTTTAATAGAAGACGGGCATCAACGCCGTCAAAACTTAATCCAAACAATTTAAACGGATCTGTCTTATCCGCTGTGCAGCGTATCGGTGTGTTGGGGTACATGGCGAAAATATCATATTCCCTGACAGCGAACTCTTTACCGCCCAGGGTGTATATGCCTTTTCCGCCGTCAACGAGGTAAAGAGCATAAGCGTCGGGGTGATCAATCGGCAGAACATAGGATTCAGGGCAGCTAAAATAGGCCGCTTCATGCAGAGAAAGCGACGCTAAGGGCCGGAATTGATTCTTGAAATAATAATGATAATCTGGTTCCATTTTCACGCTCCTTCCCTTAATTTATCACAACCAATNCAGGAAACAAGCATTTTTTTNAAAGACGCAACAATAGTCCATGTTTTGGCACTTTTTCTCGATATAAATTGACGCACAATGGAGGGATAATGTAGGTAATCTGTATGGAAAGCCGCAGGTTGGATTGATTTATATAAGGATGTTATAATGAAATCATCTAATTTTCACTTTAGGAGGTTTGTTTATGAAGAAGTTATTATTAAGCGTAATTCCGTTAATTTTGCTGTTGTCAGGATGCGCGGTGTTAGATCGTATAATTCCGCAGCCGGGGCTTGTGAACGGAACGTATACTTTTTACCCGAGAATTCGGGTGAATCAAGCAGGTGTAGAGAAAAATTTATATGTTGACAGAATTGTCGTACAGGGCGAGTTTTTTACAATTTTTATAACAGGCGGACCGACAGGGCGTACCGGTGACGGCGATTACGGAAATTTTTGGCACCGCCACGAGACAATTTTGCTTCAAAACCTTAACAATCCGGGAGTGCCGTTTAATCCGATTGGGCAGGGTGAAGATGACGATGCCGCCGGTACCGGAGGTTTTTATTTAATGTTCAGGAATGTAACAGGCACACGGTTCAGCCTTACATCCACAAGAGTAACTCCTCCGTGGGTTTTTGACGAGATCGATTTAAATAGATCGCTTGAGTTAAGCATAAGACAGCCTGACTCCCCGGCAGCCGGTTCACCTGCGGGTCTGAAAAACGGGACATATACAATGCCTTCCAGAATACGCGTTAATCAGGCGGGAATCCCGATGAATCTTTATATCGACAGGGTAATCGTACGCGGCGAATATTTTACGATCTTCCTTACAGGCGGACCGACAGGACGCGCGGGAGACGGCGATTACGGCAATTTCTGGCATCGTCATGAAACGATCCTGCTCCAAAATCTGGACAGATCAGGAAGACCTTTNCACCCGATCAATCAGGGTGAAGATGAAGTCACAGGAGGTTTTTANNTGATGTTCCAGAATGTTACGGGAAACCGTTTTTCTCTTACAGCTACGCGGGTGACTCCTCCGTGGGTGTTTGANGAATTTNTTTTAGGCGAACCGGATTGATAAACAAAGGAATAAGCNGTGAAATTTGACGATTTTGANAAACAGATGCGGGTCTATGAAACAACGAACGACACGAAAGTTCTGCCCGGCATCTGGATCGTCTCACGGCTTGACGGGCGTAATTTTACGCGTCTTTGCAGGGAAACTGTCCGCTTTAACGCGCCTTTTGATGAACGCTTCCGCGATTTAATGACATCAACAACAGCGCATTTAATGGACTGCGGTTTTAAAGTAGTTTACGGCTATACCCAGAGCGATGAGATTTCGCTTTTGTTTGATTTTAATATTGATGTCTTCGGCAGAAAGGCGCGTAAGTACATTTCGATTCTGGCGGCGGAGGCTTCGGCGAAATTCAGTTTGATGTTAAATGAAATTTCACCCGGTGTATGCGCCGTCTTTGACTGCCGCCTGTGTCAGCTCCCGGGAAAAGAAACGGCAGCGGATTATTTCCGCTGGAGAGCGGAAGACGCTCACCGCAACGCGCTTAACTCGCACTGCTACTGGCTCTTACGCAAAGAAAACATGGATGCGCAGGATGTTACGCGCTATCTGGAGGGGAAAACAGTTGCCGAAAAAAATGAGCTTTTATTTTCGCGCGGAATTAATTATAACGATCTTCCCGCGTGGCAAAAAAGAGGTATTGGTCTTTACCGGACGGACGGAAAAATAAAGATTGATTACGAACTGCCCTTCGCCGGTGCGTACGGCGATTTTCTCATGAACACGGCGCTTGCCGATACTCAGCCGGAAAAGGCGGGATCAGCATGATTAAACCGGATTTTAACGGCAAAGACATCCTTAAAAAGATAAAGGATGAACCCGGTACGGCTTATCTTTTTACTGAGTACCTTGACGACATCGACTATTCTGATTTGAACCTTAACGGATTAAGTCTTGAAGAGATCAATAAACTTGGAATGGATTACGAGTACGGAGAAAACGGCAAGGAAGCCGATTCTTTAACNGCNAAAAAATATTATACCGCGGCNGCGGAAATGGGTTTTATNAATTCGCAGTTGAATCTTGCCGGAATCCATAGACAGGACAGCCTTCCTAATTACACAAAAGCGATGTACTGGCATAAAAAAGCGGCTGACGCCGGAGATGCCCAGGCGAAATACCTAGTGGGCGCAATGTACCACGAAGGCGAGGGAGTGAAGCGGGACTACAATGAGGCGTTAAAATGGTATAAACAGGCTGTTGACGGCGGGTATATGTACGCGTGGTATGTAATAGGACTTGTTTATAACAACGATTACGATGAAGGCGCGCCTACAGATCATGTAAAAGCCGTTGAGTGTTTTAAGAAAGCGGTGAAGGCCGGTATTGACGAAGGCTATTATTTTCTCGGCATCGCGCATCTTGACGGAAAATATGTGCCGCTTGATCTCCACGAAGCCTTTTCATGTTTTGAAAAAGCGTGTAACACCGGAATACCGTACGCGCTTAAAGAAATTGATGAAATGTTTGAAAACGGCGATGTAAAGAACAGCAAATACAAATCCGTTTCACAATGGTACGCGGATTTAAATGACGGCGGAAAACTTGCGCGTAACTACGCGCATATAATCCGCGAAGAAGATGAAGAAGACGTATCGTTATTTGAAAAATCAGCTTTTTGGTATGAACAGGCCGTGAAAAAAGGCGACAAAAACGCGTTTTATCAGCTTGTGTTAATTTATAATTTTTATAAAGAAAACAATGAAAATAAAGGACCCGGCCGTAAAAAAATGGCGGAGTACGCGAAAAAGTTTTACCCCAGAGAAAAAAAAGCATCGCATAACAATAAAGAAAAAGATGAATGTGAAAAACTAATTCGTGAAATAACAAAGATTTCCGTTTATGAGAAAAAGAACAGTATTTTCGGCATAAACAGCATTATTAACGATGATATGAACGATTTATTAAAAATCGGTCTTTCTCTTGTTTCGGACGCAATTGATCATGAAATTTCAGTCTCAATTTTAGATTTAATCTCGGATGAAAATAAACTAAGCGAAAAAATTATAATAGAAGGAGTTGACTGTCTGCAAAAGGGAGTGTACCCGTCCAATGTAAAAGATGTGTTATGTGAAATTTACGGAGAGGAGATAGAAGTAAATATTCCCCTGTAATTGCGGTATGGAAACGTATAAGTTTAAAAGGAGAAAACGGAGAATGGATAAGGAAGACCTTGTACCAATGGACATACCGCACAAAATTCCTATAAACCTCCGCTTTACTTTTGATCAATATAAAAAAATATTAGGCGGACTTAATCCCCAAATGATGGAAGACAAATGGTTTATTATTACCGAAGACGATGTTATTCACTGCCACCGTTCATGGACAGGTTATGAAACGTGGAGAGCGGAACTTATAAAAAGCGGTGACAGCGGACATGACGGTTATGTTATAAAAGAAATTCTCGCGGAAAGAAACGCCGCGAAATACACAAACACGGATGATGAAAGAGATAAGATGCAATTCACGAAAATAATCGCTTGGTTTATTTTGGAAGTAAAAGAAGAAGATATAAGGAGTGACTAATGGATGAATTTAAAAAATGTCCAAAGGGGCATGTGTATAATTGCGAGCTTGANGAATGTCCGTATTGCGGCGGAAAAAAAATTGAAGATGATCTTATTAATATACCGGGGAAACCTGATATCGATATAAAAATATTGGACGATATAGCGGATTGTTATATGCAAATCTCAGGCGATATTGACGGAGACGACAATGAGTGGTGAGTTTAAAAAATGTTCTAAAGGGCATCCGTACGATTCAGAACTGGAAGAATGTCCATACTGCAACGGTAAAGAACTGGACGATGATCTTGAAAATCTGCCGGATAAACCGGTTGTAAATAAGGATATATTAAAAAATATCGCGAGTTGTTATCTGATAGGTTCAAGGGATCTTTGAATGAAGAAGGAGATGAAAATATTTAAAAAATGTCCCGTTGGGCATGTATACAGCATGAAGTCAAAAGAGTGCCCGTACTGTAAAGGAAGAAAACTGGATGATGAACTTGAAAAATTACCGGAGAATGAAGTAAAGGAATTACCGCCTGTTGCTTTATGTTACGCGCCAAAACCTTTTGATGATGATGAATATTAAAACGGAGTAAAAATTGAGGAGGCAGTTATGAGCGGTGAATTTAAAAAATGCCCTGAGGGACATGTATACGACTCCAAACTGGAAGAGTGTCCGTATTGCAACGGAGAAGATCTTGAAGATGAACTTGATAAATTACCGCCTGATGACGAGAGAGAACCGCCTGAAACGGCAATGTGTTATGACATGGGATTGAGCAGGTTTCACGAACCTGACGACGAGTGGTAGAAATGAATAATAAGCCTAAACTTCCAATAACAGGGGTTCTCGAATTAACATACAAGTGCAATCATAAATGTTTGTTCTGCTCCTGTCCGTGGGAAAATGATACAGAAGGCTGTTCCAAATTTGAAAAAGGAAATGAACTTGATCTTGCGGGAATAAAAAAAACTCTTGATATTCTTGAAGAACACGGCGTAAAAAATATCTCCCTTTCTGGCGGCGAAACTCTTTTAAAACCGGAATTGCCTGAAATATTGGCTTATATGCGCGAAAAAAATGTTTTAAATAAAGGAAAATATATCGTAGTAATTTCTAACGGTCTTGCGATGAACGAGGAGTTTCTTGCGTTATTTAAAAAGTACAAAGTGCATTTATCGCTTTCTCTTCCCGGCATTAATACTTTCGAGCGCCACACCGGGGTTGATAACGCTCTCGGCGTTCTTCATTGGCTGCGCCGTGCCTCGCGGGAGGGAGTGCAGACGACTGTAAACGTGACAGTCACAAATATTAACTACTACGAGTTACGTGAAACTATTTCCTACGCGCTTATCGCCGGGGCTGATACCTTGCTTCTTAACAGATTCCTTCCCGGCGGCCGCGGCATAAGGTATCAGAATGAACTGTCTCTTTCCAACGAGCAGGTGAACGGGATGCTTGACACGGCGGAGGATGTTCTTACAAAAGCTGGAAGATGGGGCGGAGCGGGAACTGAAATTCCGTTTTGCGTTTTAAAGAAATATCAACATGAGTATAAAAAATTAAGAATAGGATTTCTGTGCGCGGCGGCGAAAGGTTTTTTTGTGGTAGACCCGTCAGGAAAAATTAGGGCATGCAATCACTCGCCGCGCGTCGTCGGGCATATTTTTAATGAAAATATAATTGACGATATCGATTACTGGAACATTTTCGCGAACCGCGGTTACATTCCCGATGTTTGCGGACATTGTACTGACATATCAATCTGCGACTGCGGATGCAGAGAAGCCGCGAATATCACCGCGGGGTCAGTTAAAGCTGTAGACCCCTGCATGAAAGGCTGTGAAAAGGAAATGGCGGAACGCATTGAAAAAATTGATTATGAATATGTGAATGATTTTGATAGAAAATTTGATGAAGATTTCCGTGAACTTTTTACACGGCGTCTTAAAGAGGATGAAAAATTCGGACATGAACTCTGGTCATCGATGGCAAATGTAGGCTGGTATCACAAAGACGACACTGAACAAACAGAGTGCCGCCGTTCTTTTCGCAGCGCGGGGTCGCTGTTAGCTGTCATGGAAGGCAAAGACAAATACACAAAATGGTACTGCTCAGGCCCTTACGAAACCGTAAGTGATTTTATAGCAAATGAAATGGCGTCAAAGGGATGGCGGTTTGAGTTGGACGGAAATGAGGAAGAGTGACGAATGAAAAAAGAAGAGATTCTCGCGGAGGCGCAAAGGCGCGGAGGACTCGGAGAGGAAGATCCTGAAACATTGTATCGGCGTGGAATGGATTTTATTGATGAATTAAAACCTGCCGAAGCGGCCGAGTGTTTTTTAAAGGCGTCGGAGCAGGGACACGCCGAAGCTCAATTTAATCTTGGCATTTGTTATGAGGACGGCGATGGCGTACCTTGGAGCTATATTGAGGCCGTTAAATGGTACACAAAAGCGGCGGAGCAGGGACATGAAGAGGCGAAAATGCTTCTCGACATTCTACTGGAAATAATTGAAGAAGGAACTGACAGGAGTAAAGTATGAGTGATGATAATATTACTAGCCCGGCGGATCAAATTGCGGAAGGCGACCGTTATTACAACGGCGATGGAATTGAAAAAGATTTTACGCAGGCGGTTTATTGGTATAAAAAGGCGGCGGCGCAGGGTTACGCGCAAGGGGAGTATTACCTTGGTTATTGTTACTTTGAAGGCGAAGGCATTGAAAAGGATATCAAGCAGGCGGTACATTGGTACACAAAAGCGGCGGCGCAGGGTAACGCGGCGGCTCAACAGAAATTGGGGATTTGTTATTATCAGGGTGACGGCGTTGATCAGGATTATGTGAAAGCGGCCGAGCTTTTTAAAGAATCAGCGCAGCAAGGAAGAGCGTTCGCGCAGTTTTTACTTGGTCATTGTTATTACAACGGACAGGGGTTAAAGCAGGATTACGCGCAATCGGCAAAGTGGTTAATGAAGTCCGCGGATCAAAACGATGACAGCGCTCAATGTTTGCTGGGTTATAGTTTTTATTATGGCAATGGTTTTGAAAAAGATTCCAAAAANGCTGTTGACTGGTGGACGAAAGCGGCGCAGCAGGATAATTTTGACGCGCAGTATTGTCTTGGCGACTGCTATCTGGAAGGNGAAGGCGTTGAGGAAGATCATGANAAAGCCGCGTATTGGTATGCGAAAGCGGCAGAGCAGGGACACGCGCANGCGCAATTNAAACTTGCCTACCGTTATCTGAAAGGCGACGGCGTTGAATGTGACACGGAAAAGGCAATCTATTGGTACACAAAATCNGCNGATCAAGGTTTCGTAAACGCGCAATACAGTCTCGGNGTTTGTTATGAAAACGGCGAAGGTACGGAAAAAGATTCCGANAAAGCCATGTATTGGTATACAAAAGCGGCGGAGCAGGGACACGCGGATTCATGTCTGGAATTGGCCATAATGTATTTTGACAGTGAAAATTCATTTAATAATTATGAAAAAGGCATGTATTGGTTCAGGGAAGGCGCTAAAACCGNAGACCTGAGAATGATGCTGCATTTTGGGCAGTCAATATTGGAAAAAGAAAATATCATGGCGGAGGAAAAAAATGAGGGACTTGGGTGGATCGAAAAAGCCGCTGACAATAATGAACATGATAACGAAGAAATAATATGGCAGGCAAGGTGGGTGCTTGCGGAGATATACGAATACGGTTTATACAATATAACTAAAGATCTGAACAAAGCGAGACATTATTACGAACTGTTAGTTGAAAACGGAGATAAAAGCGCGGCTGTTTACGCGAAACTTTTAAATCAGGGAAAAGAAGATCCTTACGCTTCTATAGGCTGGAATAATAAAAACCTTGTTTCAAAAATACTGATGGAGGATTTTCCTGAGTTTGACGCTGAAGGTACGTTGTACGAAATGGATAAAGAATTTTCGGATGTTGAGTTCAGCGAAGATGAGAAAGAANCGTGTATGCCAATCGCTAAAAAAATCCTTGAATACGCGGATTTGGTAAAGCGTGAAAGCGTCTTAGCGTTAGCCGAAAAAGCGCAAAATGAGGAGGATTTATATTTTAAAACGGCTCTTAAATTGGCAGCGGACGGGATACGCGTCGATTTGTTTGACGAGGTTTTCAGGGTTCTTTTCAGGAAAGACATATCCACGGACGAAGATTTTCTTAAATGGATTGTAATTCACCGCGGAATCTATTTAATAATTAAAGGGAATATCACAACGCAAAAATTAAAAGTTCTGTTAGGGATGCCGCATCTTCCGCGCTTGTTAGCTGATAAACCCTTGGAACGTGAATATAAAATGACATTTAACTACCTTTTAACGCACCGCGAAATACCAAAATTGTATTTTGAGGATTTAAATACGTTCTATAAAAAGGTGCTTCCCGATCCTGATATGATACAGAGATTTTTAACTTACGCGTACGGAAGATCCAAATTTTTCGCCATCGAAAATCCTGAAATAGAGCCGCCGTATGATATAGAAAATTTTGACATATATTTGTACGAAGAGGAAAAAGGAAGAAGTGTCATTGTCATAACGCTGCCTGTGTGGGATAAAGCCCCTGACAGTTATCAAATAGCGATACCGACGGAGCGCAGGTTCGCNGGTTATTATACATGCGAATTATCGGTTGATCCCCTTCTTAACGAACCTTGTTTCATATTCGGCGAATGGGACAAGGAAATGAAACATCAAAATTACGGAAAAATTAAAATGACAAGCGATAGCAGCTTCGCGAAAATGGCGGTGGAAATCGCGTTCGGGAAACCGCTTGAGAAGCCGCCTTTTGATCGGAAAAATATGGTATTTGATAAGCCGTCTCATGAATTGTACTGTGAAGAATGTGAAACCACAAATTTCTTCTACAGCGATAATAAGCCGCCGTACTATTGTGATTGCTGCGGCACGGAATTACATGAATAAAAAGGAGCAGGGATATGAAAGAATACATTGATGAACAATTTGTATATACATCATACGATTGGATCGATAACGGAGCCGGAGAGTTAATGCTTGTTATAGACAAGGTTGACGGGATCGCAGACGATGATAACGCGAAAATTATTTTTGACGGATTTCACGAGGCCATGCTTGTTAGAAATGACGACATTATTGTCCACCTTCCTATTGTAGTGGAAGCAGTGCGAGATATGCTGCAGGAAATAAAAAAAATACTTGTAACAGAAATGGACGGCGATGACATTGACGATGTATACGAAGCGGAAGTTGAAGTATTAAACAGCCCCTTACCGATACCGGGATCTGTTTACATCAGATTTGATAAATTATCAGGGAAAAAATAATGGAAGATAAATACCAATTAATGGGAAAAACCACGGATGAACTTATGAATTTGTACTACGAATCAGTGGATAAGGAATCAGGCGAGATTCCGCAGGATGAAATAGATAAATCATTTACATGCCTTACCTTAGCCGCCGATAAAGGATCTCCCGACGCGTGGGCGGAGCTTGGAGCCTGTTATTTTATGGGTTTTTTCGTCCCGCAGGACGAGAGAAAAGCGCAGGAGTACCTTGAAAAAGCGGCTCTTCGCGGAGTCGCTAACGCGCAGATGAACTTGTACACGTTCATGTGGAATAACGCGAAAAACGATGATGAAAAGAAAAACGCCGTTTACTGGCTGGATCAAGCTGTGGAACAAAAGGTTCCAAGCGCGTTATACGAAATTGCCACGATCTATTATCACGGGCTTTTATACCCGGTGGATTACGGGAAGGCAGCGCAGTTATATCAGATGTCAGCTAACGCCGGCAGCCCCGAAGCGCTCTCCATGATGGGAATTCTTTACCAGCAGGGACAGGGTGTGCAAAGAGACATGGAAAAAGCGGCGCAATGTTTCGTAGAAGCCGCGCAGAAAGGAAGTTTATCCGGGCTTTACAATCTTGGAAACTCATTCATGGGAGGAATGGGAGTGGAGCAGGATTACGAGGAAGCGATGAGTTGTTTTGAAATGATCACAGACCTTGAAGATCCTTTTATGGAAATACCCGACATAAGCAACATACAGACAAGAAGCGATATAGCTCAAGTATATCACATGAGTAAGATTTACGAATTGACTTATCCGCTTGCGCATCATAATCTCGGCATCATGTACCAGCAGGGATTAGGCACGGAAATTGATTTAAGCCAGGCTTTATATCATTTTATGTTAGCATCAGAAAACAATTACGCGCCGTCCTGTCTGCAAGCGGGAACCATGCTTTACATGGGAGAAGGTCATGAAGCGTCCCCTGAAAAAGCGTTTGAATATTTAAATATAGCGCTTAACGCAGGTATTCAGGAATCAAAATTATGCCTTGGAATGATGTATTATGAAGGCGAAGGAACCGCGCAGGATAAAACAAAAGGCATTGCGTTACTCGACGAGATGATTGCCGCAGGTAATATACAGGCGATTCAGGTTAAAAAAGAACTGCTCGGCAAGAGAGGGTAATTATGAACAATGATTATAAAGAAAACAGGCAAATAAGAATATTTATATCTTCAACTTTCCGCGACATGATGAAAGAACGCGACTATCTTATTACGCGCGTTTTCCCGGAACTTCGCCGCTATTGTGAAGAGCGCGACATAAGCCTTTTTGAGCTAGACCTTCGCTGGGGCGTTACACAAGAAGAATCTGAAAATCAGATGGCGTTTAAAATCTGTCTCAATGAAGTTGATAACACGAATCCTTTTTTTATTGGTTTGTTAGGTGAAAGATACGGCTGGGTGCCCGATGAAAAAACAATTGAGCAGATGAAACCAACATATGTTTTTGATGAATACGAATGGCTGCTTGACGAGTTAAGAAAAAAGAAGAGCATCACTGAAGCGGAAATAAATGAAGGCGCGTTTAAAGCAAATGAAGTAAACGCTTACTTTTATATCCGATCGCCGCAGATGCCGACACCCGATGAGTTTAGGGAAGAGAAGGGCAGCCACGGCGAAAAAATGCTTTTAGAGCTTAAAGAAAGAATTAAAAAAGATAAAAGATATATAGTTAAAGATTACAATAATGTTGAGCATTTAGGAGAACAGGTAGAGAAAAATTTTAAAGCGTTAGTCGATTCTCTTTTCCCTGAGAAAGAAAAATTATCGGTATTGGAAAAAGAACGTATGCAGCAGCATATTTTCTTAAAGAGTAAAACAAGGTCGTATGTTGAAAACCCGCAGTGGAAAAATGAGCTTGACAATTTCGCGGATGACAATGAAAAAAGCGAGATGGCTATTACAGGCGGAAGCGGGATGGGAAAATGCGCTTTACTCGCGAACTGGATCGCGGACAGGAAAAATAAACGGATTAAAAATGAAAAAATTATATATCATTTTACAGGCATTTCACAGAGCGAAGGTGATTATCTTGGAATTACCCAAAGGCTTGTTAATGAATTAAATGACTATTGTAATATATCAGAGAGAAAAAGAAATATAAATCCAAAAGAAAACAGCAAGTTAATAAACGAAGGTTTTATTGTTTTCTTTAATAAATTAATTAATAAAATAAATGAAGAAAAAAATGATGATTTACTTGATGAGATGCAGAATCTTTTATTTTCAATTCCGGAAAATCAAAAAATTATTATCGTACTTGATAG
>WQRT01000029.1 GCA_009786625.1 Treponema sp.
ATACAGATACTTCGTATTATCATTATCAAATATTTTATCTATTTTTGCAATGGCTATCAACTCCCTTGAATAGCCTTTATTTCCGCCTTTTAGTATTATTTTATCTTTTAAGTCCGTTAATGAGTCAAAAAATGCCGAAGATCCGGGTCCTTTAAGAATTACAGTCTTTCCATAACTTTTTATTTCTTCCGCGATTTTCTGGTAATCTCCGTCAGCATCCGCCGTAATGCGTCTTGTACCCTCAAAAAACGCATAAAAACAAGCGCCCCTCCGCGCTTCAATAACGGCAAGTAAAAGGTCGTCATTAACGATTGATCCCCGATCCCCAGTCCCCAGTCCCTGATTCCTATCCCCTAACCCCTGACCCCTAACCCCTAATCCCTGATCCCCTTCAAAAGCAATGCAATCCAGAGTCGGAACTGGAGCGAAAGGAATGGAAAGAGAGAGGGCCAGCCCTTTGGCGATTGAGTAGCCGATACGCAGTCCTGTAAATGATCCCGGCCCGCCCATGCATATAACGCCGTTTAAATCGCGCGGCTGTAGAGCGGATTCCTTCATCAGGTTGTCAATATATTCCATTATAAGCTCGGAGTGTCCCGTTTTTATGTATGCTTCGCGGAATTTAACTGAATCATTTTTAGAGACCGCAACTGATAAAAAGCCGCAGGAACAGTCGACAGCCAGCAGGTTCACAGCGTTATCCCCGTAATGAGGATCGATCTTGAAGACGGTCCTGTTATGCGAAATTTGATATTAATTGAGTCTGCGGGAATGGATTTTTTTATTCTTTCGCTCCATTCAATTACCGATATTCCGCCTGATCGAATAATTTCATCTCCGCCTATATCAATAAAATCTTTCTCGTTGTCTAAGCGGTATGCGTCAATATGATAAAAGACAACGCGGTCTTGAGAATTATCTAAAGAGGGAAGGGTATACTCGTTTATGATTGTGTAGGTCGGGCTTGTCGGATTTTCTTCCATACCGAGCCCTAGGGCTATTCCCCTTACAAGGCAGGTTTTCCCGCTGCCGAGCGTACCTTCAAGCGCCGCAACCGATCCGGGTACAAGTTTCTCAGCTATTTTCCGGCCCAGTTCCAGTGTTTCATCCGGGGAGTTAGAAATAAATTCCCGGATTTGATTATCAATCAGGAAGCCCACCTGAAGCATCCAGGTCGTTAATATATTCTTTTAGTTCCCTTGTTACAGGAATCAGCGGGTAATCAATCGCGTCAATAAAGGAAACAGTTACATCAGTATGCCCTGTCGGTTTGTATTCTACCGTGAAATCGATGCGGTAATTGCATGGTCCTTTGGCTAATTCGATCACTGCGACGCCTGTATAGAGTTTACGGTAATAAATCGGGACATCCTTTCTAATCATATCCTTAATAGCTACTATCTTCATGGTTTCCGTCCTTTATTTGCCTTATTCATGGGCATACTCGTAAACAAACGCGTTTATTATATTCATCGATCTTGTTGTAACTCTTAAAAATTTTATATGAAGCACAGTATTTATACCGGCGCGGTTTATTCTTAACACTTGTCCTAAAGCCGCCACTTTACTGGCCTCCTGTGTAAATTCAATTTTGAACATTGCGCCGGCTTTAACCGGAGCGCCTGTCCGAACGGAACAGCCGCCTACTGAAATATCCGCGATATTTCCGGAGATGCGTCTTTTATCGACAATCATCTTTTGTTTTTTTCCGCTACCTTCAACATACACTAAAAACATATTACTTGCAATATTTGTCTGCCTGCGCCGGAAACGCCTCTGGGAAAGGAAGCGCATCTGGTTTGAATGAGCCAGCAACAGCGCCGATTCTCCATGTACATTCGCGTAGCCGATGGCGCGTGTTTCAAAAGAAAAACCTTTATTGCTTTTTGTAAAGACGAGCATTTGCAGTTTTTCGCCGCGTTGTATTTTAGCGGCGCTTCCAAGAACATTTTTCGGGGTTTCCACCGCGAGGTTTTCACCCTTTGTGGAAAGGGTAGCGACGCTGTATTTTTCCTTTCCGTAGGTTAATGTCAAGACGGTATTTTCCTTTAGCTGACGGGTGGAAGATAATGAGCCGAAATTACTGCTTTCCAGCATATTTCTGGTCGAAAATAGCACGGAAAGCCTCTGCTGTGCTTCGTCTTCGGAATTTGACGACTGTTCAATTACCCTGTACGCTCTCCTGAAATGCCTGTCAAGAAGCGCCGGTGTGGAAAGGGATTTTTCGGGGTCTGTCACCATATCAGTTTTAAATACAAAATCAAGCATTCTTGTCTGGTCATGGTTAAGCCCAATCTCCCTTGCAAGCTTGTGCAGCGCAAAACCGCCGAGAATACCTGAAAAAGCTCCGCTGCTTCCGCCTGAACTTTTGCTTCCCGAAGGTCCTCTTTTTGATGTCGCGTTTAATATAATTATAACTACAAATATCGCTGCAAGAACGGCTGAGAATACTATAACGTCCCTAAGATTTATTGTAGATTGTATTTCAAAGTTAGAAGCGTCTATCTGTAACAGAAAAAAAGATAAAAAAATATTCGTCATTTTTCAACCTGCACTTTAATATCCCGGACACTTTCCAGAATTGCCGTATAGATCTTCTTTAACCCGGGCGATGCCTCATATTCCGCGCAATCCCCTACAAGAACGCTGTCGTTTTTCTCGTACGATTCCAGAAGCTCTTTCATAATAACGGAAAATTCATTGATAAGGTTAACTATTCTTTCCTTTTGCCCGCTGGCTGCCTCAATATAACCTTGAATATCAATTTGGCGGAAAATTCGGATGATTTTTTCCGTTACAGCCGAAAACAACTGGATTGTCTGTGCCGCGTACTTATCCTTGCCTGTCTGGATATCAAGAGGAAGATCGACAAGCCTTTGGCATATTTCATTCAATACGGGTTCGATTTTTTGGAACTCATTAACAGGTTCTCTAATTTCGCGCAGCCTCTCTTCCGTGACTGCCCGCAGCGAAGAAGGATCGGTATTTTTAAAAGAAAATGTATTTACGCATGATGTAAAAAGATCAAGGTACTCTGTATAGATAAACCTCGCGCAGGAACTCTCTTTCCACGAACTGAAAAAATTCTTTTTTTCGCTGAAATCCATTTTTTCAAAAATATTTATATCATCAAGAAGATTTGTAAGGCTTGCGGCCGCAAGATTCGCGATAATATCTGTGTGAATATCAAGGCAATTTATAGTGTTAATTTTCATCGGGAAAACATCTTCTACCATGGAAGACGTTACGATTTTCCCGTCAATGGAAATCTCCGTTATGCGGTTTCCCGAACCTGTAAGCCACACTTCAATACCGGCGAGAACTTCGCCGACTGTCTCTTCTTTTTCGAGAGTAAAGTCAAGAGGTTGACCGTTTACTTTTATTTCCATTATCTTCCACCGCGGTTTTGATTGTTAAAGTTTTCCATTGATGTTGACATCTGCTCCATCCGCGCGTAAGCCGCTTCCATCTGCGCGTACTGTATGCGCAGTTCCGCTTCCCTTGTCGCGAGCTGGCGGTCAAGAGTCGCTATGCGTCTTTCGTCCCTGTTTATGCGTGAATCCAGAGTACTGGTTTTTATGGAAATTATTCCGCCTGTTTCGACAAACGGCCTTGATAATGTTTCGATATTATATGCAACGCCCGTATCGGCAATTAAATCGCCTGTTGTGTCGCTTCCAAAAAGTTCCCTAATCGCCGGTATTCTGTTATCGAGCGCCGCGTCAAGGACTCTTTCGTCAATCTCAAGATAACCTCTAAGCCTTGAAGGATCATAACCGCTGGTTCTGCTTGCGTTTGTGCTTACGCCGATTTGAGCCAGAAGCGTTAGTTCCCGTTCAAGGCTTGTAGGGTAGGGGGCTGTCACAGCTCTCTGAAGATTATTTCTGTAAGTATTAAGCGTGGCATCGCCTGAAAAAGTTCCAAGTCTTTCCCTCATCGCGGAGGATTCCTCGGATGTCAGATATGTAAGTTCCCGAATAACCTGATCATCCCTCCTTGTAAGAACATTTANNTCCGCCATGAGCCTGTTGTAATTTCCTACAAAACTGATGATCGCTTCTTTTACGCCTTCCTTATCCGCTCTGACATTAAGCTCCACAGGNCGTTCCGATACTCCCCTTACATTAATCGTTAAGCCGGGAATAAGGTCGTTAATGTTATTAGAAGGCCTTGTTATCTCTATCCCTTCCATTGTGATAACAGCATCGCGCGCGGTTGAAACAGCGTTTAACGGTCTTAAACCGCCGCTTGTTGTCGTGGGATCAAGAATTTCAACTTTTGTGATCGACACCTCGCGGTGAGTATTTGTATTTTCGATATTTAATGATGTTATTGTTCTTCCGTGCGCGATTTGCGCAATCGGGTATTCTCTTGTAGTAAATACGCTTGAATCGGTAATAACAGGCAGCCGCTCTGATGTTCCGTTGGAAAAGGTAAGCGTTAAAACGGACATATTATCCTGACGGACGGGAGGAGGAGGCTCGACCCATTGCGGAACCGGCGTCGCCGACGGTTCGTTTTCTATGGTGATTCCGCCGTAGGTAACAGACGGTACCGTAACATTGGGACCTGTGGGAGGCTGCTGAACATCTAAAATATCGCCTGAATGAACTCTTGTCTGAGTTTGCAGGCGTAAAACGACAGGCGANTCCGCAGCCAGATGAATTCCCAAAGGCAGGGATGCTGTCGAAAGCGGCGGCGCTGTAAGNANGCCTTCGTGGACTGCGATATTTGACGCGTTATGCCCGGATTTCCGCACAGATGAATCATTTACNGCGATTTCCCTGTATGTGTCGCTGCTGTGTTCCATCATGCCGATTTCTACCGCAAGATTCGCGGCNGCGCCTGAAAAACCAAGCCTGTTGGCGGCGCCTGCTTCTCTCGATTCTATCAGTAACGATCTGGAACCGCTCTGAACATTTATAAGGCTTGCTGCGAGCTTGTCGCGGCTGCGCCTGTTGATTACTGTTACAAAATCATTTAATGTGCCGCCGCGGAAATCAACCGCGATCTCACTGCCGCCGACTGAAAAAACGTAATTCCCGGCTTCTATCCTCATATTTTCGTTTAACGGACGGGATAGAAAACGATCGGGCGCGGCTGTCTGCTTTACTGTAAATGAAAAAGACTGCTCTCTTGCCTCTCTTGTAGCGGACGCGGTAAGAACTGCGGGATCGGCGGAATCCGCGATTCTTTCGTTAAAAGGGTTTTGAAAAGAATATAAAAAACGGGCACTGTCGCGCAGCGAGGTTACACGCCGCCCGACCTCCTGCCAATAGCTTCTTTGAAGCTGAAGAGTCTGTACATTTTGTTCGGTCCTGTCTCTGGGGATACGTTCAACCCTCATCAGATCTTCTACGATCTGCTCGGTATTGAACCTGCTTCTTATCCCCGGCACATAAACATCAGACATAGACCTGTTCCCCACCTTCAGGAGAAATCTGTATTAATACAGCGGTAAAATTACCTGCGAAAAACCATTCTGATCACAAAAAGAGACATTCTGTGATCAAACTAGATCATTTCATTCAACAAAAGGCCTACGGCCTCTCTAAGGTTATTGTGCAGCCTTTGCAGTTCCTCAGGCGGCAGTTCCTTGATTACCTTGTCGGTTTCTCTGTCTATAACCTTGATTATTACGTCGTTAGATCCGTGATCAACGACAAACTGCAGCTTCCTGTCAAAAGCCTGTCCTAACCTCTGGATATCCGCCGCTGTTGATTGAATTACATGGGGTTTTACCGTTTCGGTTTGAGGATTCTGCCTGGCCGTCTGCCCGCGGGCTTCGGGAATAGGTATTTGCGTAACAGGAAATCCCACATTTCCTACAGACATATTGTACCTCCGTGTATGATGCCCGCGCCTTCAGACTACGTTGAAAAGAACGGACACATTCCTTCCGCCAATCCCTGGCAGAAGAAAAAACTTTCATCCGGCACCCAGCTATACGGTATTGTAAAACAAGCTGTAAGTTGTACTGCATAACTTAAGTGTTGGATGAAATAAGAACAGTGAAGGCGCGAACTCCACTGTCCCTGCCTGATCATTAAATCGCAGATTTTATGGTCAGGTTAACGAATAAAAAGACGACGTCCAGAAGCCTCTTAATCCGTTTATGAAAGCAATTGTAAAACTGACTGCGAGCGAAGATTGGCCTGAGCCAGCATCGCTGTACCGGTCTGGGTAAGGATGGCATCCCTTGTGTAGTCAACCATCTTGTTTGCCATGTTTGTATCCCTGATGCGGGATTCGGCAGCTTGAATATTCTCGGCTGCGATGGCAACGCCCTGAGCGGCGATTTCGAATCTGTTTTGATAAGCGCCAAGATCGGCACGTTGTTTTGAAACAGTTCTTAAAGCAGTGTCTACAGTCCCTATTGCGCTGTTTGCAGACTCAGGAGTATCGATTGTAAGTTTCCCTTCGACACCCTGCGCACCTTCCAAACCAAGCGCGTTAGCTGACATATTACCTACATAGATCCTTGCGTTCTGATCCATGTTGGCTCCAACCTGTAACTGCATGATTCTGCCGGACTGTGAATCCAACGAAAATGCTCCGGTGAGCATGTTCATACCGTTAAATTGAGCATGGCTCGCGATACGGTTGACTTCATCAACCAGCTGTGAAACCTCTACCTGGATCTGCATACGATCCTCGTCGGTATAAATTCCGTTAGCTGCTTGCACAGACAATTCCCTAAGACGATGCAGAATATCCTGTGTTTCCTGAAGATAACCTTCAGTAGCCTGGATAAAAGACACACCGTTNTGGATATTGCGTTCTGCCTGATGCAAACCNCGAATCTGGCTTCTCATTTTTTCGGAAACCGCGAGACCGGAAGCATCGTCACCAGCCCTGTTAATCCTCATACCCGAGCTTAACTGCTCGATGTTTTTGGACAGAGCGGACTGGGTTACGCCAAGCTGACGATCGGCGTAAATGGCGCTCATGTTGTGATTAATAATCATTATATACCCTCCATGTTTAGCTTGCCCCGGCTATCCTTGCCGGAACCGTTCCGCAGAAGCGGCATCAGGGGGCGGTTTCGCGCCGCCGTCCCCGTTATCCGCAAACAGAACGAAACGACCGGTTACCACGAAGACAAGTTTCCCGTCTACGATGTAAAACGATCGATTCATGCTGTCCTGCGCAAATCCGGTTATTACTCCGGATAAGGCTTAAAGGGTTTTTTTCAAATATCCCTGCCGGCATTGTTCAGATACCAGCTCATTAAAAAGCGAACTTTGAGGTATCGGATTTAATCCAGCGGATTATCTCCGACCGGATAAAACCCGACACCTCACAAAGTATACACCTTAATTGTACCTCATTATTGCAATAATGACAATACTGAAGTTGCCCTTTGGTTCGCCTGGGCAAGCATTGCGGTTCCAGCCTGACTCAGAATCTGATCCCTTACATAGTCAACCATTTGTTTTGCCATGTTGGTATCCCTGATTCTGGATTCTGAAGCCTGCATGTTTTCGGCGCCGATGTCCAAACCACGGACGGCGTGTTCCAGACGATTCTGGTATCCGCCGAGGTCTGCCCTCTGTTTGTTGATGATTTTCAATGAGGCGTCAAGAATCCCGATCGTCCTGTTGGCGCTGTCCGGATCCTCAAGGGTTATAAAAGTTTCGTCCATCTGACGAATACCGAGTCCCTTGCTTGTCATTGTGCCGATGAAAACCTGTTCACGCTGATCCATATTGGCTCCNATATGGAACCACATTGAACCAGTTACGACATTTTGGCCTGTCATGCGGGCAAAACGCCCTGTAAGCATGTTCATACCGTTAAACTGCGAATGACTTGCAATCCTGTCAATTTCATCAACGAGCGCTGATACTTCGATCTGGATGTACATTCTGTCTTCGTCAGTATAGATGCCGTTTGCAGCCTGGACAGCCAATTCACGCATACGCTGCAGAATATCCTGGGATTCCTGAAGATAACCTTCAGCNACCTGGATAAACGAGATGCCGTTCTGTGCGTTTGTTGATGCCTGGTTTAAGCCGCGAATCTGACTTCTTAATTTTTCTGATACAGCAAGNCCGGAAGCGTCGTCGCCGGCTCTGTTGATCCGAAGTCCCGAGGAGAGTTTCTCCATGTTTTTGGTGAGGTAGACTTGCGTTACCCCGAGTGACCTGTCAGCGAACATTGCGCTGAGGTTGTGGTTGATGATCATAAGATCCTCCATGAACTTATGGTCAGGCGGTCAAATTGAATATTTTCCCGCCCGGCCTTTACAGAAGCATCCATGCTCCTGTTTATGTAAGAACCCGGAAACAATCCGCGGAATCATTACCGGATATCTTTCACTTTTCATTATCGAAATATATCCTGAAAAACTTTAATTAATTTTTCATTATTTTTTAATCTTTTTATCTCCTTAGATTAATTATAATACAACGGGAATAATTTTGCCACGAACAGCAAAATCAAGTGAAAAAAAACACTAACCACTATCCTTTTAATCCTATCCCCTACTTCGGGAAGACAATCAACGGCCGCCTGTGCCCGGTCGGCTGCACGGCGCTTCCTTCGGGGAGGCTCATGTCTTGCAATTGAACCTTTTCGGGAATCGGATCGCTATTCTCGGATTTGACTGCTGGTTTAGGTATTAGTTTTTGTATAGGTTTCGGTATGGGTTTTGGCACAGGTGTTATAGATGTTTTTACCGGTTTTACTGTTGTTTTAGCGGATTTTATTGCTGTTTTGGCAGTTTTTACAGCCGGTTTTGATGTTTTTACAGCGGTCTTTACAGGTTTTAAGGCTGGTTTTGCCGGTTTTGATGTCTTTTCCGGCTTTGTTTGCAGTTTTTCTGGTTTTTTAATTGGTTTTGAGGCGGTTTTTCCCGCCTTTACTGCTGGTTTTACTTGTTTGGTTTGGGCTTTTACTGGTTTTACGGCAGATTTTACCGTTTTTACGGGAGTTTTACTGTTTTTTCTATCTGGTTTTTTAATTGTTTTCTTCTTAACAGCTTCCTTTTTCACAACCTACACCTCTTTTTAATACTAATCGAAATACAGCATAAATTAAACAAATTGTGAATATTTTTACAATAAATTACTATTTTTTCAGATAAATGTAAATATAAAAACGAAAAAAAATCAAAATTTTACGATTTATAAATTTCTTTGCCGGATCAGTCCAAAAATCTCACTTTACAGCCTGCAAACAAATTGATTTCCACCGCCATAAAATGGGGCCTTTTGCTATCCTGATACGTATCGCGTCCTCAACCGCTTTAAAATCTCCGCCTTTTAGATTCTGCGCCATAAATGATCCCCAGCGCGACTTGTCTGTGTTAAACCATGCGTCAAGGTCTTTATCTGTAATAAGACGTTCTTCTTTTTGATCGATAACCTGAAGTTTGATTTTAAATCCATTACTCTCTAAAGCCGATGTCAAATCATTTTCATCCCATAAGCCCGATGAGGATAGATCCTTGAAAAAACCGCCTTCCGCCTTTTCCAATTTTGCCGCAAGGCTTGCAGAAGCGCACTCCTGCGCTAAAATACGGGAGAGCCTCTCCCCTTGCGAAGGTGGAGGGTAGAGGAGCGTCAAGCCGCCGTTATCTGCTAATAACGCTTTCGCGGCCGCGGCAAGTATAGCAGGTTCAACTGTAAGGCGCATGACGCGCATCAGGATGTGATCAAATTGAGAGCATGAAAACCATTCGCCGCATTGCAAAGGAGAGGGGAGTATATCATCCGTTACGGCGATCAGGGGTTTTTCGTTTTCGTCTAACGCCGCGGCGTAACGAAGGAGAGTATCGCAGGCCGCCTGATTGTTTACAAGCGCGGCACATAAACCTTCCGGGCAGCGGCGCAGGCTTTCCCAGAGTAAAAGCCCGTCATTCGCAAACGGAATTAATACGCGGTCATGGCGTTTTGGACAGGCAGCCGAGAAAACCGCGTCTCTGTCATTTAATAAGGTTTTACTGCGTCCCGATTCCAGCCGCTTAAACCAGCCTTCTCTGCCTTTTGAAGAGGCTGACCATGACAGGAACTCCCCGTTCATTTCATCACCTAGGACTATAGCAGCCTGCAGTTCACGTTTTTGAAGAACATCTTCCCTGATCCTGCCTTCATACCCTACGGACGAAGGAATGTAAAAAGTTCTGCCTTTCAATGTACCCGGAAGGTATTGCTGAGCCGCCCAATGATCGCGGTAAGCGTGAGGATAAATATAGCCTTCTCCGTGGCCGAATCCTTCTGCATCGCGGCCTGCGTCGCGCAGGTGGTTTGGCACTTCTGCGTCTTCACGCTCAACTTCCTTAAGAGCGTCAAAGTAAGCCATCGCGGTATTTGATTTCGGCGCGGTTGCAAGGTACAAACACGCCTGAGAGAGCGGGAAGTTTCCTTCCGGGAACCCGATGCGTTCAAAAGCCTGAGCGCATGAAATTACNACTGAAAGAGCGTAAGGGTCTGCAAGACCGACATCTTCGCTTGCCAGTATTATCATCCGCCTGAAAATGAATTTCGGGTCTTCTCCGGCGCGTACCATTTTCGCAAGCCAATAAAGCGCGGCATCAGGATCGCTTCCTCTGACGCTTTTAATGAACGCGCTTATAGTGTCAAAATGATAATCGCCGTCACGGTCATATAAAAGCGCGCGGCGCTGTATGCTTTCCTCGGCGGCTTCCATTGAAATATAAAGTTCGGTTCCGGCCGCCGGAGGCCAGGGTGAAACGCTTGTTTCTACAGCAAGCTCGACGGCGTTTAACAGGCTCCGCGCGTCTCCTCCCGATACTTCCACAAGATGTTCAAGAGCGCCTTCCTCGAACCTTACATTCCAGCGGCCGTAACCTCTTTCCTTATCGGTGACAGCGCGGCGGGCTGTTTCCAGCAAACCATCGTATTCGAGGGGCTTTAACTGGAAAATACGGCTGCGGCTTACAAGAGCGCGGTTTACCTCAAAAAAGGGGTTTTCTGTCGTTGCGCCGACCAGAATGACAGTGCCGTTTTCCACCCAGGGAAGAAGAGCGTCCTGCTGCGCCTTGTTCCAGCGGTGGACTTCGTCCACAAAGAGGATCGTTCTTTTGCTGTAAAGCCTGAATCTGTCATCGGAGCGGTCTATTACTTCGCGTATATCTTTTACGCCCGATAAAACCGCGTTTAGTTTTTCAAATGCCGCGCGTGTGGTATTGGCGATTACCGCCGCTAAAGATGTTTTCCCGGTTCCCGGAGGTCCGTAAAGGATTATTGATGATAAACGGTCAGCCTGAATCGCACGGCGCAGCAGCCTTCCCTGTCCTACAATGTGATCCTGTCCGATTATGTCTTCCAGAGTACGCGGGCGCATTCTGTCCGCAAGGGGGCTGTTCGAAGCGGATTGATTTTTTACGGAGAACAGATCTTCCATTCAATTAGAGATCATTCTTCTGCATCCCATCTTTTTTCGCCGTCGCGTACACGGCATGACCAGACGCCGTCTTTCTGAGTTGACGCGAAAAGGACCAGCTCTACAGGATGTTGAAAAATATAACTGATTGGACGTTTACCCAAGGATGATGTGTAAACTTCATTGTCGTCTACGGTTCTTACATTGCCGATTCCCGGGAAATAAAAATTGCCTGTCGGGGTATTATTAGTAAGTTGTATTTCCTTGTAACCGGATGTATAACCCGAGCTTGTGGATGTTTGAACATTCTGTAACGCCGCAAGCAGCAGTACAGGAGAAGCGGCGGCGGTTTCCCGGTAAACGGCAAGACTTCCTGTGTAATTGGCGATGCCGTCTTCGATATTGATAGCTGAACTTTCTACACTTGTGGAACTGACCATATGTAAATTTCCGCCGCGTGTAATTGCCGCGAATTTATTACTATCAAGATTTAAAATACCGGCAAACCATTTGTCCGCGCTGCCTGTAATGGGGGACGGTGCTTCATTTAGATAAATGCCGCCGGCTGTGCAAATTAAGGTGTTAGCGCCGTCCGAAGCAACACCTTTTAATTCAAATGATGAACCGCCTGTTAAGCCGGAAACTGGAGCAATAACATTAGTCCCTGTGTGACTTGATATTTTTAAGACAGCCCAACTATTATTTCCACCCCGTGCGCCTATGTAAATATTATTATTATCTGAATATATTGATTGATACGATGAATAGCCGCCATTATTGCCTGTCAAACTATCTGACCATGATCCGTTGTCTAACCTGACTATACCTGTGGAAAAACTGGAATCGCTGTCATATAAAACTAACGCGTAAAGTTTATTTCCGGCGGCCGCAATACTAACAAATCTGGCATCGCCTTCTACGGAAGGCATTGTCGTCCATGTGCCGCGGTTTGTACCGTTATTATCGTACTTGTAAAGTGTTGCTCCGGATGCGACATACATTGATGGGCTGATGTACACAAAATTAGTGGGGGAGCCGCTTATTATCGGATCAGCCGGGGCGTGTTCGCGGGAAAGAACATAGAAAATGGGGTCGCTGCATGTACTGAGCGTAAAAAAAATCAGAGCGGAAAAAAAAGCTCCTGTAAAAACATTCTTCATATATTTCACCATCATATTAAAAATGATACCGCGCGGATAGCATCAGATCCAGAAAATTCCCATCGACATTTCTGCTTGAATCATTTGTCCACTGCGGAAGCCAGCCCCAGTTTGCGACAAGCCCGAATGACCACTGCGTTGTAGCTCTGAAATAAGCGGCAACGCCCGCCTTTGCATAAAGACCGAAATAAGTCCAATCAAGATACCTGTGCCATATCATACCCAGCGTAAGCGTAAAGGGAAATTCAAAGGGACCCGCGATTAACTGAGTTCCGGCTCTGATACCCAGAGGTATCACAAACATAGTATTTTCTTGTATCGTATGAATGAAAAAACCGTTAAGTTCCGCGCCGACATAGAAGTGCGGATTAAGGTAGTAATTATAAGCAAGAGATCCAATGCCGCCCACAGGAGGGGTGAACTGCGGATCGATCAATCCTCCGTTTTGGATAAAAAGTACCGGTAAAGCTACGCCGAGGGAAATAATAAACGATTGATCGCCTGCCATGTACAGATCCGTCGAATAATAGTCCCAGTCAGTTTCCACGGAAGGATCATCTCCACCCTGCTGTGCAGCAAGCAGTACGGGAAAACTAATTAGCAGCAGTATTACAATGACCCATGCTTTACGCATAAAATCTCCTTGATAACATGAATATACATTTTTACTGTTCTTTATTCAACAACAAACAGGGACGGCGGGTGGTTACTCATTTCTGTCAAGACCCAGAGTCATATACTCAAGCAATACCGGGAACCGCGTTAATAAATCCCCGTACCGCTCCAGATTTTCAAAACGAAGCTGGGCTTCNATGTGGTTTTCCGCTCTTCTGCCGAAGCCNGAAGTGATATATTCCCTTTGGCTGGAAAGGAATTCATCGTACATCCGGCGTAACTGCCTGTAAAGGANGAAGTCCGGGAACTTCGCGGCATGAATGACGAATGAAAAATCTTTTATTTCCGGGAATCTTTCTCTTATCTCCCTTTCCATCTGCGCGTCCTGATTTCCCGACATGATATGTTCAAGGCGCACACTGTCTTCCTCTGCGGATGACAGCACTCTGATGATATGAAGCTCGATATCTTGGGCTACTTTTTGTGAATAGGCGTTTAAATCGTTCTGATCGTTCAGATTATTACTAGCCGCTATAGAAACAAGCATATCGGGATTTAAGGTAAAATTAATTTCGCCGCGGAAATTCCATGTAAAATCCGCGTTTGTAAGCCCTGTGAAAACAGCGTATGTATCTCCCGACGGCAGTGAACTGTCAAAACTGACAGGGTAGTTTATACGTTCAAGATTAAAAACAGTGATTTTTACATTTGTGGGAATCAATTTATACCAAATCCAGCGGAATTCCCCCGAACGCACAGGTCTTTGATCAATTCCGTGTGTTTTTGAACTGATAACGCCGTACTGTCCCGGAGGAACCGAGAACTGCGCCCAGCCGAAGAAAAAGCCNGCGCCGCCTAAAACCAACAATACAAAAATGGTTATCAAAAACTTTTTCATACTGTACTATAATAAACATATATTGACTATTTGGCAATACAAGCCCTAAGGATATGATGAGAATATACTCCCCGACAGGATGGATATTGATTGTAAGTCTGGCGATCTCTGCCGTCTCATTTATTNCCTATCTGCTGGAACCGGGCTTTCCCGATGAAACCCTNTATCTGCTTCTCGTTATTGTAAGATATTCCTCATTTTTTGTATTTTTAATTTCTTTTTANAAATTGATGAAAAACGGTTACGGTTTNATCCGTAATCCTTCAATTTTTCGTTTTATAAAAATCGTTCTTTATGTTATTTTAATTCTTTACGGAATAAGCCTTTTCTTTATTGAGTCGTTTATCACCGTAATTTCCGGAGGGAATACATGAAAAAACTTTTTGCGTTACGGGGCGCGGTTCAGTGCGAAAATACTCAGGTAGATATTTGCAATCGTATAAAGCAAATGTACGATGAACTATTAAGTCTTAACAATCTTGATGAGAAAGACATCGTATCTGTGATCTTATCTGTTACGCGGGACCTAGACGCTGTGAATCCCTCAAGCGCGTTAAGAAAATCTTTGGGGGCAAACACAAGAGCGGGAGAGCTGTCTCTCTTTTCGGTTCAGGAGCCTGACTGCGTTAACTCACTGGAAAGAATAGTGCGCGTTATAATCCACTGCTATCTTGAAGAAGGATCAAACCTGCGCCATGTGTACCGTAACGGCGCAGAAGTGTTAAGACCTGATAGAGCGGCTAATAACTAATATTTTGTTAGTCGTTNGAGATTTGCATTATATCCCATACNTTTTGGGTTTCTTGTCCTATGCGCCAGAANCCGATAGCGTTTATTCCCATGGATTTGTACATTTCCATACGGGTGGAGATTGAGTACTCGTCATCGTAGTATACTTTAACATTGATGGTAGGTTGATAATCAAAAGTGGGGATTCCGTTTTCGCGTCTTATGTTTTCCACGCCGTGTGTTTTAATGATGTTGTCAGTTGTTGAAAANACAAGGGCGCGGTGATGGTTNACATCGACCCATGCGCGGCCGTATAAGGGAAGCCCCATAACNAGTTTTTCTTCTCCTATAACGGCTTTACAATAATTCGCCACATTGCGGCACCAGAGCGTGGATGCTACAGGACCGGCTCTGCTGGTGCTCCAGTGTTCGTCATATGCCATTACAAGTATTCTGTCAACGTAGGGCAGAATGGTTTCGTAGTCGTAAGTATCATTCGCGATTTTTCTTGTCCGCGCCGCGAGAGCAACAGTGAACATTTTATCTGGAAGTCCTTCGCGTAACGCGATGAGGAATGAATGATATGATTCCCTCGCTCTTGCGGGAATATTCTCAAAATCGATCTGAAGCCCGTCAAAATTCCGCGTGGCGGCGATTAAATCTTCGATTAAGGCGGCGCGCTGCGGGCTTCCCTCCATCAAAGTAAAATATGAAAGCGCGTTGCCGTTACATGCAACAACAAGGTGTACTTTCCCGGTGAACCAAGAAATCGCGCGCCTGTTTGGAACGCCTACAAGGGTTCCGTAACTGTTCACTTCCGCGCCGAAATAACCCACATCAGTGATCGGCAGTCCTCTTAAAAGAGATGATTCACGCCCTGCTACGACATATCCCCAAATTTCCCTGAATGAAGTAACCGGAAGCTCGCTTCCTTCCTGAGCGATAAAAATAGGCGGCAGCTCCTGAAGGACTTCATCCTCAACTTCAACTACTGCCGCGATTTCCGTTATTTCAGAATCCTGCGTATTTTGCGCTGTATTTCCGGGTGTGCCCGAGCAGTTGGTAAAAAGCGATAAGATTATGACAAAATTGATAAAATATTTCATTATTATATTATCGCACTTAATAATATTAATATTAAATGAGGAAATTGATAATAATGGTATGTATGGCTTAAATACAGTACAAACATTGCAAGCTAGGGGACTGGAGCTGGCGAAACCTATGCTATGAGTCTGCCTACGAGCCTGCTTCGCAGTCTCTCCGGCAGGGAACGGCATAAATGGTTTCGCCAGCCCCAGTCCCCTAGCTTGCAATGCGTGTATTGTTATTTAGATAGCAAAGCCCTAATATCCAACGCCGTCGCTCAGGATCAAGCGTGGACGCCTTTTCTTTTACTATGTTCTTCATCTAAGAAATATTGAGCGGCATTTGCCAGAAAAGCAGAACGATTTTTTGATACAGCGTCTATTCTCCGAAGAGTTCCTTCCGGTATCATAATATTCACGCGAATAGATTTTTCACTTGCCGGAAAAACCGCAATAGGAACAACAAGAAATGATAGTTTATTTTTCCAATTTTTCCACTCTCTCCATTTACTTTTAATCATTTCCAGTGTCCGCGGTTCCGGGATAACCATGTTTTCATTTTTTAGCCCTTCCAGATGAAATGCCAGAGCTTCATGAGACATACGATAGGCCTCATCATAATCATCCCCTGCGGAAAAACATCCCGGAAGATCAGGAAAAACTACACTATAACCGCTCTTACCGTCCTCATATTCAAATAAAGCAATGTATTTTTTCATATTACACCTCATTATCGCTTTTTAATCCGGCTTGTCTTAAAACACTTGCCGCAGTTCCTTTTTTCATATTCTTGTCATGGATTGGCAATGTAGTCAGATTTTTCTTAACAGGATGTTTAAACTGAGCATGGCTCCCTTCCTTAAATTAATATACACACTAAATTACACATCGTCAAGTTATCTTAATTGCGGGTTTTACGCCTTTTTGAGTGTTTTTTCGCGTGGTTCGCGGCTAAATTTTTTCCGGTTTGTGTTGCTTCGTAGTCAAAATTTAAAAACAGCAGTTGAAACATAGGCACCAGGTTACTCCTATTTCACTTCATAGAAGTATAGTAAAATTGTAAATAATTATTCAAAAATAATAAATTTCTTCATTTATTCGCAAGCAAAACAGCGAGTTCGCGCCCATATATATATGACATTTTTTATTTGTCGGAGGGCGATCTGTTCGTTTGCGCTGGATGTCAAAAGTAAGGTATTTTAATCCGTTGGAAAAATGCCTAAAAATACTTTTGCCCGGTAATAAAAGGAGAAAAAGCCATGAATTTAAGTATTAATGATGTTGACGCAAAAATTATTGAAATTCGTAGTACAAAGATCTTATTGGATCGTGATGTTGCTTTGTTGTATGGAATAGAGACCAAAGAAGTAAATCAAGCGGTAAAAAATAACCCTGAAAAATTTCCAGAAGGGTATATTATCACTCTTACAAAAAATGAGAAAAACGAACTGGTCAAAAATTTTGACCAGTTCAAATCATTGAAACATTCATATGCTCCATTAAAGGTTTTCACAGAAAAAGGCTTATATATGCTCGCCACCATAATTAAAAGCCCAAGAGCAACGCAAACAACTTTGACGATTATTGAAACATTTGCGAAAATTCGTGAATTAACAAGAACCGTCAGGGAATTGGCAGTAGAGAGAACGAAGGAAGAAAAAAAGCCGTTAATGCAAAAAAGCGGTGAAATTATTTCTGATATTTTGGGTGATTCCATGAATATTTCAAGAACAGAAACAACATTTGAAATTAATTTAGCTGTAATGAATATTAAACATACGGTAAAAAGAAATAAAGAAAATAATCAAAACGGCAGTCAAAATGAAGACAAATAAGGTTTATTATATCCATGCTTCCCGGCGTTTGCATTCAAAGCCGGTGTGCCTGAAAGTTCCAATAATTCATACATTTCAGCGTAAAAACGCTCATTTCCATAAAAAAAAACGCTTGATAATTCTGATATATGGTATAAAATTAAGGGTATGAAAAGAACATCGTTATTAATTGTATTTTTATTATTAGCCGGGATGACGGTCTCCGCGCAGAATACGGATATGTCATTTTATACCCGTGAATTCAACAGGTCTGACACGACTATTTTTGAGCTTCTTGATATTCTGCAGATGGTCAGGGATGAAAACACGACCGGAATCGGTGAATTTTACCATAACGCCATCAGGGTTTATCTGCGCCGCCTTCCTAATTTTGGAAGCAACCGCGAAAGGAACGCAGTCGAGGAAGCGGCTAGGTTGATCCTGCGCGGTCTTTCCACCGAGAAGCATACCGAGGCGGCTTCTTATGTCTGGAGTTTTATTCAATTTTTTGATATCGCGTCAGTCCTAAACGACGGGCTTATCATGTATGAAGCGCTTTACACAATGGGTGAAATTGACGGTAAAATGTACGCTTCGAATATCGCCGCGATTCTTGACGGTTACAATGAGAGAGCCACTACCGATCAGCGGGTTAAAAGCAAAGTGCAGCGTGTTGTGCCGGGAGCCGTTCACGCGCTTGAGGTTCTGGCTGAACCAGTTGGAATAAGGCCGGTTTTTTTCACTTCCATAGGATGGTATGACCCGGAAGTAAAAGCAATAGCTTCAACCGCGCTCCATAACCTCATGACAGCAAACGATGAAATAATCGGTGATGTAATAAGTGAAGTCATCTTAAACCACTTCAATTTACCGAACATCAAATACACAGCTTGGCAGGAAATGCTTAACTCCGATACGTCTAACAGAGCTAAATCCCAGGTCGCGATGGCGGCTATTGAGGCAAGCTATACTTTTATCGCTTCATCTGCCGAATCTCAGGGTCTTTTAAGATTCATGCGTTTGAGCGCCATTGACGCCATTCGTCAATTCGGAACTGAAAATGAAGCCATATACCCGTATCTTGAAAGAACGTACAGGGAAGCCTTTGAGACTCCTAATACCGATTTTGAAGTAATTATCCTTGTGACCAGAACCTTATCGGCGTTAAGAACCGATGAAGCGGTCGATCTNCTGACNGAATTTTTAAGAGGTCTTCATTCAAGAAGGCGCAGCGGNCCGTGGGGAGTTCCGGAAAGNGATNTAATGAATATTGTAATTCCGGCTATCGCCTCTACNGGAACCCAGTCCAGAGCCACAATCCAGCTTCTGACTATCATTTCGCGCAATTCATTGTATACAAACGCGGAGCAGAATTGGGCTGGAAACGCGCTTAGAATCTTAGCGGGGCAATAAGCGGGTAACTGTTATCTGTGGGATAACAGTTATCTGTACTTGAAGGATTTATTTATTCTAAAATGGTGATTTCCACACGGCGGTTGGCTCTTCTGCCTGAGTCCGTCGTGTTGTCGCCTATCGGTTTTGTGCCGCCCCAGCCTATGTATACAAACCGGCCGGCGCTTATTCCGCGTCTTACAAGTTCGTTAATTATGCTTCTTGCTCTTTCGATCGAAAGCCGCATCTCATCCGCCGGTCTTCCTATTGATGCCGTATGACCTTCAACAAGAAATGTTCTATCCGGGATCCGGCTAAGCGCGGCCGCAAGAAGATCGAGCCTCGATCTTTCTTCAGGAAGGATCTCCGGTAAATCGGCGGCGAAGCGGATGTCTCTGATTGTAAGTTTTATCCCTTCCGGTACCGGCGTAAGATCAATGTCCGGCAATTCATCAGGTATCACAGCCGGCGGATCAATATCCAGCGTATCTTCCAAAGANGCTATTACGGTATCTCTATCCATTGGGATGATGCCTGATCCGAATGTTATGGTAAAACCCCTGAACTCCGTCACCATGCCACCTGCGAGCGTATAAGTGATATTGAGATCATCGCGCATAAAAATTATAAGCCCGTCTGCCGCGCGTATTAAAATATCAACCCTGTGTCTTCCCGTAACACGCGCGTAGGGATGCGGCTCAATCTCATTTCGAAAATTATAACCGTAAGCCGCGAAGATCCTGTGTACCGGCGTTCCGTTATAATTTTCGGTTCCGCGGTACTCGTACTCGGCTGTAAAAGGAATGACAACTGCCCGTCCCAAATTAAACGGATCAACCGCGCGGTTTCCCGGCGCGCGCCATTTTTCACCCTGAGTGACACTCTGATTTGGAAATGACGGAAATCCGCGCAACATGGGAAACCCCTGATCGTTTTCAATCTCAGTTGACCCGTCTCTGTTCACTTCAAAGTGAACCGGTATTATCGCGTCAACCGCCTGTGCGCTTTCGCGCATATCCCG
>WQRT01000030.1 GCA_009786625.1 Treponema sp.
ATACTCGGCAACCTTATCACATCCGCTCTTTTGGCGGCAGGTTTTACCGCGAAAGCCGCTCTTGTTATTTTCGCGTTTTCCGCGCTCGCCGGTTTAATCACCGCGCTGTACGGTTGTATAAAAAAAATCTGGTGATTTGACGTTTATAAAAACTCTTACGGTTTAGAAAAAGCTCTGATTATCAACCCGCTTAACATTTCTTTTCAATTAGATTAAAATGATCCCATGAAAAAACTTCGTATTTTAATTCCGAANGGAAGAATTTTTGATAATGTAAGCCGCCTTTTTTCGGAAGCCGGGTTTCCCGTNGCTCTTGCCGACAGGACATACCGCCCTGTGATGAACGTTGACTGGCTGGACGCTAAAATTATGAAACCCCAGAATGTCGGGGAGCTTTTGGAAATCGGCAGTCATGACGCAGGTTTTACCGGAATCGACTGGATAAATGAAAGCGGCGCAGATGTCGCGGAAGTGCTCGACCTTGGTTTTGATAAAGTCCGTATTGTCGCGGCGGTTCCTCAAGGATATGACGATGCTTTTTTAAAATCGAAAAAACTGGTGGTCGCGACAGAATATGTAAATCTCGCGGAAGCGTGGCTTAAATCTTGCGGTTATCAATACAGGATACTGCGCACTTTCGGCGCGACGGAAGTTTTTCCGCCGGATGACGCTGACATGATTATCGATAATACATCATCGGGACAGACGTTAAAAGATAATGGTTTAAAAATTATCGGCACGCTTCTTGAATCATCAACGCGTTTTATCGCGTCACACGCGGCGATGGCTGACGAAGAAAAGAGAGGCCGCATTGAGGAGCTTGCAATGCTGTTCCGCGCAGTTCTTGAAGGGCATGATCGCGTAATGCTTGAGATGAACATCCCAAAAGAGCAGTTTGAGTCTTTGGCATGTCTTCCCGCTATGCGAAGCCCGACTGTCGCGGAACTTTTAGGCGAAGCAGGTTTCGCAGTAAAGATCGCCGTGAAAAAAAGCGATGTTCCCGATATCATTCCCAAATTGAAAAAACTCGGTGCGCTTGATATTGTGGAATATGATTTGCGTAAAGTTGTTATGTGAAATTAGGGGTTAGGAATTAGTGGATAGGGGTTAGGTATGAACAGGATGGCTGAGATTGAGAGAAAGACTAAAGAGACTGAGATTTTTATCTGGTTGAATATTGACGGGAAGGGTAACGCGAAACTGGAATATCCGGTGGGGTTTATGTCGCATATGCTTAACACATTTGCGCGTCACGGTTTGTTTGACATTGAAGTCCGCGCGAAGGGAGACCTTAATGTTGATCAGCATCACCTTGTCGAAGATACGGGAATTGTGCTTGGGCAGTGTTTCGCGAAAGCGCTTGGCGAAAAGCGCGGCATTACGCGCTGCGGAAGCTGTTTGTTTCCGATGGATGAGAGTCTCGCAAGAGCGGCCGTGGATATTTCCGGAAGGTCATTTCTATTTTTCGACGGGCAGCTTTCGGGAACACCGTTGAAATCAACTCAGGATAACGGCGAGCAGTACGATTTTCAAACCGATGTGATAGAAGATTTCTGGCAGGGTTTTGCATCCGCCGCCGGATGCAATCTGCATCTTGAAATTCTGCGCGGCAGAAGCGATCACCATAAAATAGAAGCGCTCTTTAAAGCCGCGTCCCGCGCTCTCAGATCAGCCTGCGAGTTCGATGATCGCGTGAGAAATATAATTCCTTCTACTAAAGGTTCACTGCCGGGCTTTGATACGCCGGGAGTAATGGTATAATTCTATGATTGGCGTGATTGATTACGGCGCGGGGAATCTTGGATCTGTGATGAACGCTTTAAAGCGGCTGTCCGTTCCGGCGCGTTTTGTTTCCGGTCCTGATGAGATTAATCCTTCTTCTTCTCCGTTTGAAAAAATTATTTTTCCCGGTGACGGACATTTCGTTTCGGCAATGGCATCACTAAATAAATCCGGTTACGCGCAAGGAATAAAAGAGTGGATAAAAGCCGATAAACCTTTTCTGGGAATTTGCATCGGGTTTCAGTTGTTATTCGAAACTTCCGAAGAAGCTTCTCCCGCTGACAGAGGCGAAATTAAAGGTCTTTCTGTTATTCCCGGAACTGTAAAACGTTTTCCCGGGCGCAAGGTTCCCCAGATCGGATGGAATCAGACAAACGCTAATGATAAATCAATTTTATTTAAAGGCATGACAGATAACACATTTTTCTATTATATACATTCATACTACTGTGATCCTTCAAAAAAAGATATTTCTGCCGCCGAGACCGAATATTATGTCCGTTATTGCTGCGCGGTTGAACGCGGCGCTCTTGCCGCTGTACAATTTCACCCGGAAAAATCCGGAGCCGCGGGATTAAAACTTTTAGAAAACTGGATTGTAAATTAACAAGGAGAGAGTATGCAGGCTAAAAGGATAATCCCCTGTCTTGATGTTGATGACGGCAAGGTAGTAAAAGGAATTAAATTCGAAGGCATAAAGGATGTCGGCGATCCTGTAGAGCTTGCAAGGCGGTATAACGATGACGGCGCTGACGAGCTTACTTTCCTTGATATAGGAGCTTCATATAAAAGCCGCGCAACATTGCTTGATGTTGTTAAAAAAGTGGCAGAGGAGGTCTTTATACCTCTTTGCGTCGGCGGCGGCATACGCGTTATAAGCGATATGCGCGACGCGATGAACGCGGGCGCGGATAAGGTCGCTGTCTGCACATCAGCGCTTAGCCGCCCGGAGCTGTTACGCGAAATGGCGGCCTCCTACGGCAGCCAGTGCGTCGTGCTTTCAATCGACGCGAAAAGGGTACAAGGCGGAAACGATCTTCGCTGGAACGCTTTTTCACACGGCGGAAGAACCGATACAGGAATTGACGCGATAGAATGGGCGGTAAAAGCCGTAGAACTCGGCGCAGGAGAAATTCTTCTTAATTCGATTGACGCGGACGGTACAGGCGCAGGTTACGATCTTGAGCTTACGCGCCGCATCCTTAAAGCGGTGCCGGTGCCTGTCATCGCTTCGGGCGGAGCCGGTACTCTCGATCAGATTGCGTGCGTATTACTCAGCACGGCATCTTCAGAAATGGAAAACGGCGCGGAGGCTCCCGGAGCGGACGCTGCGCTTGTCGCGTCTCTTTTGCATTTTGAAAAAACCACGATTAAAGAAATTAAAAAACACGCGGAAGCAAAAGGCGTGTGCGTCAGGTGGTGAGGCGTTAGCCGCTACAGCCTTGGATCAACAGGTTCGCTTTCAAGAGCTAACACCGCGAACACGCACTCATGCACACGGTAGAGCGGCTCGTTTCTTGTGAACCGTTCCAGAGCTTCCATTCCGAGAGCGAACTCGTTAAGCGCAAGATTTCGTTTTTTTCCGAGAGAGCGTTTCTTTAACCTTCCAAGATTTCCGTTTAAAAGGTATTCAGGACCGTAGATGATACGCAGGTATTCCCGGCCGCGGCATTTAACGGCAGGCTGGAGCAGCTCTGTTCCCTTTAACGCAGTAAAATCATAAGGCTTTACTACCATACCTTCGCCCCCGCCGTTTGTAAGATCCTCCCACCATTTAACGCCCGCCGCAATGCTTTTTTCGTCAAGAAGATCAACCTCGATGTAATTTGTAGCCATAAAGATTGGATCATTTCCCGTGATATATTTTTTTATACATTCCATGTGGGTTACATGATTTTCTTCGTTCCATGTTTTTCCTTCCGCGGCAAGAACGTGAAACGGAGCGATTCGGTAATCGTCAATATTTTTGACATCCCAGCAATAGCGGCGGTACGCGTCTGTGTATAATTCAAGCGCTCCTGCGCGTTTATCGTATTTTTCAAGAAGCTCTGTTAAATTGACGCTTTCTTCTATTTGTCTGCCGTTAAGAGCGCCGGCGGCGTTTTTAATAACGTTAGACGCTATTGAAAGAGCTGTTCTGCCGGCTCGCCCTGCGGGACCGTATTGTTCTTTTAATAAGCTCTGCGCTTTTGCCGACCACGGCATAATCTCGGCATCTATGCAAACCCAGTCTGTGTTAAAATCATCCCAGAAAGATTTTTCCGTTAACGCGTTACACAGCCTGGTAAGAATTGTATTCTCTATATCAATGTCATTTAACGTTTTTCGCTCAAAAAACGGCCTTCCAGTTCTTGTGTAAATAGTACCGAAGCTGTTATCTGTTACGCCGAAACGTTTCGCCGCCGCTTCGCTGTTTTTGCATATAACGATTACGGCGCGAGAACCCATGTGTTTTTGTTCACATACAACACTGCCTATACCGTGTGATTTGTAGTAATCGAAGGCTTCCATCGGAAATTCAAGATAGCCGCTTTGACCGCTTGTTTCGCACGGCGACATTGTCGGCGGAAGATAGATAAGCCAGCGGGGATCGGCGGCAAAGCGGCTCATGAGTTCAAGCGCCGCCGCGGAATTTTCCGCGTTTATTTTTATAGAGCGGCGCAGCCTTGTGTTGTGGATTTTTTCGCCGAGAACATCATCAATATTGAGCATATCGTCTATCGCAGTTAATTTATCTAAAAAAGGTTTCAATGACGCGTAATACTCTTTTTTTGCTTTTACCTGCACGATTTCTTTTTCGGGATAGCGGTAAGCGGTAAGTTTTCCGCCGAATACGCATCCTGTGTCAATGCAAGAAGTGTTGTTTACTTCCTGAACATCGATGTTTGGCACATGGCCGTAAACCACAAGTGCTTTTCCCCTGTACTCATTTGCCCACGGAAAGCGAACCGGTAAACCGTACTCGTCTGTTTCACCTGTTGTTTCACCGTACAGGCAGAACTCACGGACGCGCCCTGAGCTTCGTCCCTGATATTTTTCTTTGAGTCCCGCGTGAGATACTACAAGATTTCCATGATCGAATACATAGTGGCTGATTAAGCTGTTTATAAAAATTTTTACCTTTTCGTTAAACGCAGTGTCCTGCGCGTCTAACTGCTCCACAGTTTTGTCAAGTCCGTGCGTTAGCTGAACATTTTTTCCGTTTAGTTTTCTGAGCAGCTTTGCGTCATGATTACCGGCGACGCAGAACGCTCCTCCTGTTTCAACAGCGTTCATTACAAGGCGCAGTACTTCTATATTTTTCGGACCTCTGTCGCACAGATCTCCGAGAAAAATTAATCTTCGTTTTTCAGGATGACTTACTGTAAAATTTTGCGTGTCAACTTTATATCCTAATTTGTCAAGAAGTTCACATAACTCATCGTAACAGCCGTGCACATCGCCGATTATGTCAAACGGGCCAGTTTCATTTTTTTTATTATTCCAAAGCGGTACACGGACAATCTGCGCACGGGAGATTTCATCTTCGCTTTTTAAAATATACACATAACGGAAACCTTCACGCTGAAGCTGATTGATTGACTGGCGTAGTTGATCGATTTGTCTTTTTAAAACATTTCCGCCTAAATTCCTGTCGCTGCGCGACGCGTTGCGTTCCCTGATTATTTTTTCGGGGATATCAAACACAATGGCGGCGGCGAGACAGTTCTGTTCTTTAGCAAGACGCAGAACCTGGCTTCTCGCGTGTTTTTGTACATTGGTCGCGTCAATTACGGTTAATTTTCCAAGATCAAGTCTTTTGTTTGCGATGTAATAAAGCGATTCAAAAGCCTGCGGCGTGACAATCTGGTTATTTTCATCATCCGAGACAAGAGAGCGGAAATAATCCGAGGATAAAACTTCCGTAGGTTTAAAATGAGTTTTAGAAAAAGTTGATTTTCCGCTGCTGGACACTCCGACAAGAGCGACCACGCATAGTTCAGGTATTTCTATTCGTATTTGCACAGGCGTTTCTAGCATAATGTGAATACCCCCATTTGCGTTGAAGCGCCAAGCTCATCGTCAATTTCGCCGATTCCTGAAAATTTTACCGTGTAACCATATTGATCTGCGATTTTCCGCGCCCATGTTTGAAATTCATCTCTTGTCCACTCAAAACGGTGATTTCCGTGCCTCAATTTGTTTTCGTCGATGTTTTCATACTTTACGTTGTATTCCTTGTTAGGTGTCGTTAATATCACATAACGAGGTTTTGTAAACTCAAACAAAACACGCTCAAAAGCCGATAAACGTGCGGTGTCAAGATGCTCGATTACTTCTATTACACATGCCGCGTCGTATCCCTTGAATCTGATGTCTTTATACAAGAGAGAACTCTGAAAAATGGAGACTTTTTCGCGCAGGGAGTCATTTGCTTCGTCAATTCTTAATTTTTCTTTCGCACGTGTAAGCGCAAGAGAAGATACATCAGCGCCTGTAACGCGTTCAAATTGTTTTTCTCTGACAAGGAAGCGGAGGAGATTTCCTTCGCCGCAGCCGATGTCAATAACGCTTCTTGCTTTACAATTTTTTAAAGCTGCAACTACGCTGCCAAGCCTTTTCGCGTTAAGATTGAGCTTTTTCTCGATTTTTTCTGTTTCTGCGGGATCAGCCGCATCTTCCTCTTCATCAATGACATTTTCATCCGCAGCGGCAGCCATTTTTGCTATGGCGTTATTAACGAGCGGACTTAATCGTATCAGATAACGGCTTGTAATAAAGCTTTTTTCAGGATGGTTAGAAAGCCAGTCTCCTGCGTTACGCAAAAGTTTTTCAACTTCATCATTGCCGACCCAGTAATGTTTCTGTCTGTCAAACACCGGGATTAATATATAAATATGTTTTATAAGATCGCGTAACAAAATTTTCCCGCGGATTGTCAAGTTTACATATTTACTTTCACCCCAATCGGGGAATTTCTCATCTGTTAAAAATGTTTCAAATCGCACATAATAGCCAAGCGGTTCAAAAACCCTGTTAAGCATTGCCGAATCACCCCTGCACGGCAGCATTGTGATAGCAGCTTCAAGATCAAGCGGCGTATCGGATAATTCCTGATGATCATCAGCGCGGCCTGTCATCGCGGTTCTGAATACACTGGAAATCGCCACGCTCATAAAAGAAGATGATACATAAGGCCGGTCATTCACATAATCAAAAAGCCCTGCCGCGCTTGAGCCTTCTTTCCCGCGCGCGAGATTAACAGGATTTATGTCAAGAAGCAGAGCCGCGGTAGTTTTTTCATCGGATAACTCAGGATAAAAAACATAAGCGTCACCGTAACCAAGCTCAAATTTTTGCGGGCGGTAAGGATTTTTAAAAAGCAGAAAGCTGAGATCAGTAGTATTGTGTCCGCGCCATGTTATGGTTAAAAGCATAAGTTTATCCTGTTTAAATGATAGTGGTTTTATGGGAAATATCCAATACGGGAAAATCTTCGATACTCATTCCATGTTAATTATTCCACATTAATAACTACCCCCTAGCCCATAGCCCCTAACCCCTATATAATATAAACATGGTAATCTCATCAATTGACATACAAAACGGAAAAGTAGTTCAGCTAAAGCAAGGCGAGGAACTTGTTTTGGAGCGCGATAACGCCGCTGATCTCGCAGCTGAGTTTGACCGTTACGGTGATGTCGCGGTTATCGATCTTGACGCGGCGATGGGGAAGGGTTCCAATCTTGAAATGATAAAACCGCTTTTGCGTATTGCCGAATGCAGGGTTGGCGGCGGAATAAGGACAGCGAAGCAGGCAAAGGAGCTTGTCAGCCTCGGCGCTAAAAAAATTATTATCGGTTCAAATGCTTTTCGTAATCCTGATAAAAAAGGCGCGGGAGCGGCGAACGGCGAGTTTGCCGTAAATGTTACATTCCTTGATGAGATATCAAAAAAAATTGGACGAGAAAGGCTTATCGCGGCGGTTGACGCGCGTAAAAATAGTTCAGGTTTTTACGAAATCGTGGTTGACGGATGGAAAACACCGACAGGCATCGATTTGCTTGAGGCCGCAAAAGCGGTTGAACCTTATGCGGGAGAACTTCTTTTTACCTGCGTGGAGCGCGAAGGCACAATGACAGGCATTAATTTTGATCCTGTTAAAAAATTACGCGAAACTGTAAAATGCCAAATTACCGCGGCGGGCGGAGTATCCACGTTAAACGAAATTGAACAGCTTGCCGCTCTTGGCTGCGATGTTCAGCTTGGAATGGCTTTATACACAGGAATAATTAACCTCGCCGACGCTTTCATTGCATCGTTAAACTGGAAAAAAGGACAAATCTCTGAAACAACGGTTCCCCGGTCCTCAGTCCCCAATCTCCAGTCCCTTCTCCCCATCATAGTGCAAGCGCAGGACGGCCAAGTAATGATGACAGGCTTTACAGACAAGACAGCGTTAGCAGAAACTTTCAAACGCGGCAATGTCTGTTTTCACAGCCGGACACGCAATAAATTATGGATGAAAGGTGAAAATTCCGGCAATGTTTTAAAACTTAGACGCATACGCGCTGACTGCGATCGCGACGCGTTACTTGCAACGGCGCAGCCGGCTGGTCCTGTATGCCACACAGGCGCGTGGTCGTGTTTTACGACTGACAGGGATTATTCATGGAANTATTTACAGGACATTATCACAGATCGTTTNAAAAATCCTGCNCCGGGTTCATACACCGCGGCGTTAGACGACGAGCTTGTCCGCGAAAAAGTGATGGAAGAAGCGAAGGAGCTGTGTGAAGCGAAAACACGTGAGGAAATTATCTGGGAAGCGGCCGATCTTTTATATTTTTCTACAGTGCTGATGACACGTGCCGGAGTTACTGTGCAGGATGTGTTGGATGAACTTGACAGAAGGCATAAAAAATAATTGCTAGTATGTAGACTGGTGTGAAATGATTAACAGGAAATATTTATGAGTGTTTATTGGAATGTTCGCGCTAAAAATCTTTCTCCTTATGTGCCTGGGGAGCAGCCCAAGGATCGGCAGTTTATTAAATTGAATACCAATGAGAATCCTTATCCGCCTTCTCCTAAAGTGATCGAGGCTGTTAAGGAAGCGGCGGGAGATCGGCTGCGGCTCTATCCTGATCCTGAATGTACGGAATTCCGGGAAGCTGTCTCAAAGCGTTACGGTGTAAAAATTGATCAGGTGTTTGCGGGTAACGGGTCTGATGAAATTCTTGCTTTTGCCTTCGGCGCGTTTTTTGAGAAAACCATACTCTTTCCCGATATTTCATACAGTTTTTATCCTGTTTACGCCGATCTTTGGGATATTCCATACTGTCCTGTTTCTTTAAAAAACGATTTTACGATTAAGGCGTCTGATTATAAAGTGCCTTCTGACGGAGCGGTTTTCCCGAATCCTAACGCGCCGACAGGAATTGCTATGCCGTTAGGTGACGTTTTATCAATAGCGGAATTTATGGAAAAGCAGAAGAAAGTTTTGATCGTGGATGAAGCTTACAATGCTTTCGGCGCACAGTCGGTTGTTCCGCATATTAATAAATATAAAAATATCTTGGCGGTACACACGCTTTCCAAATCTGCGTCTCTTGCCGGACTGCGGACAGGATTCGCGATAGGCAGCGAGGAACTTATAGAAGGGTTAAAACGTATCAGGGATTCATTTAACTCATACACACTGGATCGCCTCGCACTTTCGGGAGCGGCGGCGGCAATCAATGACTCGCGGTATTACGATGAGATAAACAAAAAAGTTATATCAACACGGGAAAGAACAGCGGAAATTCTACGCGGTATTGGGTTTAACGTACTGCCGTCATCAGCCAACTTCCTTTTTATCAGTTTTCCGAAAATTGACGGCACGGAGATTTATTCAAAACTGCGTGAAAAAGGTATTCTTGTAAGGCATTTTAAAAAAGAAAGAATAAAAGACTATCTTCGTGTAACAATCGGCACAGATGAAGATATGGATAAGTTTATAAAGGAATGTAAAGTAATTACAGAAAACCATTAACAACAAAAAACGTATCTGATACCAGCAGTTATAAGTTAGGAGTGACAATAAAACTGGTATATAAAGTTCGTGTGGTTAGTGTGGTTCGCGGTAAATATAAAGGAGAATAAATGAAAATAATAGATAGTAATGATTTCGATTCCTATTGGAAAAAAAACACCAATAAAGTAGATGATCCAAAAACAGAGAAAATCGTAAAAAAAATAATCACTGATGTACGCGCTAAAGGAGATGAAGCCGTTAAAAAATACGCGTCCAAATTTAATAAATCATCGCCTGCCAATCTTGAGATACCTTTAAGTGAAGCATATCTCGCGCTTGATGCGTTACGCGCAAATGAACTTAAGCTGACAGAAGCGCTGGAACTCGCTGCGGATAACATTATGCGCTTTTCAATTAAACAAAGAGAGCAGTTTTCTAATTTTGAATGTGAATTGGATAAAGGAATCACCGCAGGGCAGCGGGTAATACCAGTGCAGCGCGCCGCGATTTATATTCCCGCAGGACGTTTCCCGCTTATTTCATCATGTCTTATGTGCATGATTCCCGCCGTAACAAGCGGCGTGGAAGAAGTTTTTTTTACATCTTCGCCGATGGAGGACGGAAAACCTGACAGAAAAATACTAGCAGCCGCGGCGATTGCGGCAAACGCGTGCGGAATATTAATAAATAAGGAAAATGCGCATAACAGGCGGCTTCGTCTTTTCGCGATTGGGGGAGCGCAGGCAATAGCGGCTTTTGCGTTTGGAACTGAAACGGTTCCCCGCGCTGATGTAATAGCGGGACCCGGCAGTAAATATATAATTACGGCAAAAAGGCTCCTTTACGGACAGGTTGGACTTGATTTTCTCGCCGGTCCATCTGATGTTCTTATTATATCTGACGAAGAAGCGTCGGAAGAAGCAGCCGATTATATCGCCGCGGACATGCTTGCGCAAGCGGAACATGATCCTGATGCGCGTGCACGCTCTCTTGTACCGGATAAAAGATTCGCGGATCTTGTCGCCGCCGCGATCGAAAAGCGTTTAAGGTCACTTAAAACCGCGAAAACAGCCCGCGCTTCCCTTGATAACGGCGGACTTATAATTGTATATAAAGACAGGGATGAAGCAGTCAGAATCGCAAATGAGATCGCGCCTGANCATCTTGAGCTTCAAAGCACAGACGCTGAAAGCTGGATTNCAAAGCTGGTTAATTACGGATCGCTTTTCATTGGTTCTCTCAGCGCGGAAGTACTTGGAGATTATTCAGCCGGAGTAAATCACACGCTGCCTACAGAATCAAGCGCTCGTTTTACAGGCGGGCTTTCTGTACGCCATTTTTTAAAAACAGTTACAACACTGCGCTGTTCAAACGGAGAAGGATTTGAAAAAGCCCGCGCAGCCGCGGAAATAATCGGCAGAGCGGAAGGGCTGGAAGGACACGCGTTAAGCGCCGCAAGCAGAAAATCATATGAGTGATATGGAAAGAGATAATAGAATTAATATTAAGTTCGCGTTTATTAGAGAATTTTTTATTCTGTTTATTCTTTTAGCTGCATTTAGCGGTTTTCATATGTGGATTTATCAATCATTGGAACATAGCAAACTGTTTGAAACAAACCCGCAATATGGAATTAATTTATTGATGGTATTTGTTTTTCTTACAACGGCTTTAATTACAGCCAGTATAGGCGTTTTTCGATATCGCACATGGACTTTACCAATAAAGAAACTTGGTAGAGCGGCCAGGGAAATCGCCAAAGGAAATTTATCCATTCGCGTTTCATCGATGAGAAGAGATGGAAAGAAAGATATGGTAGAAGTTCTGTTTGATGATTTTAATTCAATGACAGAAGAGCTTGAGTATATTAATAATAATCTACAGAACCTGGTAAATGAAAAAACCGAAAAAGTAGTAAAACTTCAGAATGCCATACTAACAACAATGTCAAACTTAGTAGAATTCAGAGATGATATCACAGGAGGGCATATAGAAAGAACAAAAAACGGGGTTAAAATATTATTAGATGAAATGAAAAAGCGTGGAGTGTTAAACGAAATTATAAATAATTGGGATATTAATTTTTTATTACAGTCAGCTCAATTACATGACATAGGAAAAATAGGAATCAGTGATCAAATATTAAAAAAACCAGGTTCATTAACAGAAGATGAGTTTAATGAAATGAAGAAACATACCATAATTGGTTATAATATTATTGAACGCATTGAAAGAAACTCAGGAGAAAGTGAATTATTAAATTACGCAAAAATATTCGCGTTAAATCACCATGAAAAATGGGATGGAACCGGCTATCCAAACGGTTTAAAAGGAAATAACATCCCGTTAGAAGGTAGAATAATGGCGATTATTGATGTATACGACGCTCTTGTATCAGAAAGACCATATAAAATAGCATACCCGCACGAAGAAGCAATTACAATAATCAAAGAAAGTAAAAACACGCAATTCGATCCCGTTCTAACAGATATATTTATAGACATAAATAAAAAATTTATTTCAATAATGTAAAAAAAATTACTAACAAATAAAAACACATCCAAGAGATCAGACCATTAAAATCATGGTCAACAGATGTTAACACATCCAAGACAGATCAGGGGATCGCGGGATGACATTTAACCCCCACTGTGAGGCATCGCATAACAACAATGTAAAAAAAACATTTTCCACTAAGAAGCGGGACACAATCGGTCTGGTTAAACATTTTCTGGAATTCTCTGCGAAGGAGACCTGAACATTAAAATTTTTATAATATATCAGAATATTACATTAATCGTTTTAATGTTCAGGGCTCAGCAGCAGGCTCTTCCAGAGTTTCACCAGACCGATTGTGTCCCGCTTCGTTATTGTAATAATTTTTTCTATACAATTCCCTGTTATGCGATCCCTACAAGTTTCCTCGTTTTATCTTCTTAGTAGTAGTCATTTCCATAGGCTTATCCAAAACCTCAACCTTATTTATTTTTTGATAAGGCTGCAGTCTTTGAT
Organism: Treponema sp.; assembly: GCA_009786625.1. Classification (GTDB taxonomy): domain Bacteria; phylum Spirochaetota; class Spirochaetia; order Treponematales; family Breznakiellaceae; genus WQXQ01. The sequence goes on from WQRT01000030.1 coordinate 12,794, forward strand.
TCACCTCTGTTATAACAGCATCAATTCTGCTCTTCATTACCGCGGCAGACGGGGTCTCGCCCTTTGAATCTTTGAAATCAGGACTGGGATAAACAAGCGCTTCAATGCCTTCGGTTTTCATCTTCGCGTCCAGTATATAACCGCGGATTAATATCTGATCGATTTCTTCGTAAAGCTGGAATTCGTTTTCGATTTCTTCCGGGTATACATTCTTTCCGCCTTCCGTGACGATCATGTTTTTCGCGCGTCCTGTCAGGTAAAGATAATCTTCGTTATCCATATAGCCGAGGTCACCTGTTTTTAAATAACCGTCGGATGTAAAAGACGCCGCTGTTTCTTCGGGCAGATTGTAGTAACCAAGCATCACCATCGATCCTTTTACAATTACTTCGCCGACTCCTCGATCATCAGGATTGAGAATTTTCATATCAACTCCCGGGCATGTGCGGCCGACGCTTGTCTCCTTGTACGCTTCAATCGGATTGATGGCGATAATCGGTGACGTTTCTGTAAGTCCGTAACCCTGTACAAAGTCGATACCAAGCTGATTGTACTTTTTAAATACACTCGGAGCGAGAGGACCGCCGCCGCAGATACAAATGCGGATCGATGTAAGACTTGCTTTATCAAGAATAAATTTAAACATTTTCTTGCCGGGATTTTTCTTAAAAACTTTTTTAATAAACCCTGAGATGCTCATCATGAATGATATAAGCCCGTAAACAACAGGCCCTTTCGCCTTTAACCCTCTCATGATTCCCGCGAGAACTTTATTAAANAGCATCGGCACGCCGAGCAGCATCGTTATCTGCGCTTCNTTNAAATCTTTTAATATCTGTGATGTTACCATTCTCTTTCCGAAAACGACTTCAGCGCCTGTCGAAATAGTTTCGATAAAAACGGCGAGCATCGTGTATGCATGGTGAATCGGAAGGATGGCGTAAAAAATATCTGTATGTAAAACAATGAGCGGTGTGCCTTGCGCAAGATAGCAGTCAGAGACAAGGTTTCTGTGAGTAAGCATAACGCCTTTTGGAACGCCGGTTGTCCCGGATGTAAAAAGAATCGCCGCAAGGTCTGTTTCAACAGCCTGCTCAATTACCGCCTGAGGTCCGTCTAAATCATAAAGGTAATTCCCAAGTCCTTTTTTCATTGAAATAACAGACTCAAGCGCGCCGGGATTATTAACATAATACTCGTGTTTTTCTTCGTCAATAAAAAGCATTCGCGCACCGGCGGCTTTTAGGAGCAGATCGATTTCTTCATTTTTCAATTGATAATCGATTGGTACAACGACACCGCCTGCGAAAAGAACGGCGAGATACGCCACCGCCCATTCAGGCGCGTTTTTTCCCGATACGGCGACGCGGTCGCCTCTGCGGATTCCCTTGCTGTGAAGCCAGCGGGCGGCCGCCTCAATTATTTTAAGGGATTCGGTATAGTTNANACTGATTCTATCCGGTTCATAAATGGTAAAGCAAGCGCGTTCAGGATAGCGTAAAACTGTTATTCTATACATCTCCGGCAATGTCGGCCATTGACCTGTAAAATATTTACCTTTGTATTCTTCCAAAAATGCCCAAGGTTTCTCGGTACGCGGAACAGACATGATTTCCTCCTAATATCGTTAATTCTTTTAAGTATACGACATCTTTACGATATACGACACACTTTGACTATTACAGTTGCATTTATTTTGACACATTTTATTAATTTGTTAAAGAGGTAAATTTCAATTTCATTTTCATTCAAAACAATTTTATTTTCTTTTTTTCGTTTTATAAAAAACCATACAATTTTTATTAATAATTTTATAAAATGATTATCATTTTATAATAANATAATACTATAAATATGAATATAATCCAATAATACCTATTATTAACACCACGCAGACTTCTATCCTTTTTGAAACATTTTGCCAATTGGTGTATTTTATATATATGAGCCAACGCATTACCTGTGCATTTATAATAATTTTTCTGGGTCTTTGCCTGTCTTCGTGCATGACGCAAATCGACGGTTCCCTTGCAGCTAACGGTTCCGCTTCAATGTCGGTGAGTATGTCCCTCCAGCCGCGGATGTCCGCGTTGATACGGGTGTTGTCCGCCGCGGGCGGGCGCGGAAATGCGGCGCTTGACGGACCGGCGATCGCGCGGAGTATGTCCGCCGCTCCCGGAGTTCAGTCGGCGGTATTCCGCAATACATCTGCGGCCGCAATAGAAGGACAGGTGCGCATTTATCAGATAAATGAATTTCTTTCTGTTACAAATGAAATCGGTTTTATTACATTTGAACAGAGAACCGCTGGCGGCAGGTGTGTGATCAATATTGAGCGAAGTAAAAGCCCGGAGATTCTCGTGCTTCTGTCATCCGAAATATCAGATTATTTAAACGCGCTCATGGCTCCTATCGCGACAGGCGAGGAGTTAAGTAAAAGTGAATACCTTGATTTGGTTTCTTCTTTTTACAACAGAGCGATAAGCGACGAAATTTCTTCATCAAGAGTCCGCGCGTCAATCGAATTCCCCGGCACAGTAACAAATGTAACGGGAGGAACTTTCTCAGGCAGAAGAGCCAATTTCGATATTCCTCTTTTGGATCTGCTTGTTCTGGAAACTCCGATGATCTTCGAAGTCAACTGGAACTAATTAACGGTTACCAGTGGCGAGTAACGAGTAACCGTTAAAATTTTTTTCCAAACTGATCATTTCATAAAAAAACTGATTGAACATTCTTTGTAATATTTATATTATTAATATATGGCAACACATACATTGGGCGAACGTATCGCCGAAATCAGAAAAACTTATTCAATTACAAGGGAAGTACTGTCTGAACGTTCGGGAGTTTCAGCGGACTTAATCACAAAAATCGAAGATGACGGACACATTCCGGATCTAGCGCCGCTTATAAAAATTTCTAGAGGGCTTGGCGTACGCCTGGGTACGCTTCTTGACGATCATGAACAGCTTGGACCTGTAATCTGCCGCGCCGGACATGCCGCAGGCACGACTCGTTTTAAAACAGGTGTTCCCGAAGGAGCGGAGAAGTCCGCCGGCCACCACGGTATGAGCTTTAACGCGCTTGCCGCCGATAAGAACGGGCGCCATATGGAACCGTTTATCGTAACAATACAGGCTGATGCCAAACAGGATAAATCCGCGCATGAAGGCGAAGAGTTTATTTATGTGATGGAAGGAACTCTCGCTTTGGAATACGGCACNGATAAAGATACTCTGCAAACCGGCGATTCTGTTTATTATGATTCAATAGTNCCGCACAAAGTATTTTCCGCGGATAAAAATCCCGTGAAGATACTAGCCGTTGTTTACACGCCNGTTTAATCGGATAAAGATATGCAATACATAGAAAAAACATTATCACAGGTGTTACGTGAAAAGACGCAGGCTCATCCTGATCATGATTTTATTGTTTACGCCGACCGTAATCTCCGTTTTACTTACTCGGAGTTTAATAAAAGAGTGGATGATTTCGCGAAAGGACTGCTCGCGATTGGCATTAAGAAAGGCGATCATGTGGGGATTTGGGCGACAAATGTGCCTGACTGGAACACGGTGCTTTTCGCCTGCGCGAGGATAGGCGCCGTTCTTATCACCGTAAACACAGGTTACAAAACCCACGAGCTTGAATATGTGTTAAAGCAGTCCGACATGGTGTGCCTCTGCCTCATTAACGGCTGGCGCGACTCCGATTATGTCGGAATGGTAAACGAACTTGTGCCTGAATTAAAAACAGCGCAAAGAGGGCATATAAACTCGCCGAAATTTCCCAATTTGAAATATGTTGTTCACATCGGGCAGCAGAAACACAGAGGGATGTTCTGCTCNTCGGAACTTCTGCTNCTNGGGCAGCACAGCGACTCNGCGGCGTTACGCGAAATCGAAGCCTCGCTTGACACAAACGATGTTGTNAATATGCAGTATACATCCGGCACTACGGGTTTCCCCAAAGGCGTGATGCTTACTCACAGAAATATTTTGAATAACGGNCTTGGAATCGGCGGCAATCAGCGGCTGTCGGAGAAAGACATTGTATGCCTTCCCGTNCCGCTCTTTCACTGCTTTGGTCTTGTGCTTGGAATGATGGCGGTGCTTACGCATGGATCTACCGTCGCTTTAATCGAGTGGTTCGATCCTCTGCTGGTTCTCGCGACAATTCAAAAAGAAAAATGCACGGCGGTTTACGGTGTACCGACAATGTTCATAGCCGAGCTTAACCACCCGATGTTTAAAATGTTCGATCTTTCCAGCCTGCGTACCGGCATCATGGCGGGATCTCCCTGCCCGATCGAAACGATGCGCCAGGTGATAGACTTAATGCACATGAACGAAGTGACAATCTGCTACGGGCTGACAGAATCATCGCCTGTAATGACGCAGACCCGTTTCGATGACAGCATTGAAACAAAAGTAGAAACCGTAGGCCGCGCCCTGCCGGGGGTCGAGGTTACAATCCGCGATCCGCAGACCGGCGAAGAGTGCGCTTTGGGAGATCACGGCGAGTTCTGCTGCCGCGGTTACAACACAATGAAAGGCTACTACAATATGCCGGAAGCGACTTCTCAATGCATCGATAAAGACGGCTGGCTTCATTCAGGCGACAGAGGAGTGAAGGATGAGCGCGGCAACTTTAAGGTAACAGGACGCATTAAAGACATGATCATTAGGGGCGGGGAAAATATTTCGCCTAAAGAAGTCGAGGACTTTTTGTACACAATGCCCGGGATCAAAGATGTTCAAGTTGTCGGCATACCAAGCGAAAAATACGGCGAGGAAGTCGGCGCGTTTGTAATTCTTCATCCCGATGTTAAATTGAATGTGGAAGATGTGCGCGATTACTGCCGCGAGAAAATCGGCAGGTATAAAATTCCTAAGTATGTGTTTTTTACCGATAGTTTCCCGCTTACATCAAGCGGGAAGATTCAGAAATATCTGTTACGCGAAATGGGCGGCAAGCTGGCAAAGGAGCAAAGCGTATAAACCGGGGCAATAAATGGATTACACGCTGAACTGGACTCTTCAGGACGGTAAACTGGATTTCCAAACGGGACGCATTGTGGTCTTCGGCGATCAGGGAATTAAAAGCCGCGGACCGTCGCTGGATCATAACGACTTGATCGCCGCCTTTTCAAGAAGGAACGGTTTAGACAGATCGGTCGTTATGAGTAAAGCGTACAGATTTTACTGGAAACCGACAAACAGCAAAGTTATAACAATCAGCCCTGTCAGGAAACTGGATGAAGAATACGTTCTTGACAATGTAGAAAGATTCGATAATATAATCGACGATATCTTTGATAAAGATTCAAGGTAATTTAACTAGAGTTAGTCTGTATACAGATATAACTCTAGTGTATCCTGTTTGGAAGATCATCGTATCTTCCCATATTATTCCAGTAAGTAAAACCGCCGGTTCCGGCTTCGCGTGTGCCTTCTATCTGTCTGCGGATATAATCGGGATTATAATACTGCCTGTCGTAAGACACATTCAGATAAAACGCCTGAGCCCACGGGCGGATGACAACCTGTCCGCGCGAGATNCGCATNGTACGTAAAGTGCCGATGTAATAAATCCGCCANGGGCGCATCTCTGCCGGAGGCTGCGCGAGGAAGTACTGTTCAAAATGACTCGGGTAATACATCGGGCAGATTACATCCACCCATTGTGTAAGCAGTTCTACTTCCTGTCCTGTACGCGCGCCCGTACGGTACCATCCGTTCGCGCCGTAAATATCAATTGAAATGGGAGCGGTTACCCTTGAGCGGACATGGCGCAGGAATGAAAGGATCGCGCTTTCCATATCCATGCCGGTATCATGCCAGCGGTAACGCGCGTCGCCGAGATTCTGCCCGTCTGTCGGGAAACGGATATAGTCATATTGAATTTCATCAAAGCCGCGCTCGTGAAGTTCAATCGACAATTGCGCGATATATTCCCATACAACTTCGGAATAAGGATCAACCCAGTTCTCATCAAAAAACGATCTGACTATTTCAAATTCCGGATCATCAGTCGGGAAAAACCGCCTTAAACTGTTATTGCGTTCGGAATCTGTAATACTTGAAGACCTCCGCCTTGTATCGGTGTAACCCTGCCACGGTCTTGAATTACGCGAATCCCACACGGCAAATCTGCCGTTTTCTCTTCCGGCAAGAACCTCGTCCTTGAACACAACAACTCGGGCAACTGTGAAAATGCCGCGCGCTTTCATGTCCGCAAGAAACGCGTCTAAATTAATCGGATTAAAAACTCTTCCCATCGAACTGATCGCGGAATTGTTAGGTGTAAACCGAAGCCTTCCGTAATCGTCCTTCATGTCTATTACGATCATGTTAAGACCGGCTCTCCGTATCGTGTCAAGGTAAGGTCTTAAACTTCTTTCGTTCATCGCGTGATTTACCGGTATGTAAAAACCTTCCTTGTTGTTTGCGGCGACAGTGTCATTATCTCGCGGCTCATCAATCAGCCAAATTTCGTTTAACACCAGCTTGCGCGGGTGTCCTGCGCGGGTGTCGTCTATCACTATGCAGTTAAGCCTTGAACGCGCCTGCGCCCTGTGTATTATTTCATTTATTTCAGGACGATTCCGCATGGAAGAGTCGGCCATATTGATTGACGCTGTATTTCCTTCATAGAGAAAATAAAGATCATTTTCGTAAGGATAAAGAGAATCAACCGTGCCGAAGGGGCTGTCATCTGACCATATAAGATTAGATACCTTCCGCGCCCAGTTAAGTTTATAAATGCGCCGCCTGAATGTCTGCGAAATATAAATCACAGGTTCATCCTGCGCGGAGGCATGGTAAACGGCGATATCCGAAATCTCGTCGGGGTTGTTTGTAGTTTCAAGTTTTTCAAGACCGTCAGGTATTTGAGTCCACGTAGAACCTGACACATCTATCTGGCGGTAATAAACACCGTAAACGCTGTGTGACAGGAACAAAGTCAACTCCGGCATGAAAGCCGCGGCGACCGCCTTTATTCCGTTTGTTACATACGGAAGGCCGCCCGCGTTTGTCCACGTTCTGCCCTGATCGCGCGTAAGGTAAACACGGTCCTTTGTTGCGCAGACCATAATTCTTGGATCAGCCGGATTTACCTCGACATCCTTGATTTCCTGTACAACAGTCATAAACGATTTTACGCCGTTATTAAAAACCTTGAT
>WQRT01000031.1 GCA_009786625.1 Treponema sp.
TCCGTATGGGCAAGTTCACGGCCGCGGAAACGTATCGTCACCTTTACCTTGTTGCCTTCGGACAAAAATTCCTTTATATGCTTCGACTTAAAATCAAGATCGTGATCGTCGATCTTGGGCTGCATCCGGATTTCCTTAAGCTTGATAAGTTTCTGTTTTTTTCTAGAATCCCGAAGCCTCTTTTCATTTTCAAACCTGAACTTGCCGTAATCCAGAATCTTGACAACAGGGGGTACCGCCTGGGGCGCTACTTCCACAAGATCCAGCCCTGTTTCCCTGGCAATTTCAAGCGCTTGCGATACAGACATAATCCCCTGATCACCGTCATCCCGGATTAAACGGACTTCTCTGGAACGAATCTGTTCGTTAATACGCAAATCTTTCTCCGCCAACTGGCCTCCTTTATCTCCCTGCTTTTCAATATTTTTACATTTTTTATCTTTTTTGTCTAGTGACTTGCCTGTTTATTTTATACTATAAAAACTTATTTATTGCTTTTGGGGTGAAATTATTGTATTATCTTATATGGCTGAAAAAAGCGGGGATAAAACTCCCGAGGAAAACTCCGCGCAGGAAGCATCTGCGAAGGACGCGGGGGGTAATACCGGAAAATACCTTGTATTTACAATCAGCGGAGAGCGTTACGCCGTTCCTTCCGGGATTATTGGGGAAGTAGCGGTTCTTGAGAAAGTCTTTCCGATGCCGCTGGTTCCCGATTATGTGCGCGGCCTTATCAACCGCTATTCCATTCCATACGCGCTTATAGACATAAGCCTTTTCCTTCACAAAGACGCTACGGATGCAAGGAAGGTAATCGTACTTAAAGACGATATCGAAAAAATAGCCTTCCTTATTGATGATGTTATCGATATTCCCGATATACCGTATTCCATGCTTGTAAAAATCGAAAAAGAGGCGGATGGATTTAACCCTTCAATAAGCGCCTACTTTGAATGCGGCGGAAAAAGCGTTCTGTGTATCGATACGGAAGAACTTGTCGGCAGTATTAAAAAAGGTTTTGAACGGGAAATATGGAAATGAGATTTTTTATCTTTCCGCTTGATAATATCCATATTGCTGTTGCCGCGGACAAGGTAAAATGTTTTATTTCACTTGATAATGTTCAGGAGGACAGCTATCAGGCAGAACCCGGCCAGATAAAAATCCCCATATATATCGTTTTCGGGAAAAGCCGCGGGGAGAATATCTCATGCCACGGTATAGTTTTAAAACAAAAAACAAGCCGCGATGAAACGCTTGTAATAATTACGCCACATATAGAAAAAGATATAAATATCGATGAAAAGGAAATACAGAGCCTTCCCGGATGTTTCTCCGATGTTTATTCTTCGTTTTCAGGGCTTTATTTTAACGGACAGAAAATAGTTTTATTTCTTAATGTTGATAATATGATCTCGCTCTGGCTGAAAAACCCTGAAAGGGTACAGTTACCTGCGGAAGGACAGGCGCAGGGATGATTAATACAATTATTGTTGACGACAGCGAAATGGTACGCGATGTAATCCGGGATTTTCTTGAAGAAGACGGCAATTTCAACATAATAGGTGAGGCTTGCGACGGCGAAGAAGGCGTGGAAAAAATTCTCTCTTTAAATCCCGATCTTGTTACTTCCGATATCGAAATGCCCAAAATGAACGGTCTTGAAATGATCGATAAGGTCATGAGTAAACATCCTGTTCCTATTGTTGTAATCACAAGCCACGATACGGCAAAAACAGCGTACGAAGCGGCAATGAAAGGCGCTCTTGAGTTTTATTCTAAGGATCTTTTCTTAAAAGATATTAGCCCGGAAAAGAAACAAAATATTTACGATACTTTAAAGCGCATAAGCGGTGTAAAATCGCGCGGCGGCTCTTCGTTTTTGCAGGATTTCCATACTCAGCCGAAAGCGCATGAAGAACCGGCATCAGCGCCTGAAGCGGCGAATGTACACAGAAATCAAAAAATTGATATGGTGGTTTTGGCTTCTTCCACAGGCGGGCCAAAAGCGTTGTCAAAGTTTTTTTCGTTAATGCCGGGAGATTTTCCGCTGCCCATAGCTATTGTTCAGCATAACTCCTCAGGCTTTGACAAAGATTTTGTTATATGGCTGGACACATTCGCGCAGCTTAATATAAAACTCGCTGAAGAAGGCGAATCGCCGTCCGCGGGAAATGTGTATGTCGCCAAAACAGATAAACACCTTGAGCTTCGCCGCCGCTCGGACGGGTCTGGTTACATATTTTTTTACAATGATAATGAAGCCGAACAGAACCAGAAACCTGCCGCCGATGTTCTCTTTAGAACTGCCGCGGAGACTTGCGGGAAATCGCTTATTTCTGTCGTTCTTACAGGAATGGGCGCGGACGGCGCGGACGGAACGCAAAAAGTAAAAAAGCACGGCGGCATTACAATCGCGCAGGATGAAGAAAGCTCCCTTATTTACGGCATGCCGAAAGCCGCGTTTGAAACAGGCTGTGTCGACAAAGTGCTGCCTTTGGATCAAATCCCTGATGAACTTGTAAGACTGGCGTGTAAGGAGTCAGGCGCGCAATGAAAGAATCACTTTGCCGCATGGCGGAAGAATGGTACGGCATTAAAACCGATCCCGATGATATAGAAAGATTACAAAACCATTTATTTTCAGGCGGAGCAAACACTCCTGATTATGATAAAATGTACAGTGATACAAACGTGTTGGAGCGTTTTTTTTCATCAGGCGAAGCATCTTCATTTTTAACAGTAAACGAAACTTATTTTTTTAGAGAGCCTGTTCATTTTTCCCTGCTTCAGGAATTACTGCCATCTTTTAATCAATCTGCGGTGCGGATATGTTCGGCGGCCGCTTCCGCAGGATGCGAAGCCTACAGCATCGCCATGCTGATCGAAATGTATAACAGAAACGCGGAAAAACCTGTTTTATACCAGATTGACGCATTTGATATCAATCCAAAAGTAATTGAGACAGCCTGCCGAGGAATTTACAGTCAAAATACTTTAAGAGAAGACGGGAGCTGCTTCAGTTATCTTTCTGATTTATACCTTAAAAAAAATAATTATAATATTTATGTGGAACAGGAATTAAAAAATAAAATAAATTTTTTTGTGCATAATCTCCTTGACGGACTTAAAACGGATTATTATGACGTTATTTTTTTCCGTAACGCTTTTATTTATATTTTGCCTGACTACAGGGAAAGAGTGCTTACGAATCTTTTAAATTCATTAAAAGAAAACGGAGTTCTTATAATGGGAGTTTCAGAAACAGCCGCGGTATACCACCGCTATCTTGAGCAGAAAGTAAGGCGGCCGTTTCCGCAGAAAGAAGATGTTTTTTTCTTTCAGAAGAATACATATAAAAAACCGGCTGCGCCGGATTATTTTACAAACGCGCTGTTGGAAAAAAGCGCGGTACCTGCCGGATACGCAGGATAGGAGGAAAGAATGGTTTTTTCCAAATTGAAGATTTCTAAAAAGATTCTCATTTCAAGCGCGGTGTTTCTTATCCCGATTGGGGTTATGCTTTTCTTTATCTGCTCCATGACTTTGGGCAGAATTCAGAAAAGCGTCAACGAATATGACGGCATTAATGCGATTAAACCGGCTGTAATGATCATGCAGGGTCTGCCTGAATATTTTAACGTTTATCTTGGACTTGAGCAGGGCGATATACGCGATCTTAACGATCAAATTACAAATGCCGTAAGAACTTTTGACAGGCAGATGGAGTTTTATAATTCAAAAGGGAGAAGCATGCAGCCTCTTTTCCCGATGTGGGAATCATTAAGAAGCTCCGAGAAAACCGACGCCGAACTATTCGATAACTCTCTTGATTTTATAAATAATTTAAAAGATTGTATAAACCGTACAGGCGAATATTCATCCCTTATTCTGGTTTCTGATATGGATACCTATAATTTTATCGCTCTTACATTAACATCCATTCTGGAAGCGTCCACCCGTTTATTGACAACAGGTAACTCTCTGCGCAGAGGGCTTTTATCTTCAAGCTCAATAGTTGAAACGTGGAATGCCGATATTATCGCGGCGGCGGCAAGCGGCCAGCCCCGCAGAAGGGCGATCTATGAAGGCGATCCAAAAAATATTACGATAAATATGCTTGACTCTGCCGAGCGGCAGTTGATAAGAAACAACAGGATTTTAATTGAATCAGATATTGAAAGGATTTCTTCCAGCGTAAGATCCGCAATGGAGGGAGAAAATAAAAAACCCGATGATTTTAACGAGCTTACATTAAAACTTGATCGTTACCTTGACAGTTCCATTGAACTCGGCAAGTTTCTGGGCGGTCAGCAAAGCGTTCTTACTGTATCAGGATTTTTAGGCGCCGTAACAAATACAAATAACGATTTATGCCGGTTATGGGAAGAATCCTTCACACAGCTCGCCCTGCAGATTCATAAAAATACGCAGACAGCGAGAATGCAATTGTTTTTATATCTATTTATAGTTCTTATTTCTATAGGGCTTGCGATCGGGTTTGTTATCATGATTACGCGCGATATAAATATGTCTGTGAAAAATCTTAAAGATCTTTTCAAGAGTCTTAACGAAAACGACCTTACCCTTTCTTTAAAAGTAAACTCGATGGATGAGTTCGGCGAACTAACTGTTGCGTTTAACGGTTTTCTTAATGTGCTGCGCTCCACGTTCGGCAGTTTTAAACAGAGTTCGCAGCTAGTTGCCGATTCTGTTTTTGATATTTCATCATCATCAAAAGAAATAACAACGACGGCAAATGAACAGTCCGCGAGCGTTTCAGAAATAGTCAGCACAATGGAAGGAAGTAAAAACCTTTCCGAGCAAATCGCACTTAAAACATCGGAAGTCGCCAATCTCGCGATTGAGACACAGGGTTTAAGCAGCAAGGGCGCGGAACTGCGTGAAGCTAATCAGAATATGATGGAAGAGATAAGGAAGCAGAATCAGAAGATTATAAGCGAAATCCGCAATCTTTCGGACATGATAATCCGCATAAGCGAAGCGATTAGAATAATCGACGGCATTGCCGATCAAACCAAACTTATAGCGTTTAACGCTTCTCTTGAAGCGTCCGCGTCGGGAGAAGCCGGAACGCGCTTCGCTGTCGTCGCTTCTGAAATCAGGCGTTTTGCCGATAATGTCGCCGATTCCACAAGGGAAATCAAACAGAGAATCGAGGAAGTCCAGCGCGGCTCTCAGATACTTATCGCTGAAGCGAACTCCGGTTCAAAGCAGATCGAAATAGGCTACGAGAGAATGAGCGAGCAAAAAATCGTCTTTGAAAACATCGTTGACAATTCGCAGAATGTCGCCACAAGATCGCAGCAGATTTCCAACTTAAGTAAACAGCAGGAACTGGCGACATCTCAGATATTCACAGCGTTAAAGGAAATATCCGCCGGTGTAAAGCAGTTTGTAATTGCGACTTCTTCAACTTCAAAAATTGCCGCGAGTTTAAACGTTATGTCGGTTGAGTTAAAGGGAAAAGTCGAAAAGTTCAAAACTGATAATTAAGGAGAGTTGTTATGATTGGCTTAATATTGAGCTTTATTGCCGGAGTTCTGCTGACAGTGGTTATAATGACTCCGGTTCTGCGTTCCGGTAAGAAAAAGATTGATAGTCTTGAAGCCGGAATAGCCGATTCTCAAAAAAGCATTTCGGCTTTCCGCACGCAATCCGTTAAACTCGCGTCCGCAGTCAGGGAGACCGCGGGGAAAATTTCAAATAACAGACTGGACAGTAAAATTTCAGGTAATGAACAGGCCGCGAGCATGGTTAAAATTGAAGGCGCAATAAACGAGAATGCCGGGATTGCCGCCGAAATTTTTGAAAAAACAAACAGCGTCGCCGCGATCGCTTCCAAAATGGAAGAAGATGTGCTTAAAGGCTTTACTGTTCTTGGGAAAAATATTTTAAAGATGGGCGACATTAAAGAAAAAAACTCAGGCGTTATTAACGGAATAATTTCTCTTGGAAATAAAGTGAGTAATATTCGCGATATAGTGCGTACTATAAACACAATTACGGATCAAACCAAAGTAATTGCGTTTAACGCGGCTCTTGAAGCGGCAAGCGCGGGAGATACAGGGAAACGTTTCGCGGTTGTCGCTGGGGAAATTAACCGCCTTGCCGATAACATTGACGTATTGACCCGCCAGATAAGGGAACAGGTTGAGGAAATCAGAAGTTCATCATCATCATTGATTGTATACAGCGAGGAAGGATCTGACAGAATCGCGGAAGGCTATAAACTGATAAAAGATTTAGAGGATGTCTTTAAAGAAATAAGAGCCGGCGCGGAAATAACATCCAATCAGGCGCACGCCATTACAGTTTTTACAAAACAACAGTTAAAATCAAGCGAGTCAATAGGAGATGCCGTTATCTCCGTTTCGCAGAGGGTTAAGCAATTTTCGGGAGAAGCCCATACAGCCGCCCAGTCTTTCGAAGCGTTAACAGAGCGCACTGCCGTGCTTGAAGCGTTTTTAACAGGGGAAAATACAGCGGGAAAGGAAAGCAATGGCGCTTAACAAAAGTAAATATATAGCGAAATTCGCGGAAGAAAGCCTAGATAATATCGGCATCGTGGAGACTCTTCTTTTTGAATTAAAGGAAGGCAGCTCCGGACGCGATGATATCGCCACTTTAATGCGCGCTCTTCATACAATAAAAGGCTCATCGCGGATGTTTGAATTTAAAAATCTTGAATTAATTTCCCATGCGCTGGAGACTGTATTTTTATCATTCAAGGAAGAGAGAATTTCATTTAACGATAAATCAATCCGCCTTCTGTTTGCGGGATTGAACGAAATAAGAACGGGNATTGAAAAAGTAAAATCNGGCGGTTCTGATGATGAAATAAGAGCCGGTGTTTTCAGCAAGGAATTGGCTTCTCTTTCATCGAACGAAGATTTTGAAATTCCCGCAAGTGATATTCCGGTTGAAGATAATGAGGCGCAAGATGAAGAAGGCGTTTCAAAAATAAACAGGCTTGAAGAAGCAAAATCGGGAAGCATAAGGATCTCTCTTGAAAGAATAAATGAAGTTATCCGCGAATTAGCTTCTTTACAGTCATTGGAAATTACGGCAAGAAATATCGCGAAAGATACGGAAGCGATAGACTCTTCATCAAGGCAGTTATCACGGCTTGCGGGTCTTGAGTTATCGTGGAACTCTCCCCTGCTTCGCGACCTCCGCGCGATGGAACTTATGATAAGCAAGCTCGGTTCCATGGTAAAAAATTACGCGCTTGATGTCGGAAACCACATAAGGGGAGCGTATGACAGCGTTGTGACTTTACGCATGCTTCCGCTTTCCACAGTGCTTGACGCGTATCCAAGATTTGTTTTTAATATCGCCTCGGAACTCGGGAAAAAAGTTGATATTCAAGTTTACGGTTCGGAAAATGAAATAGATAAAAACTTAATAGAATCGCTTTCTGAAATATTTCTTCATATGATTAGAAACGCGATCGATCATGGAATTGAAAAACCGGAGGAACGTGCCGCCGCGGGAAAAAATGAGACCGGGCTTCTTGTAATTAAATGCGTGCGTGAAAGCGGCAACATGAAAGTTACAATTACAGACGACGGAAAAGGAATTAACACAGAGGAAATACGAAAAAAAATAGTTGATACCGGTCTTGCGGCAAAAGAAAAAGCCGCCGTCTTAACTGATGATGAACTTATCAATTTTATTTTCCAGAGCGGCTTTTCCACTTCCGCAAAACTTACAAATGTTTCTGGAAGAGGCGTAGGGATGGATGCCGTTAAAAGTAATATCGAACGGATAAAGGGGAGCATTTCCATTCAGACAAAAGCCGGAGAAGGAACCTCATTTACTCTTTCAGTTCCGCTTTCGCTCGCGGCTCTTATGGGATTCCCTATCACTTCAGGCGATATGAAATTTATAATACCGGCTAATTTTGTGGACACTGTTATCAATATTGATCCAAAAGAAATAATCACTGTTGTTGACCGCCCAGGTATCAAGTACAACGGAAAAATGATCAAACTGTTTTATCTTCATCATATACTTAAGATACCGGTCAGCGAAAAGAAAAGCGCGAATCACTCAATCTTTGTGGTTATCGTTCAGTCATACGAAGAAACAGTCGGCATTGTCGTCGATAAAATCAACAGCATGAGACAGGTTATTTTAAAAAACCTGCCTCCCATAATGGAAAAAATGGCGGCGTTTTCAGGCGTTGTGTTAAGCGAAGATTATGAAATGATACCGGCTTTGCATATTCCCACGATTATAACAATGGCAAGGCGTACAAAAACAATTGATATGAAAAAACGCCATGTTGATTATGAACGCACACGCAAATCAATACTTGTCACCGACGATTCCGCTCCAACGCGCGATGTTGAAAAAGATATTCTTGAAGCGGAAGGCTATAATGTCGATACCGCAAAAGACGGTTCCGAAGCGCTGGCGGCGGTGAAGAATTTTCATTACGATCTTATCTGTACGGATATTGAAATGCCGAACATGGACGGTTTCCAGCTTACCGAAAATATACGAAAGAACGATCAGCTAAAACACATCCCGATAATTATGATTTCGTCTAACAGTAAGGAAAAAGATCAGAATAAAGCCGCGAATCTGGGTGTTAACCGCTATATAATAAAAAGTTCGTTCAGTGATCACAATCTGGTGACCGTCGTTAAGGAATTGATCGGAGATGCGAATGGATAAAGAAAGAATACTCATTTTTGAAAATTCACAAATCTTTGCGGACTTGATGTCGGAAAACTTAATCGAAAAAGGTTATGAAGTTCAAATAGCAAAAAAAGGTTTTGAGGGAGTTAAACAAGTTTACGATTTTCTCCCTTCTCTTATTATTACCGATATTGAAATACCCCTTTACAGCGGTTATCAGATAATAAGATTTTTAAAATCGCGGCAGGCCGCAAAAAACATTCCAATAATTGTATTTACATCGATTGATGAAACAAAAGACAATTTCTGGATTGAACAGTCAGGCGCGGATATCCATATCAAAAAATCTCCTGAAAACATGGAAACGCTGGCTGACAATATTAGGAAACTTTTAAATGAGCGCCGCAGCGTCGATTTAGATTTAATTAAACTTGAAAGCGGCAAAATAACGGAAAACTCGCTTGTAGAAACCGTGAACGCTCTTTTGGATAACAAACTTTTCCAGACAACATTAGTTGCAATGATCGCTAAGCTGTCGGAAAAAGCGTCCTCGCTTGAAGAAACCGTACAGGGCGTGTTTTCGCTTTTAAATAAGGCATGCAGAAGCGATATCTGCACAATCATGATTAAAGACACCGATGAATGTCTTCTTGTGTATAACGCGAACAACGCGGGTTACACAAAAGAAATTGCAGACGATTTTAAAGCGGTAACAATTGCGGATTTCAACAAACGTTTTTCCGATTTTAAAGTAATGTCAAAAGAAGTAAAAGATTTTTATATAGAAGGCGGCAATAACAGTAAAATTGAATCATACATTCTGCTTCCGCTTGTGGAAAAAGGCGAAGAGTTCGCGACTGTTCATATCGGTACTTCACAAAACGATTATTTTTCGGGTCTTATCCCTGAAACTATAGAGGTCTTTTTATCGGCCGCGGCTCCCGTTATCGCAAACGCGCTGCGCCTGAAGCAGATGGATAATCTCCAGAAAAAAACAAGAGTCGCTTTCGCGCGTTATGTTCCTGTCGATGTAATGGATGAAATAATTAAAAAATCATCGGCTCCCGTAAGCCAGAGCGAAAACAGAACAGTTGCCATTTTATTTTCCGACATCAGAAGTTTTACAAAAATATCCGAAAACACGCCCGCACGAGAGCTTGTAAATTTCCTTAACGAATATTTTTCCATAATGGGAAATGAAATTATCGCGGAAGGCGGAAACATAGACAAGTTTATAGGAGATGCCATTATGGCGATCTTCGGCGCGCCGCGGACGCTGGAAAATGCTTCCATAAGCGCGATAAGAGCGGCGATCAGAATGATAAGATCCCTTACAACAGTTGATACATCGGAGATTACCCTTCCTGATTTCGGCTTCGGAGCGGGAATCGGCATAAACACGGGGGAATGTGTTGTAGGAAATATCGGTTTTCAAAACAAACTTGATTACACTGTGATAGGCGATACTGTCAATCTTGCGTCAAGGCTTGAGGGAGTTACAAAATATTATCATCAGTCTTTGATTGTTTCCGAATACACGTACAGCGCGGCAAAGGACGATTTTATTTTCCGCAAAGCCGACAGCGTTCGCGTAAAAGGAAAAGATCAGCCTGTCGGACTTTATACTGTTTACGAATACTATAGCGGCGAAGAAACAGAAGGAACGCCGAAAATACTTGTAATAAACCGCGAGGCGCTGGATCAATATAACAAGGGAATAAAACTCTACGGAATGAAAGAATGGAAAACAGCGGAGCAATATTTTAGAAAGGCGCTGACAATTTCAAAGCAGGAAGGAAAGGAAGACTATCTTTCTGAAATGTATCTTACCCGTATAGAAGAACTTCTNAAAAATCCTCCGCATGATGACTGGGAAGCCACCATTACAATGACTGATAAATAAATTNTTTGGCAATCCTTAAAAAGGATCTATCATTGTGCCGATCCCTTCGTCTGTGAAAAGTTCTATCAATATAGCGTGAGGGATCCTGCCGTCTATGATATGTGTTTTATTAACGCCGCCGTCAAGTGCGAGAGCGCAGCAGTCGGCTTTTGGGATCATTCCTTTTGTAATAATTCCCTCTTCTTTAAGAGAGTCAAGCTGCGATCTTTGAACCGATTTTATCAGGGATTTTTCGTCATTTACATCGCGGAGAATGCCGCGGACATCGGTCATTAAAACTAATTTTTCGGCTCCGAGAGCGGCGGCTATCATGGCGGCGGCAGTGTCTGCATTAATGTTAAGCGATTTTCCCTCGTCTTCGTCTATTCCGTATGCCACAGATGATATGACAGGAATTATGCCTGAGTTTAAGTTTGAATTTAATATTGATGTGTCAACGCCTGTTATTTCGCCGACCATACCAAGATCATCATCGCCTTTCATGCGTCTGGCTTTTAGAAGGCCGCCGTCAATGCCGCATAGACCGATAGCGTCCCCGCCTGTTTTCTGGATGAGGGCAGTTATTTCTTTATTAACTTTTCCGCAAAGCACCATCTGCACTATGTCCATAGTTTCTTCGTCCGTATAACGCAGCCCTTTTATAAAGAGGCTTTCCTTGCCGGTCTTTTTTAACATAGTTTCGATTTCAGGGCCGCCGCCGTGAACCAGAACCGTCCGTATTCCGATACACGACATTAGAATAATATCTTCCATCACGGCTTTTTTTAACTCGTCGTTAAGCATGGCGTTTCCGCCGTATTTTACAACGATTGTTTTCCCCTGAAAGTGCTGGATGTAAGGCAAGGCTTGAACCAGAATACCCGCCCTGTCATTATTAGTTATTTTTGTTTTAACGTCACTCATGATCTGTAATCTCCGTTTATTTTAACATAGTCATAACTTAAATCGCATCCCCACGCGCATGCTTCTCCGTTTCCGTCTTTCAGATTGATGATAATCTCAATTTCTTCTTCAAGTAGAATTTTTTTCGCGTTTTCTTCGCTGAAAGGAACGCTCTCTCCGTTATCGCAGACTTTGATCTCCCCTGCTCCGCTTTTGAAACTCACGCTTACGCCTGCCGGATTAAAACCCGCCCCCGAATATCCCATGGCGCATAACACACGCCCCCAGTTGGCGTCCGCTCCGAAACAGGCGGCTTTTACAAGGCTTGATGATACTACAGATTTTGCGAGTATTTCCGCCGCATCTTCGCGGGAAGCGCCTTTTACTTTTACAGTAACAAGTTTTGTGGCTCCTTCGCCGTCACGCGCCATCATCCGCGCGAGAGCGGTACAGACATGTTCCAAAGCGTCTGTGAAAATATCATAATAATTAGATTCAGACAGCGTAATCTGCGCGTTTCCCGCTTCGCCGTTCGCCATTACTACAACCATGTCGTTTGTCGATGTATCTCCGTCAACAGTTATGCGGTTAAAAGAATTTTTTACCGCGCGGCGCAGCGAAAGATCAAGCGCGAGTGAATCAATAGCCGCGTCTGTCGTTATAAAAGAAAGCATTGTAGCCATGTTCGGGTGAATCATTCCCGATCCCTTTGTAATCGCTCCTATACGCACAGGTTTTCCGTCAATCTCTATTTCTACTGCGGTTTCCTTTTTTCTTAGATCCGTTGTCATGATCGCTTCAAGCGCGTCCGCGTTCCCGGACTCATCAGCGCGGAGGCTCGACTTTAACGCGTTAATATTTTTTTCAATTACTTCGATTGGAAGTTTAACTCCGATAACGCCTGTGGAAGCGACCGCCGTTTCCGACGGTGCGATTCCAAGAACGCCCGCTGCGAGATCCGCCATACGTCTGGCGGCTGTCATTCCGTCTTCACCCGTACACGCGTTTGCGTTACCCGAATTAGCGATGACCGCGCGTACTTTACCTTCTTTTACGTTTTCCGCGCTTACAACAACGCTTGCGGATTTAACGATATTTTTTGTAAACACCGCCGCCGCCGAGCATGGTTTATCGGAATAAATAAGAGCCAAATCTTTTTTTTGCGAACTCGGTTTAATCCCGCATCTGATGCCGCCCGCAAAAAACCCCTTAGCCGCGCAAACACCGCCTTTTAATTCTTTCATTACAATCTATCTCCTAATAACGGGGACTATCTCAAAACAATATCGGTATGGCTTGTAAACCTGCCGTCTCGTTAAAACCGAAAATTATATTCATGTTCTGTACCGCCTGTCCCGCGGCGCCTTTTACCATGTTGTCGATGGCTGTCGCGGCTATCAGTGTTGAGCCGTTTATGTCTAGGCTTACGCAGATGTCGCAGAAATTTGACTGGCGTACACGGTTCGCGGCGGCTGTTACGCCTTTGGGAAGCATTCGCACAAAAGGCTCATTTTTATAAAAACCTGCATACAGATTCAATATCTCTTCTGTTTTTATTTCCATCTCTTTTGACTGAGGCCTGTTTGAATTAACAGGCGTTACGCGCCATTCATCACGCAGCGGGATATAGATTGTGCTTAAAATGCCCCTGTTCATGGGAGCGAGATGCGGCGTGAAAATTATTTTCTGCGCTTGCCTCTCAGGATGTGAACTTTCGATAAACCGCGCTATGTTACGCGCAATTTCAGGCGAATGTCTGTGGGACGCGATCTTGTAAGGTGAAATTGAATCTGCACACTCGCTGTAATGAAAGGAACGCGACGGCTCCCTGCCGCCGCCTGAAATGCCCGATACCGCGTTCACGATAATTGTGCCGCCTTCCTGCGCTGCCGAACCTAACGCGGGTAAAATGCCTAATGTCGCCGCGGTGGGGTAACAGCCGGGATTGCCGATTATCACTTTTCCCTTCGCGGCGGCTTCTTTTATTTTCTGTCTGTTCATTTCGGGAAGGCCGTAAATCGATTTTTTATGCAATTCCGGGTACTTGTATTGTTTCCCGTACCATGCGCTGTACGTTTCCTCATCATCATCAAAACGAAAATCAGCGGACAAGTCGATAAAGTGAATGTCTTTTTCCATGCAGGCGGCGGCGTAAGGCTCTCCTACCGCGTGAGGGAGCGCGGAAAATACAACATCGGAAGATGAAATTACATCCTCGGCTTTTAAAAGCGGATATGAGACCCTGCTCAAAAAACCGGGATAGATGTCTTCTATCCTTTCGCCTTCAAAACTTACAGAGGATAAAACAAGTTTTTCTACTTCCGGGTGTCCCGAAAGAAGCCTAACCAATTCGGCGCCGGCATAACCTGTTGCGCCAATAACTCCGGCAATCATTGTATTATTATGCTTTATTTCCAATTGAACGGCTAGTAGTCAAGGCGGCAAGCGATTTATTAGCATAAATAATCACCGAATTTCGTAACTTTACAATCTTTAACGCCTTTACTAATAAGGATGATGGAGATATAATTAATATATGACTGGAAAACTTAACAAAATTGCGTTTTTATCCGCGCTTATAACCGCGCTTGTCTTTTCCGCCTGCGCTTCGACAGTGGTAATTCCCGAAGATCTTTCCTCGGAAGAAATAATTCAACGCGGGCAGGAAGCGATGGATAACAACCGCTACAATGCCGCCATGCAGTATTATCAGGCATTGTACGAAAGAAACCGCCGCAGCATTGATCTTGTCATTACCGCGGAATACCACATAGCGTATATTCACTATAAACAGAGAAATTACACACAGGCGCGCGCAGGGTTTAACGGCGTAATTGAACAATACAACATTCCGGACGAAGAACTTCTTCCGCAGCATTTCCGCCGCCTCTCGCAAATCGTCCTTCAAAGGATCGACGAAATCGAAGGCGTAAACAGGTAATAATAATCGTTACCGCTTATCTATATTCCGGCAGCCACATTTTATGAGCTTCTAAAAGTTCGTCCGTCATCGCGCAGATATCGTCAAGAGATAATTCCGCCGCTGTATGAGGCTCGAGCATTGCCGCGTGATAAATATGGTCACGCTTTTTTATGACGGCGGCTTCGATCGTAATTAAATGAACGTTGATATGCGTCATGTTCATGGCGGCAAGCTGAACAGGCAGTTTCCCGGCATGACACGCCCTTATACCGGATCCGTCCACAAGACAGGGAACCTCAACGCACGCTTCACGCGGAAGATTCTCGATACTGCCGCCTGTATTTAAAACATTTCCGCCTATTTTATAAGGATTTCCCGTAACGATTGATTCCATGATATAAGACGCGTATTCAGGCGATCTCTTATGTTCCAGAGTATCACAAGCGGCGAGTTTTTCGTACTCGGCCTTCCACCCGTCGATCTGAGCGATACAGCGGCGCGGATATTCATCAAGGGGGATGTTAAAATCTTCAATCAATTTAGGATATTTTGCTTTAATGTAAAAAGGATTGTACTCGGCGTTGTGCTCGCTTGATTCCGTACAGTAGTAACCCAGCTTATCAATATAATCATAGCGCACCATATCCCAGTGTTTATCCGATTTATTTTTTTCTTTTGCACGGCGGCGGATTTCGGGGTATAGGTCATCATTATTTTTACCGCGGATATCAAGGAGCCAGCCCATATGGTTGATACCTGCGATAAGCTCTCTCCTCCCCTCCAGTTTATCACTCATGCCGAGCGACTCAAGAAGATGCAGAGAACATACCTGCACACTGTGGCAAAGCCCGACAGTTTTTACGCCGGTGTATCTTTGCATGAAACCTGTCAGCATGGACATGGGATTTGTGTAATTTAAAAACCACGCGTCAGGACAAACCTTCTCTATTACACGCGCGAAATTCTCCATTACGGGTATCGTGCGAAGCGCTCTCATGATCCCGCCGATACCCAGAGTATCGCCTATTGTTTGACGCAGACCGTACTTTTTGGGAATCTCAAAATCGGCGATTGTCGCGGGATTGTACCCGCCGACCTGAACCGCGTTTACAACAAACGATGATCCTTTAAGCGCTTTCTCAAGATTTTCATTACCGGCATAACATATTATTTTCGCGCGGCTCCCCTTTCCTTTATTGATCGCGTTTAAAATCCTTTCGCTTTCCGTAAGCCTTTGCGGATTAACATCGAAAAGCGCAATTTCACAATCGCACAGCGCCTGTGACGACATGCAATCGCCTAGCACATTCCTTACAAATACTGTGCTGCCCGCGCCCAAAAAAGTAATTTTTAACATGGATGCCCCCTTTGTCATTATATCATGAAAATGTTTCAGCGTCTTTAATGATGATTTCACCCCTCTTGAACAAGATTTTATTCTTCCTCATACTTGAATTAACCATTAGGTTATTTATGGAAGAACTGCAATCTACAGAAATACTTGATCGCGAGATACTTGAAGACGCAAGAAAGAAGGCGCTGCGAATATTAAAAACCTGCGAAGAAACGATCAAAACCCAAAACGCCGATTGGGAAAAGAAAACGGCAAAGAACATTGACGAACTTAATATAAAATATGAAAAATTATCCAAAACAGAATCCGAAAGAGTGATGGCGCGTCTTCCTATCGATAAATTAAGGGTAAAAATCGAAAGAATAGAAAATATGTTAAGCGAAGCAGTTGATGAATGGTACAAAGGCATGGATCGATCTTCTGTATTAAAAATACTTTCCGTTGAATTAAAAAAAAGACTTTCACAATGCATTGAATTTAATTTATCTAATCAAATTGCCGCAAATATATCCGGGCTGACACAGGAAGAAGCAAAAAAAATATTAAAAGAAAATAATTTAAACTTATCATTTGTAACTTGTAACTTTTCACAACACGCCGCGCGTTTTCCGTCAATCATGCTGGAATCGAGCCTTGCTAAAATAACGGCTTCTATCGAAACTACAATCGAATCTATTCTTCTTGAAAGACGCATCGAGCTGACAGAAGCGCTTACAGGCCGCGAGTTTCTGGAGGGCATGTGATCGAAGGAAAAGTCCGCCGGATTTCAGGACCGATCATCCGCGCTTCAGGATTGGGCGCGGCAGGGCTTTTCGATCTTGTCGAAGTCGGCGAAAAACGCATTATAGGAGAAATTGTCCGTCTTGAAGGAGACGAAGCTGTCATACAAGTTTACGAAGACAACACAGGTTTAAAAACAGGAAGCCCCGCGTTTTCGACAGGCCGCCCTCTTTCCGCGCTTTTGGGTCCCGGTCTAATGGGAACGATCTACGACGGCATCCAGCGGCCTCTTGCTCTCCTTTACGATCAGGACGGCGCCTTCATGAAACCTGGCGGCAGGGGTAATCCCATTGATCCGCAGAAAAAATGGCATTTTGTTCCGAATCCAGCGTTAGCTGCAAGATTTGCCTCAGGCGGGAAAATTTCCGCGTCAGGCGGCCTTGTACTTGGATCGATAAAAGAAACGGAAAGCATCACTTGTAAAATTTCAATGCCGCCGGGCACTAAAGGCATTATTACATTTCTTGCAGGCGAAGGCGATTATACAATATTTGAAACCGCGGCTAAAACAGATCTTAGCGGAGAAATTGCTTTCGCGCAGTGGTGGCCGGTTAGACAAAGCCGCCCCATCGCATCCCGCCTTTCTCCTGATCAACCTTTGATCACAGGAGAGCGCGTTATCGACATTTTTTTTCCATTATCAAAAGGCGGAACCGCCGCGATCCCAGGCGGATTCGGAACAGGCAAAACAATGACACAGCACGCAATCGCCAAATGGTGCGACGCTGATGTT
This sequence comes from Treponema sp., assembly GCA_009786625.1. Classification (GTDB taxonomy): domain Bacteria; phylum Spirochaetota; class Spirochaetia; order Treponematales; family Breznakiellaceae; genus WQXQ01. The sequence continues at coordinate 17,246 of WQRT01000031.1, forward strand.
ATCATTTATATAGGCTGCGGAGAACGCGGCAATGAGATGACCGATGTACTTTCAGAATTCCCCGAGCTTACAGACCCGCGCACAGGACGCAGCCTGATGGAAAGGACATTGCTAATCGCGAATACTTCCAATATGCCTGTAGCCGCGCGTGAGGTGTCAATTTACACAGGCGTTACACTGGCGGAGTTTTACCGCGATATGGGCTACCATGTGGCGATTATGGCGGACTCCACAAGCCGCTGGGCGGAAGCGTTACGCGAACTTTCCGGGCGCATGGAAGAGATGCCCGCCGAAGAAGGGTTTCCCGCCTATCTTCCGACCCGCCTTGCCGAGTTTTATGAAAGAGCCGGAAGAGTTAAAACGCTCAGCGGTGAAGAAGGTTCCGTTTCGATAATAGGAGCTGTCTCTCCGCCCGGCGGAGATTTTTCCGAGCCTGTCACGCAGCACACAAAAAGATTTATCCGCTGTTTCTGGGCGCTTGACAGGGATCTAGCGAATGCGAGGCACTACCCCGCGATTAGCTGGACTGACAGTTACTCAGAGTACGCCGATGAAGTCCAGCACTGGTGGGAACAGGTAAATCCTAACTGGACTCAGGTAAGAAAAAGAAGCCTTGATCTTTTAAAACAGGAACAAAGGTTAGCTGAAATTGTCCGCCTTATCGGTCCTGACGCTCTTCCCGATGAACAAAAATTGATCCTTCTTACCGCGCAGGTGATCAAGGACGGATTCTTGCAGCAGAATTCTTTTGACGAAGTTGACATGTACTGTATTCCCGATAAACAGGTTCATCTATTGCAATTGATAATTGAGTTTCATGAACGAGCGCGATCGTGCATTGAACTCGGCGCGCCGATGACAAAAATATCGTCAACAGGTTTAAAAGAAGGAATGTCGCGCCTGAAAAGCACAATCAAAAATGACGAGCTTGAAGGATTCAAGGAATTTGAAGATAGAATGAGAAAAGAGCTTGAAGAACTTGAACACGCGTACCGCCAGAGGAAAACATTATGAGAGGCATTGAATACAAAGGTCTTTCAAGAATCGAAGGCCCTGTTGTTATCACCTCACACTGCCGCAACGCGGGCTTTAACGAAATGGTCGCGGTCTACGATCGCGAGAACAACAAACGCCTCGGGCGAGTTCTTGACTTAAGTGAAGATTGGGCTGCCGTTCAAATCTTCGGCAACAGCACGGGACTTTCCGCGGATGATTCCAGAGTAGAGTTTCTTGACAAACCGATGGAACTTCGCGTCGGAACCGGGATGCTGGGACGCGTGTTTAACGGCCTCGGCGAGCCGATAGACGGCTACGGAAATATTTTTTCTTCTGTTACTTATGATATAAACGGCCTTCCGATAAACCCATACGCGCGTACATACCCGCGTGATTTTATTCAAACAGGAATTTCCTCGATAGACGGAATGAACACACTCATCCGCGGGCAGAAACTTCCGATATTTTCAGGTAACGGTCTTCCCCACAACCGCCTCGCCGCGCAGATTGTCCGTCAGGCGAAAATACTTTCGTTTAACGAAAACGAAACTGACTCCGGGCAGTTTGTAATCGTCTTCTGCGCGATGGGCGTAAAAAACGATGTCGCGCGTTTCTTTCTTGATGATTTTGAATACTCAGGCGTTTTAAGCAATGTAGTAGTATTTCTTTCACTAGCTGACTCGCCGTCCCTTGAACGCCTTGTAGCTCCAAGATGCGCCCTGACAGCCGCCGAGTACCTTGCCTACGAAAAAGACATGCACGTCCTTGTCGTGATGACCGACATGACCAATTATTGCGAAGCGCTGAGGGAAGTCTCATCGATCCGCGGCGAAGTGCCGAGCCGCAAAGGATATCCGGGTTATCTTTACTCAGACCTGGCGTCGTTATACGAAAGAGCGGGGAAAATTAAAAACTCCTCAGGCTCGATCACGCAGATACCGATTCTCTCCATGCCTAATGATGATATTAGCCATCCAATTCCCGATTTATCAGGTTACATCACAGAGGGGCAGATAGTTTTAGAGCGCGAACTTTTCCAAAAGGGGATTTATCCCCCTGTCGCGGGACTTCCGAGCCTTTCACGTCTAATGAAAGACGGCATAGGTCCCGGCATGACAAGGGAGGATCACAAGGACGTATCAAGCCAGCTTTTCGCCGCCTACGCGAAAGTAAAACAGATACGAAACCTCGCTTCGATTATAGGCGAAGAGGAACTATCCGCGGCAGACAAGCGTTATCTGAAATTCGGCGACAGATTCGAGCAGATTTTCCTGACTCAGGGAGAACGCGAAAACCGTGATATCGGCCGCACGCTTGATCTCGGCTGGAAGGTGCTGAAGGAAATCCCCGAAGAAGATCTTTTAAGAGTGAGAGAAGAGTTTATTGTTAAGTATATGAATGTTGTTTGAGGAATTTGCCGCGAATACCACTAACTTCACAAACGGAAGAATTTTGCCGCTAACCACACTAACCTCGCGAACTTGTTGTTTGGTATATTTCTAGAATTTCACACAGAGGCGCGGAGTTCGCGGAGGACACGGAGAATTTTTTTTGCCGCTAACCATACTAACCTCGCGAACTTTTTGTTTGGTATATTTGATATATGCTTTATAGATTTTCTTGATATAAAAAGATGTTAGATTATAAAGGAAGTAATGATATGCGCGTTTTATGCGCGTCAATTGTAATTGAATACTGTAGTGCTTGCATAATATCATCTTTTTCAAGATAGGGGTAATCA
>WQRT01000032.1 GCA_009786625.1 Treponema sp.
CTCCCCTTAAGAATTCATCATCCTAATATGAGCAAAAAGGACAGAGACAAGCGCGTATCAGAAGTAACAGCGGCTGTAGGTTACAAGAAAGAGCTGAATATAAGGCCGTCAAGGCTTTCGATGGGAGAACAGAAGTTAATCGGTTTTGCACGCGCTCTTCTTTGCAATCCTGAGCTTCTGTATCTTGATGAATGGGTGGAATCGCTTGATGAAAACGCCGCGGACAGGTTAATCGGCATTGTAAAAAAAATGCAAAAAGATGATGTTACGGTACTGTTTGTATGTCATGATATGCGTATAATAAGAATACTGGCGGATTTTATAATAGTTATTGTAGACGGTAAAATTGTCATCCATGCTGCNAAAGAACAGGTTATGAATGACGCGGAATTAAGCAATTATCTGAAAATGGGGATGGCGTTATGAAATTTTCAATTCGTTTTGCGGATCAAATTGTCGGCGCTCTTATAATATTAGCGCTTGTTATTTTGATTGTTGTCATCTTCATGCTTGGAAGCAGCCAGAGATGGTTTGTAACCGATCTTGAATATAAAACATATTTTTCATCCGCTTCGGGATTAAGCCCGAACATGGCTGTGCAGTTTAAGGGGTTTACAATCGGGCATGTAAAAAAAATAACCCTGGAGTATGACAGAGTAGAGGTGGCGTTTTCCATCTTTGAAGAACACGCGGACAGAATAAGAATTGGTTCTCTTGTTGAGTTATCCGTAAGCCCCATAGGACTTGGAAGCACATTCAGTTTTATACCGGGGCTTGGAATAGATCTTATCCCGGAAGGAATGACAATTCCGGATATTAATTCAGAAGAGGGAAGGGCGTATCTTGATGCTGGATGGAACGAACGCACTGAACCGTCTGATGGAATCAGTAATATCATGAATCAGGTAAACACGCTTCTTGATACAATTAACGTGTCTCTTTCCGGTTCAAGCGGAGCATCCGAACTAGAGCTTGGAAAGATTATTCAGAATGTCCAGTCAACAACGGAAAATATTTCATCCTTAACAGGAAATTTATGGTCTGAGATAAATCCTGTTATCGGTAATATTGATTCCCTTATGGGAGATATTTCCGTGATTATCGGTGAAGTTGCCAAAATCATGGGTGATGTCCAGATTGTAACAAACAGAATTTCTGATCCTTCAGAGGCCGTAATGGATATTTTAAGCAGGGAAGGACCTATATACCACAGCCTTACAGAGCTTATTTCTTCCATCGCGGGTATTATCAGTAATCTTGAAAGAACATCAAATTTTATACCGGCGCAGCTTCCGCAGATCGGCGTACTTATAAGCCAGCTCAATGTAACGATGAACATGGTGCAGGATGTCCTTGCGGCTGTCGCGAATAATCCTCTTTTAAGCGGCGGAGTTCCCACGCGGAATGAAATAAGCCCTGTCGGCGCGAACCCGAGAGACATGGAATTTTAAGGGGGATAAATGAAAAACAATAATAAAATTTTAAGTGATAAATTACCTGTATACACTTTGCGCTTAACTCAAATTTTAAAACAATTAATTATATTTTTATTTTTTACATTGATTGTCGTCTACACTTCATGTTCATCAGCGCCGAAAAATCGTGGAGACATTGACACCCTGCGCTCTCAAGGTGAAACATGGCTTGAAACAGGCAACAAACAAGCCGGGTTGGGCGCGTTTGAAAACGCTTTATCCATACTGACAGAAACAAAACGCAACGCAATTCTCGCGGATGATTCGTCTTTAATTATCAGGGTCTGCCTTTCGCGCGGCAACGTTCTTTTCTCGCTCGCCAGAACGGATGAAGCATTCGCCGAATGGGATCATGCCGTCGCCGAAGCGCAAAGATTAGGAAACGCGGAACTGTTATCTGTCTCGCGCATTTATCATGCAAGAGGAAATTTGATAACTCAAAGACAGAACGCGCAGTCTGTGCTGAGTGAAGTTACCACTCTCAGTACGCATATCACGAACGCGCGTTATACCGCTTTCTCATGGCAGGTTAGAGGTCTTGCTCTCCGCGCCATGGGTTCCTACTCCGAAGCGGAAAGCGCAATGAGGCGGAGCCTTGATATTAATGAAAGAGGCAGTTATCTTGAAAGCGCTTCTTATGACTGGTACACTATCGCTTCCATAAGGTCTTTAGCGGGGAATTTCTCAGGCGCGATTTCCGCGCTTGAAAGTTCCATCGCGATTGACAGGCGNATTGAAAATTCATGGGGGCTTGCCGCNAGTTACCGCGCCTCAGGTGACGTACATCGAAGAGCAGGGCGGNCTGATGAAGCGGCAGANGCGTACGCAAGNGCAAGAATGATTTACGCGGCTATGGGAAATGATCACGAGACAGCCGAAATTGACAGGAGAACCAACAATAATGAGTAATGTTTTTATGAATACATATCAAAGGCTGCCTGTAACTTTTACAAGNGGAGAAGGCTCGTGGCTTTTTGATATTGACGGAAAAAAATATCTTGATTTCGCTTCAGGTATCGCGGTAAATCTTTTAGGACATAATTATCCGCCGCTTGTAAGAGCTGTAACCCAGCAGGCGGAGCAGTTTCTGCATGTTTGCAATTATTATCAGAGCGATACAAGCATAGCGTTTGCAGAAAAGCTGATAGAAGCGGCTTCTCCAGCCGGAATGAAAAAAGTATTTTTGGCGAATTCAGGAGCGGAAGCGAATGAGGGAGCGTGCAAACTCGCGCGGAAATATTCACTTTTAAAATACGGACCCGGAAGGCATACGATTGTCACGTTAAAGGGCAGTTTTCATGGAAGAACGATAACTACATTGGCGGCTACAGGCCAGGAAAAATTTCACAAAGATTTTGGACCATTTACTGAGGGCTTTGTTCATATTCCATGCGGAAACATCGATCTGCTTGATAAAGCTCTTGACGAAAAAACTGTGGCAGGTCTTTTAATCGAAGCCGTACAGGGTGAAAGCGGCATTGTTCCTCAATCGCAGGAGTTTATCGCTAAAGCGGCCGAGTTGTGCGCGCGCAGGGATATACTTTTAATGTTTGACGAAATTCAATGCGGCCTCGGCAGAACAGGAACATTTCTTGCGCTTGAGCAGTATAAGGATAATGACGGTAATCCGCTTAAAGCCGATATCGTTACTCTTGCTAAAGGGCTTGCAGGAGGCATCCCGGCCGGCGCGGTTCTCGGCGGAGAAAAAACCTGCGATGTTTTTAACATCGGGGATCACGGCAGCACATTCGGCGGAAATCCTCTCGCCGCGGCCGCCGGGCTTGTAATATTAAAAACAATTAATGATCCCGCGTTTCTCGGCGAGATTTTACGGAAGGGAGAAATAATTACAAGAACTTTAAAAAATCACAGTAAAGTTAAAGAGATTCGCAGCAGAGGATTGATGATTGGATTTGACATTGAAAGCGCAAGCAGGGATATACTGGAAGCCGGTATAGAAAANGCCGACCTTAAAAATAAACAGTTNGGCATCCTCATACTTACAGGAGGNCAAAATACGGTAAGACTCCTTCCTCCTTACATTATATCCGACGCGGAAATTGAGCAGGGGCTTTCCGTTTTAACCGAGCTTCTCGATACAGTCTAAAGGGGAGGCATGAAATGGATGAAATAATACTTAAAACAAGAGGAATGTTTTGTGAACATTGCAAGAGAGCGGTCACAGACAGCCTTGAGAATTTGGGCGGCGTAGAAGATATCGAAATTGATTTAAAAGAAGGAACAATTTCTTTAAAATACGCTCCCAATATTACAACGCTTCAGGAGATAAAAGACGCGGTTACAGACGAAGGCTACGATGTAATCGGCTGATCATCATTCGCTAAGATAATCAATTTTGCCATTCCCAAGCGCTTTCAGTATACGCCTTTTGATGTCTGCGGATTCATCGGGATATGGAGATGCGTTATCTGATATGTCTCCCGTAAAACACGCGATGCGCCGTCTTATGTCTTTGCGGTTTGAGTTCTGCCCGTAAGGACAAGTGCAGGCGGCTTTAAGAATGTCATTTTCCGCGGCGCAGGCGATGATTTGCTTTTCTTCGAGTAACGCAAGCGGCCTTATAATGCTTACGGGATATTTACGATAATTTAAAATGACAGGCATAGTAAGAAGCGTTCCCTTTGAACAGAGATTCATAAAAAATGTTTCTAAGATGTCATCAAGATGATGACCTAAAGCGATCTTGTTATACCTGTTTTCCACCGCGTACTTTAAAAGTTCCGTTCTTCTTTGGGTGGAACACCAGTAGCAGTTCATTTTCTCGCCGTTTTTTAACCTGCCTGTTACAGGGACAAAAAGATCTGTAAATTTTATTTCCCACTGTTCAAGCCTTTGGCAAAGAATTGATTTTTTACAACAAGCGCAAAAATCGGTACTAATATGCAAAGCGGAAAGTTCATAATCAAATTTAAGCGCCTTTCTTATTGCAGCTAACGTCCATGCAAGAACGCTTGAATCTTTTCCCCCTGAAACGGCGATTAATACGCGGTCGCCTTCCTTTATAAGTTTTCTTTCCATTACAGTCTTAACAGTCAATTTTTTTACGATTTCACAAGCGGACGTTTTTCTAAAAAACCTGTTCATCTCTATCCCCTAACCCCTATCTCCTATTTCCTTCTTCAAAACAAGACTTGCAAGCAGTAACCCCGCGGTTGCGGTAACTGTTACAATGCTCCCGTTTACAGAACGGCACGAAGAGTCATCTTCCTGAGTTTTGGGAAGCAGTTCATTCGAGAAAACCGTAATAAAATCGCCGCTGAAGCCTCTCTTACGAAGCCCATGTCTTACAAGACGCGCAAGCGGACAGCCTTCTGTTTTCCAGACAGAAGCGGCTTTGATCCGTGAGGGATCGAGTTTAAAAGCCATTCCCATGGAAGAATAAAGCGTGACTCCGGCTTTGCTTGCCGTTTCTATCAGGTCTAGTTTAGATTTAAGCGAATCGATCGCGTCAATTACATAGTCCGCGTTTTCAATGCCGAAGATTTGCGCGTTATCACGGCAGAAATAATTATCCCAAGCCGTTACCTGACACTCAGGATTTATTTCCAAAAGCCTTTTTTTTAAGGCAGACGCTTTAGCTTGTCCGATTGTAAGGGATGTAGCTTCCACCTGCCTGTTTATATTTGAAGCGCAAATTGTGTCATGATCTATAATGCCTATGTTACCAACACCGCAGCGGACAAGAGCCTCGGCGGTCCAGCTTCCAACGCCGCCCGCTCCGAAAATTAAAACCTTTATGCGCGATAATTTCTCAAGCCCTTCTTTGCCTGTCAGAATCGATAAACGCTCAAAAAGCGGCGAATGTGTTATATGAAATGACAAATTTTTTTTATTATTTATTACGCCTTTATCACCTGCCGCTTTTTTATATCTTTCTTCCTCGCTGAAAATACATCCGCAGTATTTTTGCATATACATTTTTTTTTCACGCGCCAGGGACTGGCCTTCGCGGAAAAGCGGGCGGAAATCCCTGTAAAGAAATTCTATTTTTTTTTCGGCAGCTATTTCTTCTCCTATTTTTTTAATAGCGTCATGATCCTGATACGGGCTTATTAAAAGGGTAGTGCTGAACGCGGTGAAATTATTTTGCGCCGCAAAAGAAGCGGTTTTTTCAAGGCGTAATGAATAACATTTTTTACATCTTTCATTTATGCGATCTAAGGTCTCTTTTAGAAAAAAACGAAGACCGTAATCGTTTACAGAATCCAGTTCAAGTTTTTCGTTAGCTGCAAACTCAAGTAAACAGTCATAGCGCGTTTTGTATTCTGTAAATGGGTGAATGTTCGGGTTATACCAGAATAGATGAGGATCAATTCCTTCGCCGCGGAGGTATTTGACGCATGATACGGAGCAGGGAGCGCAGCAGCAGTGCAAAAGCAGTTTCATGTCACTATTATATCAAAACAGGGTTAAAAAATATATCAATGCGGCGCAATATTGTATTTTTAACACAGGCAATAATCAGGCTACAACATGCTTACAGGGTCTACATCAACTTCAAGATAAGTTTTAGCGTCTCTTTTTTTTTCATAACGAGAGAACAACTCCTTTGCCGCCGGATGAATAATGTTCATCGAAGGGCCGCGCAGGATTAATTGCTTTCTGTAATTATCGTTTATTACGCCGATTGGACATTCGGCGGGACCGAGCATATCGCATCCTGCGGGAATCAATGGCCTTGCGATGGAAGCAAGTCTTGATACTGCTTCCTGTGCGCGGCTGTCGTCCTTCGCGCGGATCACAAAACGGATCAACCTTGAAAAAGGCGGAAAACCGAGCGCTTTTCTTTGCACAAGCTCGGCGTTGAAAAAACCGTTTACATCAAGAGCGCATGAATGAGCTATAACAGGATCGTCCATTCTCAGCGTTTGTACAATTACTTTACCGTCCGTAAAATATCTTCCCGCGCGGCCTGCGACCTGCACAATCAGGGAGAATGTCCTTTCCGCGGCGCGGAAATCAGGCAGATGAAGCCCTGAATCAGCGAAGATAACGCCGACTAAACGCACTCCGGGAAAGTTAAGCCCCTTAGCTACCATCTGCGTCCCCAGTAAAATGTCTATCACTCCCTCTTTAAAAAGGGTTAGAGCTTCTTCAAGGCCGCCTTTTTTCGCCGCCGTGTCGGCGTCAACACGGCGTACCCGCAGATCAGGAAAAGTACTTTTCACTTCTTCCTCGATCATTTCCGTGCCGAAACCGCGGAAACCGGCTTTAACGGAACCGCACTTGGGGCATGAGTCGGAAGGAGATTCGCTGTAGCCGCAGTAATGACAGATACATTTTCCGCGGCTTTTGTGGTAAGTAAGAGATACGGAACAGCGGCGGCACAGAAGTTCCCATCCGCAATCCGGGCAGTAAAAGAAATGGGCGAATCCTCTTCTGTTTAAAAAGAGGATGCTCTGCCTTCCCATTAAAGCTGTGGCTTTGATCTCGTCTTTTAATTCTTTTGTAAGGCATCCTTCCGTACGGTTCAGGCTGACAGGTTTTATATCAGGCATTTTACCGCCTGATAACCGCCGTGATAATGAAAGTCGCGTAACAAGTCCTTCTGACATGAGCTTCCACGCTTCTGCCGAAGGAGTAGCAGATCCCATAACAAGACGCGCTCCTTCCGTTGTACAGCGGCGGATAGCGACCTGCCTGGCGTGGTAACGCGGCGTGTTACCCGATTTATACGAGCCGTCATGTTCCTCGTCAATAATTACAAGGCCGAGATTCTGCACAGGAGCGAAAACCGCGCTGCGCGGGCCGACAACTATCTGCGCTTCTCCCCTGCGGATTCTCATCCATTCTGCAAGACGCGATGAAGGACTCATCCCCGAATGAAGCATCGCCGCCTGCGAGCCGAAACGGTTTCCGATCATCAATGACGTTTGATGCGTAAGAGAAATTTCCGGCACAAGATAAATTACAGTCTTTCCCTCATCGATTATTTTTTTCGCGCTGCGGATAAAAACTTCCGTTTTCCCGGAACCTGTTACGCCGTAAAGGTAGAACATCGCGGGCAGCGGCGGATGCGGTTTATCCTTTGGAAATTGTTTTATTTCGGATGTGATTAATTTAACCGCAGCTTCCTGTTCGTCCGATATAACGAGCGATTCACCGTTTTCTGCGCCGCTTCCCAATATATCGGGAACTATCATTTTTTTGCCTGACGGGATCATTGCGCATAACGCCTGTCCCGTGCCGCAAAGGTAATAATCCGCCATCCATGAAGCGGTTTGTAAATCATTAATGTCGAATAACGGCTCTGCGTCAACTACGCGTCTTATTTTTTTAATTGAATCTTCCGCTACGCCTTGCGGGGGTTCACTCCGGCCGCGTATTATATATCCAAGACAATCCCTTCTGCCGAAAGGCACCATCGCGCGTTTTCCCGCGGCCGCTTCTTTTTTATCATCAATGCGGTAGGTAAAAGACTGCTGTGAAGGAATATCAAAAACAAGATCGAAGAAATCCAATTTATCCCCCGGATTCTTCAATTTTTGATCGGAGAAGTTTTAAATCTTCCCATGCCGGGCGTTTGTACTCGTCGCTGTGTAAAAGCGCGGAAGGATGATATGTAACAAGAAGCGGGATAACAGCGCCGTCAATTTTATACTCTGTAAATTTTCCGCGAAGTTTTCCAACTCTGTCTGTTGTTTTAAGAACATTCTGCGCCGCGACATTTCCGACAAGAAGGATGAATTTTGGTTTTAAAAAAGAAATCTGCCTTTGAAGAAAATTAGCGCAGGACGCGGATTCTTGCGGATGCGGATCGCGGTTGCCGGGCGGCCTGCATTTAACCACATTCGCGATAAAACAATTTGTTGTACGAGAGAGATCGATAGAGGAGAGCATTTTATCAAGAAGTTTTCCGGCATTACCGACAAAAGGCCTTCCCTGCGCGTCTTCTTCCGCTCCCGGTCCTTCCCCGATTACAAGAACAAGAGGATTTGCCGCCCCTTCGCCGGGAACCGCGTTTTTTCTTGTTTCCCCTAAAGGGCAATTCTTGCAGCCACGGATCTCATCCGCTATCTGTTCAAGAGAATCATCCTTAACAGAAACGGTTTTACCGTCAACAGTAGGAGGAATATCATCAAATTGATAATCAATTTTTTCGCTTATATACCCGGAGCCGAGAAAATCCCCTGCAACATGAAGAAAACCGGCGATTTTTTCCTTATCAGCGGAAGTCATATCATCATTCAACATCAATATTGATCTTTAAACAAGGCTTATCAAACTAATCAAACATCGATTATTTAATGATTGATCAAACCTACACAAAATATGGTATAATGTGTTGACAGGCACGCTATATATACGGTACTATAATTTAAGTTTAGATACGCTATATGTGGGGCGCTATATATAGCGGATGGAGAAAAAAGTAACACTATATGCGTTGTCCACATTGCGGAACCATTGAAGATAAGGTGATTGAATCGAGAACTCTTGCAAACGGCGATGCCATCCGCAGGCGCAGGGAATGTATAAGCTGCAGTTACCGCTTTACAAGCTATGAGCGGATCGACGAAAGACAATTCATGGTTGTAAAGAAGGATTCAAGGCGTGAACCGTTTGACAGGCAGAAGCTGGAAAGGGGGGTTGTCCGCGCTCTGGAAAAAAGACCTTTTTCGCAGATGGAAATTGAAAATCTTGTTAACGAAATTGAAGATGAAACGGCGATTTTAAGCAAGGGCAGCGGAGAGATTTCGACATCAACGATAGGAAATCTTGTTTTGGAAAGACTTGAGAAGCTGGATAAAGTGGCGTATATCAGATTCGCGTCGGTGTATAAACATTTTAACGATATGAATGAGTTTTTACAGGAAATAAATAATGTAAAGGTACAGACTTGAGGTTATTTGCCGGTTTGGGCAGGGGTTCCGTCAGGAAAAACCGGCACTTTTCCCCTTAAAACGGGAAATTACTTTTTGGCCGTGTGGAGTTTTTCACACGGCCTTTTTCTTTAATCCTCATGACACCCATTTATTATTATGATATGATTGTCACTGTCTGTAATGATTCTATTTGGATTACCAGACTGCGCGGTCTTGCAATGATGCCAGCCTGTGCCAGGGGGAATAAATGAAAATCGGTCTCGATACTTTTGCCTGCGACGGCGGTAAGTCCGGAGTGGGAATGTATCTGACCCATTTTCTGAAACGCATACCGCCGTCACAGGCGCTGTTTGAGCTTTTCGGATGGGAATATGACAGATATATCTACAGTAATGTAGCGTCCAATTTTCAATTTATTCCAAGATGCACTATTCACGGCCGTACTGCCAACTCATTATGGCATATTTTCAAGTTCGGCGAGTTCGCGCAGCAGCGTAAATTTGACGCTTGTTTTTTTCCCGCCGCTCACAGGCAGCTTCCCTATAAATCCCCTTGCCCGACAGTCGGCGTGGTACATGATATGGCGGCTTTTTTCGGCGACAGGCAGACTAGAGCGCCGCTCGGCGCGCTTGTACGCATGATTTTTCCCAATTCACTGCGCCACCTTGATATCATTATCGCGGTAAGCGAATGGGTAAAACAAGAACTTGTAGAACTTGCTCATGTAAAAGAGAACCGCGTAATAGTTGTGCCTAACGGAATTGATCATGAGGCGTTTTTCCCCCGCCAGCGAAATGAAGAAAGCGTTCTTTTGATTCAGCCTTTCAGTTTCAGGCGGCCTTATGTTCTTTGCGTGTCGCGCATTGATCATCCGATAAAAAATCATATCCGCCTTATAGAGGCTTTCGGCATTTTTAAGGAAAAAACAAAATTTCCGCACAGGCTTGTGCTTGCAGGACAAAACAGCACAAACGCGTTTCTGGTACAGGATGCGGCGGCTTCTTCTCCCTGGCGAAGCGACATTTTTCTTACAGGGCATTTTCCTTTTCAAAGCCTTCCAGAGCTTTATGCCGGTTCTGATTTCGTGGTTATTCCGTCAATTTACGAAGGTTTTGGAATGGGCGTTCTTGAAGCAATGGCATGCGGCGTTCCTGTGCTCTGCGCCCGCGCCGGTTCGCTGCCGGAAACAGCGGAACATGCCGCGCTTTATTTTAACCCTCTTGATGTCGAAGATATGGCTGACCGAATGATTACCATAAGCACAAACCGCGATATATACAATGAATGCCGCCGTCTCGGCATTGAAAGAGCACAAACGTTTTCATGGGATCGCTGCGTGGAACGCACATTACAAGTTATCTGCGAAACAGCCGGAAAATAACAAGAAAAAGTTCGCGTGGTTAGTGTGGTTCGCGGCTAAAATTTGAAAATAAACTACTCAACACCAGCCGCCATCTTAATACATTTTGTTATACATACTTCCACGCAGTGATTACATCCGCTGCATTGCGCGTAATCTATTACAGCAAGATTATTTTCGATCTTGATGGCTTTTTGAGGACATTCGCGCGCGCATTTTCCGCATGCTATACATGAAACGGAACATTTTTTTTTCGCGGCGGCTCCCTTTTCCTGATTCTTACACGCAACAAACACGTGAGAAGCGGCGTTTTTTAATGTGATTAATTTATTCGGGCATGCTTTAACGCAAAGACCGCAGCCGCTGCACAGGCCGGGGATAATATGCGCAAGATCATCTGTCATACATACAGCGTCAGAGGGGCATACAGATTGACAGTCGCCATAGCCGAGGCAGCCAAACGCGCACGAGCTTTGCCCTCCGTATAACTGCTTTGCCGCGAAACAGGAATTTATACCTTTGTAATCCATCTTTTTTTGTTTTACGCCGCCTTTTCCGCCGCAGTGGACATAGGCTTTTTTAATCTCAAGACCCGCCGCTTCTACTCCAAGTACCGCGCTTATTTTCGCAAGCGCTTCCTGCCCGCCGGGAGAGCAGAGGTTTGGTTTAACGTCCCCGCCTGAAAGAAGCGCTTTTGCGTAACCTGAACATCCCGGGTATCCGCATGCGCCGCAGTTTACTCCGGGTAGAATTCCTTCAAGCGCGGCGATGCGCTCGTCAACTTTTACATACATGAAACGGGATGCGGCGCTTAATACAGCGGCGCAGATAATGCCGATAACCGTAACATAAACAACCGGAATAATTATCACGGACATATTTTCTCCTGTCAGCCGAACAAGTTTTCTATAACGCCGCTGAATCCGAAAAAGGACAGCGAAAGAATCGCGACAGATACAAGCGTCAAGGGTAAACCTCTAAAGGATTCAGGGGGATCCGAGTTTTCTGTATGAGAACGGATGCCTGAAAAAATTACCATCGCCAGCAGAAATCCGGATCCCGCGCCGAGCGCGTTAAACATGGATTCGATAAATGAATATTCCTTATTGATATTCACGATTGTAACGCCTAAAAGTCCGCAGTTTACGGTAATTAAAGGAAGATAAACACCGAGAGCCTCATAAAGGGACGGTATATATTTTTTAAGTACGATTTCAACAAACTGAACAAGCGCTCCTATTACCAGAATAAAAACGATTATCTGTAAATATCCCATTCCGTTCCTGTCAAGAATAAAAATTTGTATCGGCCATGTCGCGGCTGTGGCGAGCATCATGACAAATGTAACCGCAAGCCCCATACCAACCGCGTTTTTAAGTATCTTTGAAACTCCCAAAAAAGGACAGCAGCCTAGAAACTGGATCAGTACATAGTTATTAACAAGAACCGTACTCATTAAAATGACAACTAACGCTTTAAAGTCCATTATTGAGTACCTCCCTTTGCGTTTTCGCCGCATGATTCCATTCCGCAGATTTTAACAGAGGGACAGCCCGCGCAGCCAAACTCACTTTTCCTTACAGCTTTTCCTTTTGACAGGAAATTTACTACCGCAATTAGAAGACCGAAAACGACAAAACCTCCCGGCGCCATGTTTAAAATGGGAAAGTTAAAATCAATAAGAACAGGAAGCTCGATGCCAAACCACTTTCCGCTGCCAAAAATTTCCCGGATTGACGCCATTGCAAGTAACGCAAGTGTGAATCCCGCGCCCATGCCGACTGCATCAAGAGCGGAATCCAGTATGGAATTTTTTCTTGCGAAAATTTCCGCGCGGGCGAAAATTATGCAGTTAACAGTTATAAGCGGAAGAAAAATTCCAAGCGCCTGATACAGAGTATACGCGTAAGCTTCAATTATCATCTTTACGACTGTTACAAATCCTGCGATAAAAACAATGTAACAGGGGATTCTAACCTTATCGGGAATAATGTTTTTTAAAAGCGCAATTGCCATGTTCGAGCAAACAAGAACGAATGTAGTCGCGACTCCCATTCCAAGCGCACTTGACACCTGTGTAGAAACCGCGAGCATCGGGCAGATACCAAGAACCGAAACCAAAACAGGATTTTCTTTAATTAATCCTTTAAGCAATATTGAAAGCCTGTTCATTAACGCGCTCCTTCAGGATGTGATTTTACTATTTCAAATGCGGCAAGCGCGTATCTTATTCCGTTTTTATATGCGTTAGATGTAATGGTCGCGCCGGAGATGGCGTCAATTGTCTCGATGCCGTTTTTATCTTTACCCCAATACTGACCGGCATGAGGAAGCTCAAATATCGGAGTGCCAAGCCCCTGCGTCTCGTTATGCGCAAGAACGGCGCTTTTTATTACATTGCCATTAGGATCGATTCCGCAGATCATTTTTATTTCTCCTCCGTAACCAAAGGTCGTCACCATGAAGATAAAGCCTTTGTCATACTCCGCCCGGTATACTTGTGTAACATTTAAAGGAAGGCCGTTAATTTTAAGAAGCTCAAACCTGTCAGCATGAGGGATAATTTCTTTTCTTGCGTTTGCGGCTCTTTCCGCCGCCGCGCTTTCTATTACCGGGTAGGTCAAATTATTAACAAAAGCCAGAATGCCTGTTACAAAAAAGCAGATAAGAGAAAGTATCAAAATAGGACGTATCATGATTTATTCCCTCCAAGCGCTTTTCTGTAGGTCAATTTATTAATATACGGAACAAGCATGTTCATAAAAATTATCGCGAAAGATACGCCTTCAGGATAGCTTCCAAAGAGGCGGATTATAACAGTAACAAGAGCGCATCCAAAGGCGAAAATTGCGCGGCCGGATTCTGTCTGCGGGCTTGTGACATAATCCGTTGCGCAAAATATCGCGCCAAGAAATAAGCCGCCTGAAAATATTTGATATATGCCGAAATCAAATCCGCCTGCGATAAACATCATCACAAAGACTGATGCGATATAAACTAATGGTATTGTAGGCGATATTACATGCCTGACAAGTAAATACGCAAAACCGATTAAAAGAGCTAGATCGCTTGTTTCCCCCAAACAGCCGCCGTGTATTCCCAGAAAGAGATCAAGCGTCCCCGGTATTAATGCGGGTTCTCCCTTGAAAATGTGATGAAGATTTACAAGGGGAGTGGCGGTTGTCACCGCGTCAAGAGGCGATACCCATGTTGTCATTGCAACAGGAAAAGCGAGAAACATTACAACACGCGCTGTTACGGCGGGATTCGCGAAATTTTTTCCAAGTCCGCCGAATAGCTGCTTTACTAGGATTACAGCGACAAAACATCCGAAAACAGCCTGCCACATCGGGATCGTTACGGGTAAATTGTACGCGAGTATAATTCCCGTAAGAGCTGCCGAATAATCGGTGATTGAATTTTTTCTATTTAATAATTTTTCATACGACCACTCAAAAAAAACGCATGAAAAAACGCAGACTCCTGTTACAAGAGCCGCGCGAGGACCGAAAACCCAAATTGCAGCTAACAAAGCGGGAAGCAGTGCGATTATTACATCAAGCATTATTCGGCTTGTACTTTCCTTGCCGCGTATGTGAGGCGCGAAAGAGACAGTTAAATTCATTTATTTGCCTCCTTCAGCGATTTTTCGTATTCCCATAACATGGTTTTGGATAAATTCATCACCTGCACAAGAGGTCTTTTCGCAGGACATGTAAAAGCGCAGCACGCGCACTCGGCGCACATATTCACTTTGAATTTTTGAAGAAGTTCAGGTTTTTTTAACTCGAACGCGTTTTCAATGTTTGGCGGCATAAGCCTCATCGGGCATTTATAAATACATTTACCGCATTTAATACAAGGTCCCGGTTCAGGAACGTATGCGTCCTCTTGCGAAAACGCGAGTACCGCGCTTGTAATTTTTACAATCGGAATTTGAAGATCAAGATTCGGAATCGCCGCGCCCATCATCGGGCCGCCTAAAATAACTTTTTTTACTTCATCTTTAACGCCGCAGAAATTAAGCAGCTCTTTTACAGGAGCGCCCACCGGAGCGATTACATTTTTGGGATTTTTCACAGCAGAGCCGTCCACAGTTACGCACCTTGAAACAAGCGGGATTCCGGTTTTTATATATCTCGCGAAAACCGCCACAGTAGAACAGTTAATAACAACACAGCCGACATCGGGAAGCCGTCCGCCTTCGGGAACAATGCGCCCTGTAACATTGTACACAAGCACTTTCCTCTCTCCCTGCGGATAAAGCGAAGGAAGCACATGAACGGAAATACCATCTGCGTTTTCGCATAACGCTTTTAGTTTTTCAATAGGTTCCGGTTTGTTGTCTTCTATGCAGATAATTATATTTTCAGGCTCAAGGTATTCTTTCATTAAAAGAACTCCTTCCCACAAAAAACCTGTATCATCGATCATCGTTCTTGTGTCTGATGTTATAAAAGGTTCGCACTCGGCGCCGTTTACAAGTATGTAATCAAGTTTTACGGATTCCTTTAAAGTAAGTTTCGCCGCGGTAGGGTAGCCGCCGCCGCCGAGACCGACAACGCCTGAATTTTTAACAGCTTCCAGAAACTCAAGCCTGTTTGATACTTTGACAGGAGAAATCCCTTCCCAGAGTTCCTGTTTACCGTCCGATGCGATTGTGATGGTGATCGATTTTTCACCTGTAATGCTGTCGATATTGTCGATGCTTTTTATTGTGCCTGATACGCTTGCGTGAACCGGCGATGAGACGCTGCCGTCTGCCTTCGCAATCAATTGGCCTACTTTGACATAATCCCCGATGCCGGCAACAGGAATCGCAGGTTTGCCGGTATGCATGGACATGGGAAGACGCACCTCGGCCGGTATGGGTATCGCTTCCGGCACACAGTTTGCGGTATTTTTAAAATGCGGCGCTACAATACCGCCTAATTTTTTAAGGAATGGAAAAGCCGCCTTCTGTTTTTCACCCGTTTTGGGATTCATGAGATCAATATTCTCCTTAATGATATATCAGAATAGCAAATATTCCAAAAATATTAAAGCGGCTTTAGGTTATTGTTTTAACGGATATTGCGATATTAAATTCTCAGCGGAATCGGAAGCGGTTTTAAACGAACTATGAAGTAAATAAATAGAAATATCATCAAGAACGCTATTAATAAGACCCGGCCATTTTTTCTGTTTTAATTCTTTTAAAGCGCTTTTCGCGCCGCTCTTGTTAAAAACAAGGCAGTCATTTTTAATAATTAAAAGTTTCTCATGAAGAAAGTTCAAATCAGCATCGGTTATTTCTGTTATTTCTTCTTTCTCGGCGGGCTTATACTTATCAATCAGGGATTCAAGAGTATAGATGAATGATTGAGTTTCGCTTGTAATAACAGGGATATTTTTCTCTTTCCCCGCTTTCTCAAGTCTTAACGCGAACGCTGATGCCTGCAATTCCCCGATATTGGCAAGCGCGCTTTTAATTCCGTGAACAGCGATTATGAATGAATCAAGCGCGGCCTCGTCAATATCCGCATTCTTCGCGATTGTTTTTTCGATTACATCAAGCGCGTTTTTAGCGTCAAGAATAAAGAATCTTTCCAACTCCGCCGAGTTAATTATTTTCTGCGCTTCCGCGGTATTTAAATATTTTTCTTTCTCGCGCTGTTCATCTCTTGCGGCTTGTACAACTTCAGGCGTTTTTTTATTTCTGATATTTTCATTAAGAAGCAGATTGAGTTCCCGTGAATCAATAGGTTTTGAAATAAAACCGTCAAAGCCATTCTGCATGAAAACCTGCGCCTGCCCCGCAAGCGCGTTCGCGGTAAGCGCAAGAATCTTATGATTGTAACCATTACTCCTTAATATTTTTACGGTTTCAATACCGTCCATTCCCGGCATCATATGATCCATAAAAATAATGTCGTATATATTACCGTCTTTGATTTTATCAACGGCTTTATAACCGCTGGAAGCCGTATCGATCTTAAGCCCGTAAGGCGCTAATAAACCTTTCGCGACATAAATATTTGATTCTACATCGTCAACAATTAAAACGCTGCCGTACGGCATATATTCCCGCATAAACTGCGATTTTTTAGACATTGTAGAACGTTTAAAACGAAAATGACTGAGATTTTCAATTATATCCTTACCGCATACTTCTTCTCCAATACGTTTCTGCGGAATGTGCACGGTAAATACCGATCCTTTACCCATTTCGCTGTGAACTTCAATGCTTCCATTCATAAGATCTACAAGGCGTTTTGTAATATTCATGCCAAGACCCGCGCCGGCCGTGGTGCGGTTCGCTTCCGTGTTGAACCGGGTGTATTCGTCAAAAAGTTTCTTAAGCTGTTCCTGCGTCATTCCGTGTCCCGTATCCGTTACGCGAAATACAAGATCAACATTATCATTTATTTTATATTCACAATGAACAGAGAATATTACTTTACCTTTGTCAGTATATTTAAACGCATTGGAAAGAATATTGTTAAGAATCTGTTTAATGCGAAGCTCATCGCCGAAAAGTTCCATCGGCGTTTCTTCGTCAACTTCAAGCGAGAAGATAATGGGTTTGCTTTCATAACGCAGGCAGTTAAGCTGAGCTGTATCGTTTATAAGGCTTGGGATATCATATCTTGCCGGGTTCATTTCCAGTTTTCCCGCCTCGATTTTTGATAAATCAAGAATATCATTTATTATGTTAAGAAGAAGATCTCCCGATTCAAAAATTTTTGAAAACGCCTCTTCGGATTCGGGAGGAAGATTTTTATCCTGAAGTTTAATTTCGGCGATTCCAAGAATGGAGTTCATCGGGGTTCGTATTTCATGGCTCATTGCGGCAAGAAACGCGCTTTTATAACGGCTGCTTTGTTCGGCGTATTCCTTTGCCATGATTAAATCCGTCATGTCAACCGAGTGCTGTAAATGAACAAGCTGTCCTGTAGGCCAATTTATGTATCTGTCGGTATTACGGTAAATTCTGTTTGTGAGAGTGCTGTGTTCTTCCCAGATAACAGGATTACAAGGCGCTGTATCAAGCGTGAAACACGGACAGAAACTGCATTTTTTATCCAGATCTTTTTGTAAAACTTTATAACATAACTTCCCTGTGCAATCGCCTTCTATACCATAATGCTGTTTCATGCTTTCGTTTATAAAAAGAATTTCAGATTTTTCAGGATCAGTTACATAAATCATCGAGTCAATGCTGTTTAAAATTTTTTCAAGTGACGTTATAGAAACATTTTTTAGCCTGCCGGATTCAGCCTCCTGATCAATTAATATTTTTAATTTTTTCTTTTCCTTATTATTAAAATAAAACAAGATAAGTATCAGAACAAAAACGATAAAAACAAGAACAGCGGCGCTTACAAGCCAGGGACGCAGCGCTTTAACGCTTGCGATCCCTTCATCCGTTACTCCCGGGACATCATTAAATGAATTGAACATATTAGCGGCAGGCTGTTCGTGATTAGAATCAGGCGGTAAAGGAGAAAATCCGGCTGTTAAAATAATTGTAATAAAAATAAACGCGGGGAAATATTTTATTTTATTTATCATTTACATCCACACTTTCAAACGATTTCTCGCACGCAAGAAATAATTTAACAAGCTGTGGATCAAAATGTTTTCCGCTGTTGTTTTTTATAATGTTTACAGCTTCCGAATGAGGCATTGCCTTTTTGTACGGGCGTTCAGATACAAGAGCGTCATAAACATCGGCAACCGCCATGATACGTCCCTGGAGGGGAATTTCTTCACCCTTAAGCCCCCGCGGATAACCTGTACCATCCCACCTCTCGTGATGGGAACCGGCAAATAGTTTGGCGTATTTAAGGAATGTCTCGTCGCCTGACTCAGCCATAATACTGTCTATGATTCTTTCACCTTCCGCCGCGTGTTTTTTAATTATTTCAAATTCTTCGCTTGTAAGTGCGCCCGGTTTATTCAGGATCAAATCGGAAATGGTTATTTTGCCGATATCATGCAGGCGCGCGGAAGAGATAATAAGTTCAAGATCCCATTTTTTTATNTCATCCGTGTAAATATTATCTTTAATCATGGCATCAATCAAAATCCTTAAATACCATGTTGTNCGTTCAATATGCCTTCCTGTTAATCCGTCGCGGTTTTCCACCATGTTTGCAAGAACTATAACGATGCTGTTTTTAAGCCTTTTNAGGCTGTCTGTGCGCTCGCGGATNATATCTTCAATTTCAAGATGCGTTTTTATGCGGTTCAAAAGAACCGGTCTTGAGAAAGGTTTGGAAATAAAATCCACCGCGCCCATTTCAAGACCGAGGGACTCGGTTGACGCGTCGTTCCGGCTTGTTAGAAAAATAACCGGGATGTCGGCGTATCCATCTTTTGATTTTAGATCCTTTAATGTATCAAAACCATCCATTTCGGGCATTAGAATATCCAACAGGATCAGATCCGGTTTTACATCTTTTAAAAGCTCGAACATACTGGCGGCGGAGGGAAGGGTAAAAACGCGGTAATGTTTTGACAAGGCTTCGTCGGCTGCCAGCAGATTTACGTTATTATCATCGACAACAAAAATCGTTTTCAATTATTTGTTCCTTGCCGCAGGCGGATCCACAGCCTTTACAGTATAACAATTTGTTCTTCATTTTTCAAGTAAAGATTCCCTTCCCGCATTACTGTAAAAAAGGTTAAGTCCTCCGTTCCCCGCGATCATTATTAATATAAATCTTTTCTAAAAAAAAGGGCAATGCAGCTTACACTACATTGCCTTTGGGGAGTGGAGGATTTGAACCTTCGAAGGCTGAGCCAACAGATTTACAGTCTGCCCCATTTGACCGCTCTGGAAACT
>WQRT01000033.1 GCA_009786625.1 Treponema sp.
CTTTGCAAACTCGGTTTACAGAAACGGATATCCAAAATTAAATTTCCGTGTTCTGTGATAACGGGGCCGGCTTTACGTAACGCTTCTCTCAGATTAACATCTGCGCCAAATTTGTCAAGAGCTCTTATAACCTGTACTCTTGCTTCCGGGATTATTTCTACAGGGACGGGAAAACCTGTCCCAAGAGATTCCGTCAGTTTGGATTCGTCTACAATGATCGCGAACATTGCCGATGAATATGCCGCGAGTTTTTCAATTAAAAGAGCGCCTCCGCCTCCCTTGATCAAACGATTTTGAGGATCTACTTCGTCGGCTCCGTCAATTGTTAAATCAAGTCCGCCCGACAGTTCCCTTGAGTTTAATGTAAAATAAGGTATTTTTAATTTCTCACATTCAATCTCTGTTTGAAAACTCGTCGGGAAAACGCATATGTTATTTAACGTTCCGTCTGCGAGAAGCTCTCCGACCCTGCGCACGGCGTGGATGGCGGTTGAGCCGGTTCCAAGCCCCAGCTTCATGCCGCTTTTTACCATTTCGTCAACTACAGTTTTGCCTGCGATTTCCTTTAGCCTGTTTGAATTTTGTTCCATGCGTTCGCTCCTGTCGTGTTTATCCAGGTAATAAGCTGATGAGGAATATCATTCCCCATAAAATACGAATATTGCAGGCAAGCCTGACGGATAACCATGTCATAACCGTTAATGGTTTTACATCCGCAGGCCGTCGCTCTTTTTAAAAACGGCGTCACAGGCGGAGTATAAATCAAATCCATAACGGCTTCCTTGCCGGAAAAATTATAAAGCTCAAGCGGATCAAAAAGCGGATCTTCATCGGGAAGCCCCGGCTGAGGTTCATACCCCTCCATACCCGCGGAACTTGCTTGAATTATTATGTCATTAAACTTTGACATTGTTTCTATCCCGTGGCTGTCGAGGCCGCCCCAGCGGAAATTATACTGTGACGCGATATTTTTTGCTTTGTGAACGGTGCGGTTTAAGATTAACGCCTTGCCTCCAAGACGGTGAATCTCGGCGGCAACCGCGCGCGCCACGCCTCCCGCGCCGACAATTGTAGTTTTTATATATTTTAAATTTTTCTTTCCGATAAATTTTAAAAGCGAATCCGAAAAACCCGTACAGTCTGTGTTTTCTCCACACCAGCCCGGAATCGCCTGCGGTTCATCTGCGGATTTTTTTTCCTGAGCGGCGTCCCGGAACAGGGTATTACACGCGCCGATTAATTTTACAGCTGCCGATTGTTTTGCAAGGCTTGGTAATACAGTTTCCTTATATGGTACTGTAATGGAAAGACCCCTGACATCAAGCTCGTTCGCGATATCAAAAAAATCATCGACTGAGTTTACTGGGAACGGCACATATACAGCGTCTGTATTCTCCAGCCCGAAAATTGTATTAAAAAACCACGGACTGACGCTTGTTTTTAAGGGATTGCCTACAACTCCGTATATTTTTGTTTTCTTTGTTATTTTTTTAAAGCGGTATAGTTCCGCGAGTTCCTGAACATCAAGCTGCCCCGAAGCTCCGGGTATTTCGCTTTCAGATAACGCGCTGCAATATGTCATTATCGAACCGAATCTTTCCGCGAGAATTCTTGAATAAATACCGTAATGCCCCATACAGATGAGGATCTTTTCCTTGTTCTTACATTCACCTGAAGCTTGTAAAACCTTAAGAACATCATTTGTCGTCTTTACCGATACGGCTACCTTGACAATCTCGTCTCCTGCGCGCTGCATGGATTTTATTTTTGCCGGAATATTTTCCAATACGCCCTGCATATTATGACAGGAGCGGATTATTCGTGTCCCGAACGTGCGCGCCGCTTCTTCAAGGCTTGGTACATCAAAATCTTCCTCGATATCGACATACGCGAAATTGTGTCTTGAGTCTGCGTTTGCGTACGCGAGGCCGCTTGCGAGCAGCTTTACCCTTGCGCCNTCGCCTCCGGCAAAATAACCGCCGTCAATATCTCTGCGGATCGTTAAAATAACAGGCATTCCCGCAAGCTCCGGGAAGCGTCTTAAATACANCCGCTCGTCGTCNTCGAGGCAGTCNACCCGCAGTTCTGTAAGGTCGGCGAATTTTCGGTATTTATTAAGNATTTCCAGATTTCGTTTTAATGTTTTCGCTGTAAGGCACAAACAGATTTTCGCCATAATCCCCTCTAAAAATCCGACCTGTAAATATATATCGCGCTGGTCAGACCCGAATTATTAAAATTAACCCTCATCATCATCGGCCAGGTTCTGCCGTTGATTGGCAGCAGTACATGATCGTCCATATCCTGCGCAGTATTTCCCAACGCCGATAAAACAGCTCTTTTCGCGTCTCCGTTCGAGACACCGTGCGTTGTTATTAATCTTACCTGCCAGACACGATCGTTGTAAATATAGAAATCAACGCCTGTGTATTGAAAAACAACATCGTCCTGCCAGAGTTCAGTGCCTCTTGCCGCCGCAACTGCACGCGGCGGTCCAAAACGTTCAATAACACCGGCAACCGTCATCCCGATAAACGCGTACTGTTCATCAACATTAAGGCCTGTGTTCAACGGCCGTTCCTGGGCGAACGCCGGATACAAAGCAATAAACATTAATGTTAGAAACAAAGCGCGTCTCATGATTCATTTTACAGGATGACCGGCTTACTCGGCAATAGGAGTCAAAATGCTGAACAAACATGATCCGGTTTTATCCTTACTACGATTAATTTTCCTTATTGACATCAGGGGTTTCTTGCGTTATGTTTATATTGATGGTTGGTTGAGTCACGTTAAGGACGTTAGTCCCGGGGGGTCTTTCGACAGCATCGGGGCGTCTCCTAACCTTTTTTTTCCGCCATGCATTAAAAATCATCAGGAAATTTTTTTGCTCGTGTATTTCGGCAAGCAGTTCAATTTCCCCGTTTAAATCTTTTACAAAAGAAATCACATTACATTGATTATGTTGTTTTTTTGAAAGTATCAAATTATCAGCTTCATTAATAATTTCGGCTGCATGAAGAAGATCATCAGGTTCTAAATTATGTTTTTCGTTATAAGCGTGAATTACTGCGTCATTATCAATGCCTATATTTCTAACATTTTTTCCNAGACGTGTTCTGGTATCTTCTGTTGTTTCACNAATNTTAATTTTCTTATTAATGCCATCCTTGTTTATAAGAGATTGATTTATAAATATTTGATATTCTTCTTGTGATTGAATCACAGGTATTTGATTCCATCTTTTTGATTGCCTTGGTTTATTTGTATCAGGATAACCCCGGCTACTGCCGAGCCATTTTTTGAGGCGTTTAATTTTTAATCCCCGATTTGTTTGAACATCCATGCTTTGCCGTCAACGCGTAAAATTCCTCCGGTGCATATCCATACATTTATCCCGGAAGAAACCGAAAAAGTTATAGTTTCACTTTCCGTAAAGAAAAGCGGTGCGGCGAAGGGGGATGTTCCGTACCATGATCCATATAATCCGTTTTGCAAATGATCGGGCAGTTCCCGGACAGGTAATGTAAACGGCTGCACCGGACGGGGGACAAGACGGTTTTGGTAGAAAGTTGATGTTACCGTTCTTTCGGCAAGAGAGCGCCAGTCTACAAGCCATGGGTCTTCGCGGACGCTTGCGTTTATCGTTTCCGATCGCATTAACTCCCGGAAGCGCAGCCAGTCAAAATTCGCGGGGATTCTTGAATCATTCCGGTTATAGGCAAGGGCAAGTTCCCAATAGAAAACTGAATCCACTCCCGCTTTCCAGCTTAAATACAGGCGGCCGTCTGATGCGTCAAAGGGGAATAGAGCCCCAGCAGGTTTAAATAAACGCGCCTCCAAGTTGTGTTCAGGCCAGTATGGCCAAGCTGTGACCGGATTTACCCAGAGTACCGGCAGATCGATCTCAGGACAGGAGTGTCCCGGAGCTACATTTATCGTCTGCTTATAACCGCCCGGATCAACCCATTCAATNCGCCAGTGAGGTTCTCCAAGCAGAGAAACCCATGAAGGCGGGGTTTGCGGTAATTCCGGGACATATCCGGANGGAAAACGTTCCGCNCAGCTTGTCAGCAGGGCGGCCAGAGAGAAAATTGTCAGTTTGATAATTAATTGTTTCATACATATATATGGCGCGGATATGCTCNGGCGCTTGCGATTGAAGGTAAAATTTGAAATTTTTGGGATTTTGTACGATAATATTAGAAATGGCGCAAATGGATCAAAATACCTATAATGAGACTCTGCAGCAGATGCTTCTTGCCAAGAAGGATTCTCTTGAAAAGACTGAATTGCTGAAGTTAAAGGAAGAGCTTCGATCGTTTCAGATATCGTACGCTTCGTTGTACAACATATATTTAAAGAAAAAGCTGATAGATGAAGACCCCTACAAGCAGGAGACCAAGATCAGCGAGCTTGAAGTGCCCGAAAGCGGAGCGTTTCAGGAAGCGAAGCGTATAGAGCAGCTTTCAATCAGATTATCAAATTATGACAATCAATTGGACTTTTTGGTCAACTTTTACCAGTTGAATGTAGATTTTTTAAACCTTGAACGGGTAAAGCGGATTGTCGGGCTTGTCCGTTATATTGACTGGACTGGTTTTTCGCCGGATTCACAGTCTCCGATGACTAAAGCTGTCGCCGATATGACTAATAATTCTAAAGCCGGCGTTGATACCCTTACCCTCAGTATAATCGGCGAAAGCCTTTCCCGGTTGAATAAAACAACAGTCAGTACAATGGCAATATTAAAGGATTTAAATGCCTACTACAGGGAGGCTTACAAGCTAAATATCCGTCTAAACATCACCAGTTCCATGTCAGGCGACGCTACGCTGGACGCAATAAGAAAAAAAATGCCGTCTGCGCTGCCGGGAACGCCTTTCTACAAGGAATTGGCGGATGAGCTTATTAAAGAAGATTACACCTCGATGGGGCCGGACTTAAAAGATACGATCCTGAACTCGCTGAGGGTAGCGGAAGCTAAGCCAAAAGCCGTAAAAGCGCCTGTAAATTATAAAAATATCCTTCTTGACGGCATTATTGTCATTGGCGGCGCCGGAAATATGTTAAATGAAATTATCACTAAACTTTCTGATAACCAGACTGTGATGGAAAGCCATAAAAAAGGTTTCCTCGAATCGCTTAAGGAGCTGATCAGGCAGATTACCAAAGCGGAACCTGAAGAAGTGGTCTACAATATCGAGAGCATGGACTCGACAAAGGGAGTTCCTGTCAAGGAAAAGGTGAATTTCCACCAGTTCATGGAAGATGTGAATAAAAAAATCAGGATTTTATCGAGTTTTGTGCGCGGTCCCGCTTACCAGAAACTATCNGCGATGTCGGAAGAGAAAATAATCAGTTATCTTGACAGTAATATCAAGGATGTTTCAAATTTTCATAAAACNCTCGGCGCTCTTGACGAATTTTTTAAAAATAATGTTGTTCAGGAAGACAGAGGAAAGATTAAAGGCATAAAACCCGAGCTGTCCGCATTAAAGAATACTATTGTTAAGGCTAACCAATTACGATATGATTATACCGCCCAGAAGGAAGAGGAAGAGCAGATGAAACGGCTAGGCGTCGCTCCAACAGGACATGAAGCGCCTGTCCCGCTGCCCGGGCCGGCTCCCGGCGCCGCTCCTGCCGCTCCGGCGTCTTGATTTCAACGCCGGAAAAAGCGGTTTATTAACCATGTTTTTCTTAATTCTATTTTGAATTTAACGGGTTTTGAAGATGGCTGTTTTCTCCAAATATTTGGGATTTACGGCGGAAATATGCCGATAATAGAACAAACGGGTTAAAAATTGTCAACTTTTATTAAACCGATTCTGGCCTTTTTAATATGTGTTCTCATTTTCTTAGGGTTTAACTATCTNGTTGACATTGAACTCCTGGAATTTGTTCAAACGCGTTTTTATAACCCCTCGCTTGTAAAGTCCTATGTCAAAGAAAATACTGCCGACGCTGATTTGGTTCAGGAACATATTGCCGAATTGCAGGAAAAATTTGCGCTCGTTCTTTCACAGCCCGCTGTGCAGAGAAGTTTTTTATATGATCAAAGTAATGATGATATATATGAGCGTTCACGAGTTTTCGGAATGTTACTTGAAACGACAAGCGGGCTTCTATCCGCGCAATTCGTTGACTCTAACGGGATGAGACTCCATTACTCGACATCCCCGCGTGATATTATAAGCCGCAACACCAGCGCCGCCGCGTACCGTAATTACAACGAAGATCAAACATCACTGCCGTATGATATTATAAGCGTTCCCTCCGGAGGCGGCGCAAAATATACCATGGATGAACGTAATGACAGAATAATCCTGTCATTTCCTTTTTACGATTCGATGGATGTTTACCGCGGAACCGCGTTATTTTCCGTATCAGTCAGATCGTTAGCTGACAGATTGATCGGACTTGGACGTTTAAAAGTCAGCGAAGGCGTTTCCGTTATCGGAGACCCTCCGGGAATTCTTCTTGGCAGCCCCGGCTCTTACAGGACAGATATTCATGAGAAAATATCCGCAATCTGGAAAGAAGAAGGTCAAGGTCATTCATTTATAGAGAACAATTCGTTCTTGGAAAACAGTTCGTTTCTGGAAAACAATTCGCTTCTGGAGAATCGTCCGTTTCAGGAAAACCGGATAACAATCGACGCTGAAGATTCCGGCGTTAAGTTTTCGCTTATATCGTTTAAAACAAAATATAATATATTTTTCGGACGTCTTGTAAATGACTACATATTTTCGATCCCGGAATCGATGAAAATAATTCTGGAACTGGCATTTTACCTTACTTTTTACCTGACATTGTACTTTTTATTAAATCTCAGGCCGAACGCTGTAACGCTTGTGCGAAACCGCATAAAACGCCTGCGCGAAAATCTTTTTGAACAGCTTTATATTAATAAAACCGGCGAAGAAAGAATTAAATGGATTCTCGAACTTGAACAGCGCCGCGAAGAAATACGCTCTGAACTTAAATATAAATTAAAACTGAGAAACCGCACTGAAAAACGAGTAGACGGCATCATCGATAAATCATGGGATGAACTTTTAACAGTCTTGAAATCCGGCGGAGGCGCGAGCATAGTAATTGAAATGCCCGCCGCCGGAAAAGCCGTAAGTGAAGCGTCAGCGGATCAGGCTGTTCAGGAACTTGAAGAAGTTGAAGCGCTCGAAGAAGTCAATGATATTGACGAAGTTGAATCACTCGAAGAAGCGGAGGCGCTTGAAGAAGTAGAGGATATCGGCGAAGCGGAAGCTCTCGAAGAAATAGAGGAAATTGAAGAGGTTGAATCTCTTGAAGAAGTAGAAGAGATCGAAGAAGTTGAATCACTCGAAGAAGTAGAGGAAATAGAAGAAGTTGAATCACTCGGAGAAGTAGAAGAAATAGAAGAGGTTGAAACTCTTGAAGAAATCGAGGAAGTTGAAACGCTCGAAGAGATCGAAGAAGTAGAAGCTCTCGAGGAAGTAGAAGAGATTGAAGAAGCAGAATCTCTCGAAGAGGCAGAAGAGATCGAAGAAGTTGAAGCGTTAGCTGAAGCAGAAGAAATCGAGGAAGCGGCCGCGGTTGACGCGGAAGAAGAAATCGAAGAGCTGGATGAATTAGACGAAGAATTTGCGGATGCTTCATCTGACATAGATACAGAAACTAAAACTCCCTTGTCTTCTATAAAGGATTCAAATACGTTTGCCGGTAAAAAACCTTTAGATACTGACGGCAATAAGAATCTTGCGCCTGTTAAAAAAGGTCTTCTGGCGCTTGCAAGTATAGTCTATGTTCCTTCAGCCAGAAAAGGACTTCTCGCGCTAGCGGACGAAGTAAGCAGTTTTATTAATAACAACAAAAATGTAGTTCCTGCAAAGAAAGGTCTTCTCGCGCTCGCGGACGAAATTGATTCCCATCGCGGTGAATATTCAACCGCGTCTTCTGTGATTGCCAAAACTGATAATTTTATAAAAGCAGATGGATATTTAAAACCCGATGATTTTATCGAAGTTGATCTTAATGAGCTTGAAAATACCGCTGCCGAAGAAGCAGAACCTGTTCCCGCTCCGGTTCCTGTCGCCGCTCAATCGCTTGCGGGCGCGCCAGCCGGTGAAAAAATAGTCCGAAGGGGATTATTAATGCTTGCCAGCGAAATTGAGTTTGGCGGCGAGGTTCCTCCTGCCGAGACTGATGAATTTGACGATGACGCGCAGGATCTGGCTATTGACGTTGATGTAGTTTCCCCGTTCTCTTCAATGTTCTCAGGGTTGGACAACGCCGGCGGAAATCAAGAGTAGAGTTCTTTACTTTCGTGTTTTAACGCGTCGTATAAATTGATCTAATTAAAGTTTAGTCTTTCTCTGCTACCGCAGTACCAGAAGCGGGTTAATCGTTACGCCGTTTCTGTAAACCATAAAGTGAAGATGCGCTCCCGTGCTTTGCCCTGTGTTGCCGACATCCCCGATACGTTCTCCCTGGTTGACATAAGCGCCTGTTCTTGTGCGGATGGCGTTCAGATGTCCGTAAAGTGTACGGTAACCTGAGTGGTGGTTAATTAACACATAATTGCCCAAAACTCTGTCCCATCCTGCTCTGCTGACACGGCCTGCCATCGCTGCTCTGACCGGAGTGCCGACGCTTCCCCTGATGTCTATACCGTTATGGAACTGGCGGCGGCTTCTGTTGAACGGGTCAGGCCTCCATCCGTAGTAGGATGTTAAAGTATTACTGACAGGCCATATAAATAAATCGCCGTTTCTTTCGTTTATTTCGTCCCAGCCCATTCTGGCTCCGGGAACAAATATTTCTAGTCCCGCGGTAATTTTTTCTGAGAATAGTTCATTTGCGGACTTTATTGCATCGCTTTCTACGTTGTATCTTCCGGCTATCGAACTTAATGAGTCGCCGTTTTTTACAGTGTATAAAAGCCCGTCCTGATTGGGGATTTTTAATACTCTTCCAATTTGCAAAAGCCTGGCTGCTGTAATTTTATTAACAGAAAGTAAAGTACCCCAATTAAGCCCGAAGTTAATCGCAAGGGTGCTTATATTATCGCCGCTTTGGACTGTATATGAATCGTAAAAAAATGTCCTGTATTCGGGCGGTGATTCATTTTCCGGCTCATTTGGTATTTCAAGAGATATCTCGGTATAAAATTCTTCGGCTTGTACGCTGGAAATTATCTCATTAGAGGGATATCCGCCGCCAATACCGTGTTCTTGGGCCGGATTTTCCGGTTTTTCTATATATTGAGCGGGATTAATCACAAAAACGAGATATAAAAGAGTGATTAGTCTGAAAAAATTCCTGCCGTTTTGGCTGTTTTCCTGAAGTATCCGCATAAATTTATCTTAATACTTTTCAATATCTTGTTCAATATATCGGGGAATTTTTGTTAAAACTGTATTTTTTAGACGGCTGGTTTTGCGCTATTTTAGTCTTTACGCCGCGCGTTTTTTTCACTCTGCTTCTAATATTTTTAATAAATCGCGTATTTCCGCGGCTTGTTCATACTCTTCCTGAGCGACCGCCTGTTCAAGCTGTTCCCTTAACGTTCTATGTTTATCTTCCGGTTCTTCCTCAAGTTCATTGATAAAATAATCGAGAGGAACGCCTGTTTCGTCAATGATAGAACGTGACATGAAAATGGGGCATTTCTTCCGGGCGCAGATCGCGAAAGCGTCCGAAGGACGGCTTTCCAGAATTAAAGGCTTCTCTTTTGTGTATTCGCCGCCCGTGACAATTAACCGCGCGTGAAAAACATCATCCTTTATCTCATATATTTCCGCTTGCTTAATGGAAAGATTTACATGGGAAAGCATGTTCAGAAAAAGGTCGTGTGTATGCGGCCTTGAAAGTTTCATTCCTTCCTTACCGATCAAAATTGATTGAATTTCCAAAGTACCGATAAAAATAGGAACCGCGATATCCATATCTTTTGGTTTTAACAGAACGGCGTTCCCGCGGCTTGTTTTGAGAATCGACCATATTTCACTTAAGAGCATATCTTTCACAGGAGCATTAATCCAATAAACCGATAAAACCTGTAAGGAGTGAACGTCCTTTTTCTTCAGTTTTACATCCGGCGATTTCCGTCTGATTAAAAATGTTTTTTACTTCTTTTAATAACGTCTGGCCTTTTTCTTCCGCTTCTTTCAGAACGCCGGAAGCTGTAATAACGTCTATCATTTCCTCCACTTCCGGCGCTGTGATGCCGTCGGTTTTGGCTACATGAAAGTTATAAAAAACAATTTCTTTTTTATCAGGATATTTTTCCATATACATAAGAATGGGAAGGCTTTTCTTGCCCTCAACAATATCGTCTCCTCTTTTCTTGCCGGGGATTCCTGTTGTCAGATTTTTAACATCATCAAGGATTTGAAAACCTACTCCCATTTTTTCCGCTGCTTCACCCATCAGCTTTACGGTTTCTTTCGGAGTGTTAGCCGCGATGCAGCCAAGTTCCGCGGCAAACCGCGCAAGGCCGCCTGTCTTCATCGCGGACATTGTATAATATTGATCCATACTTGGAACATACGAAATATTTCTATGCCAGTTAATATCCATTGACTGTCCAAGGTGGAGTTTCCGCATACATACTGTCCATAGTTTATAAATAAATTCTTTTTCTTTTATCTGACAGGNNTTTATGCAGCNTGTCGAAAGGAAGTAAAGGAAAGCGCCCGAGTTAATGGCNGTATCAACGCCGTAGATTTTATGTATTGAAGGTTTGCCCCTGCGCTGATCGGATTCGTCTTCGATATCGTCATGAATCAGACTCGCGTTATGGCAAAATTCTACAAGCGGCGAAAGCGGTATGGAAGCGTCTCCGCCGGAAAAAGCCTCGCAGACAAGAGTCATCAGTAACGGCCGCCAGCGCTTACCTCCGCGCGAGATCATGTCACGCAGCGGATCGAGCATAACTTGAATAGCATCGGCGTTCATTTTCATTCCGGTATCGGAAAATACTTCGTCTGCCAGAGACTGGTTCACCGAATCCGGGAGCCAGCGTTCCAATTCATTCTCGATTTTTAATAACCGCCGTGTATACTCTTGATCCATAAGCAATTATAATCCAATTTATGGCGGATTACAAGAAACCTGATCACTGGCAGTTGAAGGCGCGAAAGGAAGGTTACCCGGCGCGCTCGGTTTACAAACTGATGGAAATTGATGAAAAGTTCTCTCTATTTAATTCCCGCGCGGCGGTAAAAGTTCTTGATATCGGCGCGGCTCCGGGAAGCTGGAGCCTCTATGTGCTGCGTAAATTTAACGCGCATAAAAAAGGTTTTCTGGCTGCCGCCGATTTGCTGCCGCTTTCGCGCGAGTTCGATAATGATGCAAGAAACCGCGTCTCTGTGAACCGTGAATCTGTGAATCGAGGTTCAGTGAATCATGATGCCGCGAAAAGTGATTCATNGAATCAAAGCCTGTTTGAAGGCGGCAATTTTTTCTTTATNCAAGGCGATGTTACAACGGANCCTGTGCGGCAGGCGCTTTTATCGAAAGGACCGTACAATGTNATTATCAGCGATGCNGCTCCCAACACAACAGGCAATCACATGATCGACGCGGCGCGTTCTCACGAGCTTGTCGAAACTGTCATATCTTACGCNCAAACCGCGCTGGTTCCCGGCGGCAATCTGGCGGTTAAAATTTTTCAGGGAAGCGGTACAGACGAGATCCTTAAACGCTTAAAAGGTCTTTTTAAAACAGCCAAGAGCTTCAAACCCGCCGCTTGCCGCGGCGAGTCAGTGGAAACTTACTTTGCGGGTCTGGGTTTTATTAACAAGTGAAGTGAGAGTTATTCAACCTTAAACCGCGCGATACCTTTACTCAACGCGTTGATGTTATCCCTGTTTTCATTGCTGATATTCTGTACTCTTGTGAACGCGCCGGATATATTATCAGTTTCCTGCGAAACGTTGTCCATATCGTCGGCTACTTTCATTGTAATTGATTTGAGCGAAGAGCTTTGCTTTAAAACATCTTTGCTTTCAGTCGTCATATCTGCGGATGATCTGCGGACCTGATCCGTTACGGAGTTGAGCCTTGTTACAGCATCAAGTATCTGCTTGCTGCCGTACCCTTGTTCTTCCATCGCGTTTCGGATCTGCGATTCCTGATCGGACACGGTCTGTATTTCACCTTCTATGGTGATAAACCGTTCAAGAACAACGGTCGTTGATTTTGTAATGGCGTCAATCATCGATTTAATTTTTTTAAGAATTCCGATGATTGTTTTTGACTGCTTGCTTGAGTTCTCGGCGAGCTTGCGGATCTCGTCGGCGACAACGGCGAAGCCCTTGCCTGATTCACCTGCATGAGCGGCTTCGATTGCGGCGTTCATGGAAAGAAGGTTTGTCTGGCTTGCGATATTCTGCATTACCGAGTTAATCTCCAATAGTCCTTCCGATTCCTGCGCAATCTCTTTGATGTCATTCGAAACTTTTTGCAAATCATTACGCCCCTCGTTTGATGATTTTGCCAGTGAATTTATATTATTAGTATTTTTTACAAGCGTTTGCGTTACCGATTGAATGTTCGCTAGCATTTCTTCGATTGCCGATGAAGACTGCGAGACGTTCTCCGCCTGAATGGTTATATTTTCGTCCAGATTGCCTATTCCTTTTATAATGCGCTCCATGGAGGCGACAGCGGAATTGACCATATCTGACTGCGAAAGCACCTGTTTTTGCATGTCTTGCATATTTTCGTTGATTCCGTCTATATATCCTCTTGTTATTTTTGTAAATTTATCAAGCTCATCTCCTGTACCGGACAAGGTTGCCGTTCTTCCTTTGATGTCAACAAACAGTTCTCTGATTTTTTCAAAAGTCGTGTTAAAAAATTCACCCACAGTTCCAATTTCGTCCTGTCTGTGAAGATGAAGCCTCTGTGTCAAATCCCAGTCGACCGCGATGTGATCAAGCGTTTCCACCATGATTTTCATCGGTTTTATCATTTGCGCAATGAATATATAGAAGGTAATAAAAATTCCGGCGATCACCGCTATCATAAACAGAAAAAGCAATGTCATGCTGCTGCCTAGTATGTCCATTATGCCTACAGGCTGTATCGCGGTAATATACCATCCCAATGCCGGTACCTGGCTGACTGCGACAACTCCAATGGATGATTCAAAAGACAGAAATTCATTAGCGCCGACATTTCCGGCTTTTTCAAAAATTTCTTTGCCGGTATTGCCGAGGTGATCTTCCATAATAGTTTTAACTGAGACAAGATGCTGGTCGCGCGCGCCTGTTATTTCGCCGCTTGAGTTAAATAGATAGAGAGCCGCCTTGCCTTTGTAATGCCTGTAAATCGACTCAACAAATCTTGTTAAGTCGATGCCTGTCCCAAGTATGCCGATTGGTTTACGGCTGCTGTCGAAAACAGGCGCGTTGATCCAGAGGGCTGTCATATCAAGGTCGGGATTGTAATTTATGTTAAANTTGTANTTTTCTGTTTCACGGAGCGTCATGATATACCAATAGTTATCAGGACTATTGATATCGACTGTAAATGANTACGCGTCATCGGAAAAAAATCTGTGATCGATATCATTTACCCAAAAGACCGAATTGCCCGCGAATGCCCTGCGGTAACCCGCGATCTCTCTGAACGCGATCTGCTCCAGCCCCGGATTTTCCGGGTACGCGAAATATTCCTGNATGATCGGCGAGTCNGCCATTTTTAACGCNATTGCGATTTCCGCGTTTACCGATGCTTCCAGCCTGATGCGTTCAATTTCAATCGCCTGAACAAGTTCGTGGCTTGTGTTCTCCTGGACAATTTTCCCGTAAAATATAATAAACACAACACTGCCGCATATTAATATCAAGGAAAACAGTATAACAGAGAAGAATA
Source organism: Treponema sp. (assembly GCA_009786625.1). Taxonomy (GTDB): domain Bacteria; phylum Spirochaetota; class Spirochaetia; order Treponematales; family Breznakiellaceae; genus WQXQ01. Next base: position 13,867 of record WQRT01000033.1, read on the forward strand.
AAACCCTTTGCCTGATCGATGTTCTGGATTTGTTGTTTTCCATGTTAGCTCCTTTTTATTTTAAGATTGTATAATGACATTCAGGTTTTATCAATTAAATTAATAAAAATCGTATAATGGTTTATAGATCTGGTATAGTATAAAAATACATGATATGATAATTTAATATTAATGAATAATGCAAAAGGCGGTAAAAAATGATTATTTTAACATTAAACTGCGGATCATCATCTGCGAAGTATCAGGTTTTTGACTGGGAATCAAAGGATGTAATGGCGGTCGGTATTGTAGAAAAAGTAACCATTGGCGGTTCATTTATTACGCACAAAGCCAANGGTAAAGACGAAGTTACTTTTAATCAGGATTGCCCTACTCACACTGACGCGATTGAATTAATTATAAAAACTCTTACAAGCAAGGATCTGGGTGTAATCCGCGATATGTCTGTGATAAAAGCTGTCGGCCACCGCGTTGTGCACGGCGGCGATAAATTCACAAAGTCCGTCATTGTAGATAACGCCGCGATGGAAGCGTTCACCGCTATGCAGGATTTAAGCCCGCTTCACAATCCCGCCAACATTATGGGAATACAAGCCGCGAGGAAAGTGATGCCCGATGTGCCGCACTGCGCGATCATGGACACAGCTTGGCATCAAACAATGCCTCCTGAAAATTATTTGTACGCTGTTCCAACAGAATGGTACGAAAAATATCAAGTGCGCCGTTACGGTTTTCACGGAACAAGTTTTCTCTACACAGCGAAACGCGCCGCGGTTCTTTTAGGACAAGACCCGTTAAAAACAAACGTGATTATCTGTCACATCGGAAACGGCGCTTCAATTAACGCGGTGAAAGACGGGCTTTCTTTTGATACGTCGATGGGCATCACCCCTTTAGAGGGACTTGTTATGGGAACACGCGCCGGTGATGTTGATCCTTCGCTCGCTTTCTATATTATGCGCAAGACCGGAATGAGCGCGGCTGAAGTTGAAAATGTTTTGAATAAAAAGTCAGGTCTTCTCGGACTTACGGGTAAACATACAGACAGGCGCGACATTCAGGCTGCGGCGGTCGCGGGCGACGCGCAGGCGTTACGCGCCCAGTTTATCGAAGCGCACCACGTTAAAAAGTATATAGGCGGTTATCAGGCTGTTCTTGGCAGGGTAGACGCGCTTGTTTTTACCGCAGGCGTCGGGGAGTTTGCGTGGTTTATGAGGGAGAAATANCTCAACGGCCTTGACGGNATCGGNATAGTTTTTGATCCGCAGAAAAACAGGGCATCTTGCACAAGAAACGCCGAGACCATTATCAGCAAACCGGAATCGAAAATCCCGATTTTCGTCATTCCGACAGACGAGGAACTTGTTATGACAGAAGACGCTTTCGCCCTNATGAAGGGAAATTATGATACGCATACTCACTTTACCTATTCTTTCCAGAGCAAGGATTATGTGAACAAGGGCCGCGCCGAAGGGCTTGTTCACGATCTGAAAAAGAATCCGGGTATTGCTGATATACTCGCCAGACCCAAGTAGGGACTTGGTTACGGCGGTTAGGGGTTAGGATTTAGGGGATAGTAATTTGGAAAACGCTGAACTCTTATGCATTGGCAATCCGATTGTTGATGTATTTATTAATATTGATAATGATCTCGTAGTGAAGTACGGCATTACAGATCCCGTGCAGCATATCCGCCGGGATCAGGCTGATGCTATACTTCAGGAAAAATCTGTTGATTTCTCTAAAGTGGTTAAAAGTTCCGGGGGAGGAGCAGCGAATGTCGCGAAAATAGGCGCCATGCTTGGGATGAACACTTCGTTTTACGGCTGCACCGGCGATGACGAGTTGTCCGGGATTTTCAGCGAACAGATGACAGGAGCCGGGGTTAAGACAACGCTTGTTAAATCGCATAACAAAACAGGTTTATGTTTTGCGTGTAACATTGACGGCGAACTCAGATTTGCCGCAAGCCCCGGAGCCGCTCTTGACTTAAACGAAACGCACATTGGCGAGGATGTAATCCGCGGATCTGATGTAGTGGTACTGGATGGATACATTCTTGACAGGCGCGCGCTTGTACAGCATATATTTTTAAAGGCAAGCCGCCTTGGAGTGCCTGTCGCGCTTGATGCCGCATCAGTTTTTCAAGTGAAAATAATGGCGGAAGAAATTCTCACATACAGCCGTTATTTTCCGCTGTTCCTTTTTATGAACGCCGATGAAACTATCGCCTTATATCATACGATCAGAAGAGGTATTGATGAAGATACCGGTTTAACGGAGAAAGAGAAAGAAACAATTATTCTGCGCGACATATGCCCCATGTTAAAAGTCATCACAGACGGCGAGTTGTATCCCATCATTGTGGTAAAGTTGGGCGGCCGCGGCGCGGTTGTGATTGCGGGCGGCAATGTATACAGGGAAGAAACATTTACCATTACTCCTCATGATACAGTCGGCGCGGGAGACGCATTTTGCGCCGCCTTCTTATCGGCATGGATACGCGGAAAATCGCTATCTGAATGTGCGGTTCTGGGGAATAAAGTTGCGCGGGAAATTCTTGAAGTTCCGGGAACGTACATTAAAGATAAAAAACTAAAAGCGTTCGCGAAAATTTTACAGAAGTAAGACCATATACAGGAACCCGGATTAAAACGGAATTTTATAGGATTATTTTTTATGAGTTTTAAAGTTCCTGAAGTAATCGTTACTCTTGTTATAAAACCATTTATTATTTTTTCAGGCGTTATGTGTTTTTGGTACTTTTCCGCTTTGTTTAATTTTATAGGTTATATAAGCGCTTTTAATCTGATATGGATTGTTATCGGAACAGCGCTTATTTTAACCGGCGTTTTCCTTAAAAGCCTGTTAACGTTATCCGCAAAAATGCATATAATTTTTAAAATGATCTTTGCCCCTATTATTATTATTTTCGCTTTATCATTTTTAATAATTGAAAGCCTTGTGTTCTTCAGCGCAAGATCCTCCGGCAGTGAAAACGCGGATTACCTGATAATTCTGGGGGCGGGCTTGTACAGGGGAGGTCCTTCTTTAACTCTGCTAAGGCGGATTAATACCGCGGTTGATTACGCGGTTAGAAATCCAGGTGTAAAAATTATCACAAGCGGCGGTACGGGGCAGGGGCAGGCAAGATCGGAAGCCGCTATCATGTCAAATGTTTTACAGATTAACGGGATCGGCATTGACAGAATCCTTATAGAAGATAAATCTACAAATACTTTTGAAAATTTAAAATATTCGGCGCGGCTGATGAATGATTTAAATAAGAAAGCGGTCATTGTATCTTCTGAGTTTCATTTGTTCCGCGCGAAAATTATCGCGAAAAGGCTTGGTTACAATAACGCGGGAACTCTGGCGAGCAGAACGCCGCGCCTTTTATTACTGCATTATTATTTGAGGGAATATCTGGCTGTAATTAAAACATTAATATTTGACAGATAAGGTGAAGATAATGACAAAGAAAGCGGTTATTTTAATGGCGGACGGTTTTGAAGAAGTCGAAGCGGTGACGCCCATTGACTATTTACAAAGAGCNGGGATTGAAGTCACTAAGGCATCAGTCACATCGAACCTGTCCGTAAAAGGCAGATGGGGCGGGATCACTATGTTAGCTGACATTACGCTTGCGGAAATTTTAAAACAGGGTACAGCATGTTATGACGCGGTAATTGTTCCCGGCGGAATGCCCGGAGCCTCGAATATCGCCGCGAGCAAAGAAGCGGGAACGCTGTTAAATGAAATGGCCGCCGCGGGAAAATTGATATGCGCTATCTGCGCTTCGCCTGTGATTGTCCTGTCCGCGCTTGGAATAATAGCCGGTAAAAGATTTACCTGCTATCCGGGAATGGAAGAAAAAATTACAGAGCCGCAGGGCTGTATCTGGTCGGATGATCGCGTTGTTGTTGACGGCAATATTATCACAAGCCGCGGCGCTGGAACCGCGGCGCAGTGGTCGATGGCGATCATCGAAAAGCTGCTTGGCAGGACAAGTGCGGATAAAATCGCGGCGGCGGTACTGTTATAAATCTTTAAAAACCCCTGCTGTTTAAATTTTCTATTATCTTTAAGTACACATTCAGTATATCGACTCCGGAAATGTCTTTTTTCTTGTAGTCAAGAATTTCCGCGTGAGATATTCCGCCTTCGATTTTCATTACATTGTCCCCCCAGTTTGCGGAATATTCACACACCATGCCGTCATTTTCTCCAACTGTTTTTTTTAAATATTGATGGCTGTAAAAAAACATCAGGTCGTCANATGAGTTGTTCATTNCCGTGTAAAGACTCTGGCANTAAACTCTTTTATCCATGATGATATTATCGTTAAACTCTTTCATTCTGTCTGTGGTTAACTGGTAATTTACATTTAATACGTCAGGATTTATATCGCCGTACAATTTTCCGAAGATATTAAGCGCTTTTTTCATGGCTTTAGAATGAATGATATCTTGTTTGTATATCAAATCTGCGAGTTCAGAACCGTGATGCGGCGTTGATATTGTTGTCAGGCTCGCGATTTTATCTCCAATATTATATTTCCATATCAGATAACGGGAATCAATTCCTCCCTTTGAGTGCGATATGATATTTACTTTATCTGTTTTATTTTCTGATAATATTTTTTCTATATTGTATTTTAATATATTAGCGTTTGATTCACAGCTTCCCCATGAATCGGTCTTTCCGTAATATACCATTATGCCTTTTTCTTTTAATTTATCCGGGATTCTTCCCCAAAAATTAAAATGCTTTGTTCTGTCATGCGCGATTATTCCGTGCACAAATACTACCGGATATTTTAAAGCTGTGTTTTTATCCATAACATTTCATTTATATAAAACGATCGGGCAACCGTCAACCGGATCTAAACTGAAGCGGTCTTAGTAAGGCTTAATAGGTTAATAAAAGTTTTAACGTTAAAAATTTATCAGCCGTTCAAGCGCCATAAATACCGCGGTGCCGCCGAAGATACTGAACAGGGGATTTTTCCGCCACAGGTGAATTATGACTGTTGCGGCCGCCGCTGCAAGAACGGCTCCGCCGTGCTGTAAGCCGCCTTGTTTGATGCTTTCGTATACAGGAGAGCTTATGGCGTTGAAAGTTAAAACTGTCATGGCAAGCGGCGGCACGATTTTCTCTATAAAATCAATGAAAGCCTCCGCGCGGCGGCTTGCCGCGGTGTCCCGGTCGTCGGTCTTTTTTCCGCGGAAAAACAAAAAAGGGCATACGCGGCAAAAAAATATTACCAGAGCCATTATTATTGTAAGTAATGCCGCTTCGCCTGTGCCGGTTATCATTACGCTATCCCCTTTTTGCACATAACGGAACTCACAGCCAGCGCGAAGGTGATTGCCGCAAGAAGCGACATACTGGAAGGCAGAAAAATGACGGCGAGTACAGCGGAAAGCGCGGAAACGATAAAAACGTTCAA
>WQRT01000034.1 GCA_009786625.1 Treponema sp.
ACTTTTTTTACGACGCTCGGCGGTAATCCGAACGCGCTTGATAATACAAATCAAAGTCCTCTTACAAGAAGCATAACAGGAAACAACGCCGCGGTAGCCGCTGTTCTTGTCGGAGCCGGAGCCGATATACATTTGCCGGTCGCCGGAGACACGACCGCAGCTCAGCTTGCGCTTGCGGGAAGTCCCGAGGTTTTCAGAGCAATACTGACTCCTGCATCCATTGAAGCCCATGATGCCAATAACCAGAGCGTCCTTCACCTTGCAGCCATAGAGGGAAAAGTTCAATCGGTACAAGATATCATTTCGATAATGCCTTCGGGGTCAGGAGTTCTTAACAGAAAAGACAACTCGGATAAGAACGCCCTTGATTACGCGCTTGAAAGACCGGAATCAAGAGATCATATGGAAATAGCAGAACAATTAATTCTCGCAGGCGGTTATTCTCAAAACCCGATTTTTAATTATTTCGCGCCTGCCGCGCGCAGCGCAAATTACAATATTCGCCGCACAGAAGGGCTTTCTCCAATTCACTTTGCCGTTATGAACGGGTACACAGGTTTCATATCATTCCTGATTAATAAACATATTGATATAAATATTAAAAGCACAACAGGAGCCACAGCGCTGCATGAAGCCGTAAGAACAGGCAGAATTCCAGTTATCACAATGCTGCTTGACAACGGAGCCGATCCAAACGCGAGGGATTCAAATAATAACACGCCTCTTCATACAGGTATTCCCTCTGAAGTGCATCTGGAAGTAATCACACTGTTACTCGCAAAGAACGCTGATCCGAATTTAAGAGACGAACACGGAGAGACGCCTCTTCATATCGCGATTATTTTAAACCGATCTGTACAGGTTGTTCAGGCTCTTTTAAACGGCCGATGCGATGTTCATATCAGAAATATCGAAGGCAAGACTCCTCTTTACATCGCTGTACAGGAAGAACGGACAGAAATCATTCCGCTTTTATTATCATATGAATCTGAAATATTCGCGGCGAATAACGCCGGAACTACTCCATTTGATCTTGCGTCAAGGGCGGGTAACGAAATTTTCAATCTGTTGATAGTGGAAGAGACGGTTAATCAAAGGGACAGCGCGGGAAATACAATGCTTCATGCCGCTGTCAGAAACCGCGTGAGTCCGNGGCAGCTTGAATATATACTTGAACACCGCGCNTTGATCGATACAAGAAACAGGGATGGAGATACTCCTTTACATATCGCGGTTAGGCTTAACACCGCGGAAAACGGCGAGTTTCTTATTTCNCAGGGAGCNAATATTTTTTCACTCAACTCCGANGGACACAGNCCGCTTTTTATCGGGTTATCCTCAACGCCTGTCCGCCAGTGGATGATAAACCCAACTACGATAGCGGCAAGAGACGGTCTTGGAAATAATATTCTACACTGGACTGTGAATTGGGCTTTGAACAGCGTTATTCCAATTGTACTGCGGGGCGGAGTGCCGATAGAAGAGACAAACGCGACGGGAGAAACTCCCATATTTATGGCAGTTAAGATAAATAATCCGTCAACAATCGGTGTGCTTATAAATCAAAATGCCGATATAAACGCGCGCGACAATCAGGGGAACTCTCTTCTTCATACCGCTGTCCGCTGGAACGCCCGCGCATCCGCTGAACTTTTAATTACTAACAGGATCGATATTAACGCATCTTCCGTCGGCGGGAACACTCCGCTTCACGACTCAATAATTTTCAGAATGGCTGATATCGAAACTCTATTAATAAATAGCGGCGCGAATCTTGAAACCAGAAATGTAGACGGCAACACTCCCTTCATGGAAGCTGTAAGGCTAGGATATACGCCATCTGTAGAAAAACTCGCCAGTAATTTCGCGGATCCTTCCACAAGAAATATAAGAGGCGATACTCCTCTTCATTTAGCCGTTAGTACGGATAACACAGAATTAGTTAATATTCTATTAAGGCTCGGGGTTTCGATTCATGCGCGTAACACGATGAATAGGACGCCGTTCCAGATTTCATTAAGCGTGTCTCCGGGAATGGTAAGAACTCTTTTAACCAGAGACAGAATTAACACAAGCGATGATAGCGGCAATTCCGCGCTTCATATAGCGGTGCAGGAAAGAGTAAACGCCGAAATGATAAGATCGATCATTACACAGGGNGCNAGGTTAAACGCGGTTGATAATAACGGAAAAACACCTTTACGCCTTGCNGTGGATATGGATTTATTAGATGCNGCGAAAGAAATTGCTGACGCGGGAGCCGATCCTTTTATCGCCGCGATTGACAACAGAACAGCCGCTGAACTTTCTTTTTCAAAGGGAGAGCAGTGTATAAGAGCGGTTTTCTCGGGAAGAGCTATTAACGCAAGGGACAGTTCCGGCAATACGGTGATGCACCTTGCCGCGCGTTACGGCACACCCCAGATAATTACGCTTCTAATTTCTAATGGCGGCAGTAAAACGACAAGGAATATTTCATCGGAAACACCGCATGATATAGCTGTAAGGTTTAACATGACAGAAAACGCAGAGCTTCTTGTAATAAATTAAGCGCGGTTTATAGTGTAATGTTTATTTAAAGTAATCTACCGCGCCGCGGAAGATATCCATCTTGCCGATGCCCGGAATATTTTTATACAAACCGTCGTCAAAACGTTCGTTATGCGCCATGCGTCCGTATACCCGTCCGTCGGGGGATGTAATGCCTTCTATTGAAAAACATGAATTATTAGGATTAAACCTTATATCCATAGAAGCGTTTCCTTCAAAATCAACATATTGAGTCGCTATTTGCCCGTTATCCGCAAGTTTGCGTATAAATGATTCATCCGCGGTAAAACGTCCTTCGCCGTGCGAAACAGGAACAATGAACTGAGAACCTGTTTCAAAACATGAAAGCCACGGTGATTTATTAGAGACAACTTTTGTGTTAACAAGCACAGATTGATGCCTTCCTATCGTGTTAAATGTAAGAGTCGGGCAATTTTCCGTCATATCGCGTATTTCCCCGTACGGCACAAGCCCCAATTTTATTAAAGCCTGAAAACCGTTGCAGATCCCGCAGATAAGCCCGTCTCTATTTGATAAAAGCTCCATAACAGCGTCTGAAACAGCCCGGTTTCGAAAAAATGCCGTAATAAATTTACCCGAACCGTCAGGTTCATCCCCGCCTGAAAAACCGCCAGGAATTACGATTACCTGCGATTTATTCACAGCCTTTTTAAATTCAATAACGCTTTGAGCGATATCCCGCGCGCATAAATTGCGTATAACAAAAATCTGAGCGTTGCCTCCGGCTTTTTCTATTGCCCTCGACGTATCATATTCGCTGTTCGTTCCGGGAAACACAGGTATTAAAAACTTAGGCTTGTTTTTTCTAAAAAATGAACCGCGTGATCGTGCATGGACAATATTGCCATTATTTTTTACATTGTTGTATGTAAACAGTTCCGTTTTCCCGTTTTGCTCAATTAAATAAGGATAGACAGGCTCTAATGTCCTTTCCCACGCATCCTGTATTTCAGCTAACGAAATATTATAACTTTTAGTTTTAAGAATATATTCAGAAGTAGTACGCCCCAAGAATTGAATATTATTATTCAATTCCACATTCCAAATTCCGCATTCATCACGAGTAACTCCGCCTTTGTCGCCGGAAACTTCTAAAATAAAACCTTCAAATCCGCATCCTGATTCAACCTCATTTTCAGCGGAAAAACCGATATGGTTTCCCATGCACATTTTTACAATTGCTTCAGAAGTTCCGCCTGAGCCGACAGCCCATGCAGAAAGAACATTTTCTTTGGCGATGATTTTTTCCATCATGTCAAAATATCCGCGTAACGCGATGAAATCAGGTTTATCGTAAATATTAAGAGGCGGTTTTATTAAATAAACTGAATTACCTGCGTTTTTAAATTCCTGCGTAACAATGTTATCGATCTTCAATGTGGAAACCGCGAATGAAACAAGCGTGGGAGGGACATCAATGCTTTCATTTTCGTTTAACGCGTAACTGCCCGACATTGAATCTTTTCCGCCGATTGCCGCGATCAAAAGCCCCAACTGCGCGTCCAGCGCGCCTAAAAGGGCTGATACAGGTTTTCCCCAGCGTACAGGATCATCGCGCAGCCTTTCAAAATATTCCTGAAATGTAAGATATGATTTACTTCTATTACCGCCCATCGCGATGATCTTCGCGATAGAGTAGACAACCGCGAAAATAGCTCCGTGGTACGGACTTGCGGCGGATATATCAGGATCAAAACCCCATGACATAAGCGAGCATGTATTAGTTTCACCCCGCGTAACGGGTATCTTAGCCGCCATTGCCTGCGCTTCCGTTAGCTGATATTTGCCGCCAAAAGGAGATACGGCGGTTCCAGCTCCTATGCATGAATCAAAACGATCAACAAGTCCTTTCTGCGAACAGCAGTTAAGGCTTGCGATTAATTCCAGCAGTTCCTTTTTGTCAAGAGAACGATTACCGCCTCTCTGAAATCCGGCGGCTGTTACGCGCACATCAGCTTTTCTTTTAGCTCCGTTTGAATCAAGAAATTCCCGCGATAAATCCACGATTGTTTTTCCGTTCCACTTCATTACAAGTCTTTTATTATTAGTTATTTCCGCGATTACAGCCGCTTCGATATTTTCGTTTAACGCAAGTTTAATAAATTTGTCAGCGTCTTTTTTTGATGTAACGACAGACATTCTCTCCTGGCTTTCGCTTATCGCGATTTCTGTACCGTCAAGACCTTCATATTTTTTTGTGACTTTATCCAAATCAATCGTTAGACCTTCGGCAAGTTCCCCGACCGAGACGCTCACGCCGCCTGCGCCGAAGTCATTGCATCTTTTAATAAGGCGCGTAACGGCAGGGTCGCGGAAAAGACGTTGTATTTTTCTTTCTTCAGGCGCGTTTCCTTTTTGAACATCCGCGCCGCAAGTTTCAAGCGAAGACGATGTGTGCTGTTTGGATGAGCCTGTCGCGCCGCCGATACCGTCTCTTCCGGTTCTGCCGCCAAGAAGAATCACAACATCTCCCGCTTCAGGCTTTTCGCGCACGACATTTTCCGCCGGAACGGCAGCGATCACTGCGCCTATCTCCATCCGCTTGGCGGTATAACCTTCGTGATAAATTTCATGAACAAGCCCTGTTGACAATCCGATTTGGTTCCCGTATGAGCTGTACCCTGCGGCGGATGTGCGGCAAATTTTGCGCTGAGGAAGTTTTCCTTGAAGAGCAGGGCTTTTTAAGGGATTACCCGCTCCCGTTACGCGCATAGCCTGATAAACAAAAGCGCGCCCTGAAAGCGGGTCGCGGATCGCGCCGCCGAGGCATGTAGCGGCGCCGCCGAACGGCTCGATTTCTGTCGGGTGATTATGCGTTTCATTTTTAAACATTAAAAGCCAGTCTGTATCTTTCCCGTCAATATCAACTTTTATTTTTACGGAACACGCGTTTATTTCTTCCGATTCGTCAAGATCGGGAAGCAGTCCTTTTTTCTTTAACTCTTTCGCTCCGATTACCGCCATGTCCATCAATGTGACAGGTTTATTTGAAAGGCCGAGAGACGACCTTAACTTTAAATAATTATCATAACTTTCTTTCACAACAGGGTTGTCAATTTGAACATCATCAAGTTCTGTAAGAAAAGTTGTATGGCGGCAGTGATCAGACCAGTAAGTGTCAAGAACACGGATCTCAGTAACAGAAGGGTCTCGTTTTTCCTCATCACGAAAGTAAAGACGGCAGAACTTTAAATCCGCCAAGTCCATCGCAAGATTCATTGTTACGCGAAATTTTTCAAGTTCATCATCAGAATATGAGATAAAACCTTCAACAAAACATATTTCTTTTGGAGCCGAAAAAACGCGGTGCAATGTGGAAGGTTTTTCCATACCGGCTTCGCGGCTTTCTACCGGATTTATGAGCCATGATTTAACGCGATCGTACTCTTCATCATTTATATCACCGAAGATTACATATATTTTTGATGAATGAATGTCAGGTCTTTCTTTACCTGTCGCGAGAGAAATACATTGAGCGCAGGAATCCGCTCTTTGATCAAACTGTCCGGGAAGATATTCAACGGCAAACACACGCGCGTTATCGAAAGATTTTTCCGGCAGAGCATCATAAATAATATCGACAGGAGGTTCGGAAAATATTGTGCGTTTAACAGCGTTAAAATCCTCAGGCGAAATATTTTCGGCGAAATAGCGGTTTATAATTCTTACTCTTTCAATTTTATCAAGCGAAAGTCCAAGCCGTAAATCGGCGGCAACAGAAGCGGCTTCCTCGGCATATCCGCTTTTTTTCTCCACATATATTTCAAAGACGCTCATTCATTCCCCTCTTAGAGAATAATAACTTTTTTTTTGATGATTTAATAGGGGATTAAATTGATAAGCTATTCAGCGTTTCTTGCCGCGCGGAAACCTGTGTAAAACATTCTGAAGGTCTGCCTGTTTCCAAATCTGTAGGCGCTGCGGCATTGCGATGCGGCGAAATCAAAACATCCTCCGCGGTAAACGCGTCTTGTACCTGTTGCGGGGCCAACCGGGTTGACCTGCGCGTCAGCGGTGTACGGCGCCATCCAATCCCAGCACCATTCAAGAACATTGCCGTGCATATCATGAATGCCCCACGCGTTAGGCTGCATTTGACCAACAGGGAATGTTGATCTTCCGCCGTTAACAAAAGTATTACCTCTGTGCCAGCCTGAGTCGTCCATCGACGCGCCTGAGTAAAAAGGCGTCTGCGTTCCGGCTCTGCACGCGTATTCCCATTCCGCTTCTGTCGGCAGACGGTAACCGTTCGCTTCGCGGTTCCATGTAATATTATTTCCCGAGATCGTATAAACAGGAGTCAAACCTTCCGCGGCGCTCCTTCTGTTGCAATATTCGATCGCGTTATTCCAGCTAATCTGATCCGCAGGGAGATCGTCTCCTCTGAACTGGCTCGGATTTGTTCCCATNACTGCCTGATACTCCGCCTGCGTGACCGGGAACTTGGCTATGTAAAAAGNGCTTACCGTTACCCTGTGCTGCGGGTCTTCGTCNGTCATATGCCTTCCCGGCTCGCTTTCCGGGCTTCCCATCATAAAAACGCCGCCCTGAACGCGTATCATCTCGTTTTGAACCTGTGAATAAGCGGAAAAGGACGTAAAAACCGTGATAATTATTAGAGCAGCCGTTTTCGACAAGATATTTTTCATTTTACAACCAAGCATTAATATATATCATTTAAATGATTTTGACAATAAAAAACGGTATATATTATTTCAGCGTTTTTTTGCGTTCATTCGGCTAAAAATTACTTTGTTATGGTGGTTTACGTCCTTTAAATATTATATAATACCCGCGTGAAGATTAATAAAAACCGCATTAAAGAACTGGAAACACTAATTCAAAAGTACCAATCTTCCTACTACAACGGCGAGACTGAGATTTCCGACAGCGAGTTTGATCAGCTTTGGGATGAGCTAAAGGAACTTGCCCCCGATAGCGAAGTGTTGAAAAAGGTTGGATCAGCTCCGGGTGTTGACGGTTTTCCAAAAGTAAAACACCTGATACCGATGGGAAGCCAGGAGAAAGCGTCGAATCCTCAGGAATTTTTAATCTGGGCGCAGAAACAATTATTGAATAATGATGATAAAAACGGCAAGGAAATTTTCGCCGTTCAATATAAACTTGATGGCGCAAGCCTTGAATTACAGTACGAAAAAGGCGTATTGATTAAAGCCGTTACCCGCGGAGACGGCGTAACAGGGGATGAAATTACAGCTAACGCGAGGCGCATGAAGGGAGCGGTTCAAAAAATGGATGCCGTGTTTACAGGCGGAGTACGCGGTGAAGTTATCATGACTCATGATGTATGGGAAAAAAAATACAACACAAAAGCAAATTGCCGCAATGCAGCTAACGGTATTATGCGCCGCAAGGACGGAGAAGGCTGCGAAGATTTAACTCTGATTGTATATGATGCCTCCGCCTCAGGCGATGACAATTTTTTTAAAGACGAATTACAAAAGATCGATTGGCTTAAAAAAAGGAAATTCAATACAACAGAAACAAAAACATTTTCATCGGCGCAGGAAGTAATTGATTACCGCAATGATGTTTCATCCGTAAGAGAAAAACTCCCGTTTGATATCGACGGGCTTGTCGTCAAGAATATTGATATAGATATGTCCGATTTACGGAAAGCCCGCCCTGAAAAACAAATCGCGTTCAAGTTTAAACTGGAAACGGCTTTCAGCGTCCTTCGCGAAGTTATCTGGAGCGAATCAGGCGCGACATATACTCCAATCGGCGTTATCGATCCTGTCCGCCTCGCCGGAACCACGGTAAAACGCGCGAACCTTAACAATCCCGGTATGATACGCGATATGGGATTAAAAATCGGCTCTTCCGTATGCGTCGTAAAACGCGGCGAGATAATTCCAAAGATTGAAGGCTTGAGTTCCGTTCAGACGGAAGATGAAAAAAAGGAAATTGATTTTCCGAAAAAGTGCTCCTGCGGCGCGGAACTTATCGATGCCGGAACAAGGCTTTACTGCCCGAATCCCGCGTGTCCAAAACGCCTTTTACACAGGCTGGAAAAATGGGTGTCGGTTCTTGACATACGCGAGTTAGGTGAAAAACTTCTGCGTCAGTTGTTTGATAAAAACTTAAGGCACATTCACGAATTATATCAGCTAACGGCAGAAGAATTGGCAGGGTACGACAGAATGGGAGAACTTTCCGCGGCAAAGGTCATAAGGCACATTCAAACAAAAAGAGAGCTATCCCTTGCCGCCTTTACAGCCGGTTTTGATTTTGAAGGAATCGCCGAAACCACCATGGAAAAAATCGCCGCGGCAGGTTTTGATACCCTTGAAAAATTNCAAAANGCGTCAACGGCGGATCTGGCGGCTGTCTTCGGTCTTGGTGAAATAACAGCGTCCGTCATAACGGAAGGTCTAAAAGAATGTAAGGAAGAAATGAACGCCGTATTAAAAACCGGTGTAATTACAATAGCCGCTCCGCCTTCAGAGGAAACACAACCCCTTCGCGGAAAATCTTTTTGCTTTACAGGAGAACTTAAATCAATGAAAAGAGGAGAGGCCGAAGAAAAGATTAAAGCGTTAGGCGCACAGGCAAAATCATCGGTCGTAAAAGGGCTTTCCTATCTTGTCACAAACGACCCGTCGTCAGGATCATCCAAAAACAAAAAAGCAAACGAACTCGGCATACCCATTATCGGCGAAGATGAATTTTTAAAACTGATAACAATGCAGAAAAAGCAAAGCGGACAGGGAGAGCTGTTTTGATATTATTCAAATAACGAGTTAGTGTTAGTTCGTGTGGTTCGCGGCTAAAATCTTACGTTCATGTTGATTCATGATCTGGAATAAAAATATCACTCCGTTGTATCTTGAATCACATAATGATTATCCATTTCTTGAAATCTCTCGCGCACCCTTTGTAAAAATTGAAGCTCGCGGTTGATAGTCCGGCCGTAATTCAAACTGCCTCTTTCGATCCTGACAGCTTCGTCGATCCAGTACTGGACGCGCGGAAGATCGATCCATCTGAAACGCCTTTCGTTTGCTCTTGCCGCCCATGATTGAGCTTCGTTCCAGTAATAGAGCGCCGTGCGGTAACAGGTTTCGGCAATATCAAGGCTTGCGAGATTTTCATCCCTCCAAGGAGCATTGTAAAAGTAAGCGTTCCTTTTATTGTATTTATTTCCCAGTAAAAGATGCTGTTCTAGCATTTTGATGTTTAGATGCATCATAAAAAGATAGCGGTATTTTTCCCACTGAATTTCATTTTCAATCAGGGCAATCGCGTACAGAGGATTGGCAAAATCGGCGCGTAACGCCTGCTCCAGCCAGTAGATATTTTCTATGGAATCTTCGGGGTATTGAATATAGTGGACATGAAAGAGCCTGTAAAACTGTTCCTTGTAGGTGACGATATAGCTGTTCGCAGGGAGAGCCGCCGCAAGGAGAACAAGAAATGTGATTATTTTAAAGGCTTTTTTCACTATACGTTAAATATCGGCATTTGGCTCAGTTTGCTCCACACCATATCAGCGACGGCAGAAGCGCTTTTTGAAGCGTCAATTATCTCTACTCTGGCTCCCTTATCGCGGTAGCTCTGAAGTAAAGCCCCGTACTGAGCGCGTACCTTGACCTGAAAATCAAGATATTCGTATATTTCCAGCTTGTTTCTGTTTTTCATCCTTTCGACAGCGGTTTCAGGATCAATATCAAGAAAAATCGTAAGTTCGGGAGCGGGAAAACGCCAATTTAAAAAACCCGGAAGATCATCGCCGCAGTCTATCCCCTGATAAACAAGTGAAGACAAGGCAAAGCGGTCGCTAACAACAAGCTCACCGCGGCCAGCGCGCTCAATTATGCCATCCGGCTTGTACAGATGCTCATTCCTGTCCGCGGCGAACAGCATTGAAAGGGTATGCGGTTTTACAGGGAACTCTTTACGCAGCGCTTCGCGGATTAACCTGCCTATCGGTCCGTCTGTCGGCTCAAAAGTGGGGTAGAGAACAGGCTTTTTTATTATTTTAAAACGTTCCGCAAGCATGGAAAGCTGTGTCGTAGTCCCGCAGCCGTCCCCGCCTTCCAAAACCGCAAAATTTGAAATAATCTCCATCTGCCTAAAATAACACATATAGAAGCGGCTGTCACCAGTGCAATATACGGTTCTTAGATATATGGTAAAAATCATAAATTAACATGAAAAGACGCTTTGATGTCTTTAAACTGATACAGAAATGTGCTATATTTATTATATAAAAGCAATTTTCGGATGTTAATTTGTCAATTTTTATCGAGAAAAACGGGAAAAAGGTTCTTCCCGCGTCAGTTTATATAAAAACACTCGTTTTTTTCGCCCTTGTAGGTATCTCAGTCCTTGTCATGCAGCC
This sequence comes from Treponema sp., assembly GCA_009786625.1. Lineage (GTDB taxonomy): Bacteria > Spirochaetota > Spirochaetia > Treponematales > Breznakiellaceae > WQXQ01. The sequence goes on from WQRT01000034.1 coordinate 10,937, forward strand.
TGTTCAGGCGGCAGTCAGGGCGGCAATGCAGGAAATTCGCTCCAATTTAATCGAAAAACTCGAAGAAGCTTCCGGGATGCAAGTAGCATATACCTCCTTAAGGCCTTCTTTTTTCGGATCTTTTGATATCAGGAACCTGAGATTCTTAAAAAACGACACTCCAATCTTTACCGTTTATCGGGTAAGGCTGTATTTCTCTGTTTTTGAACTGCTTGTTTACAGAAATCCAAGCATCCATACGATTCACATCGACAGGCCTGTAATCCGCATCGACGCGGAAAAGGATTCAGATACAATTGAACTGCTTTCATCGTATTTACAGAATGATCGGGAAAACAGTTCCGCGGTTGATTTGGCGCAGTTTCTGCCCCAAGACGCAAATTATAGAATCAGAAATTTATTTTTTTACTATGTTGATGGAGATACTTCATTCCAAATATCGGACATGAGTCTTAATATCAACAGAACAGATACAGATAACGTCAATCCGCCGTTACATTTCGATTCGCATTTGAATATCGAGGGCAGCACTCCCTTTTTAGGAAGAATATTTACCGCAAGAACAGCGATCGATGTTAATGGATTCTGCGCTTCGGGTCTTGATGATATTTCAGGAGAAATCGCGTTTTCATATCTCAGTTTTATGGAACATGAAGCATCCGCAAGCCCAAGAGGATTATTTTCCATACTTCCGTCCAATTACGCGTTTTCGTATAACCATGATGTTATCAGTCTTTTTAAAAACCGGCGTGATGATCAGTTAAATTTGATTCTTGATTACAATTTAAAAACGCAGAACCTAACCGCCGATATCAATTTTAACAGTTTAAAACCTGATGACAGAATAATTTTATCAAGCCAGTTCGGCAATATTAACTATTTACTTGGATTGCAGCTAACGGGAGAAATTTTTGTAGATAGCAATTTAGATTTCGTAGTTAATTTAAGAGCGGTATATCCCGGTTTAAATACTGTGGAGGAAGTTTTCCTTCTCGACGTGCACGGAGGCAGAGAAGAAATTACAGTTAATAATCTGCGTTTTTCTTCTTACATTTCTCAAACCGCGCTTTTTTACGGCAGCATGGGTTTTTCAGGCAGAGTTGAATATGAACCTATCCGGCCGCATGGTATTTTCTACATAGAAGACTTCAGCCTTACGGGAAAAGACAGCATAAACACGGTATTTAATATTACTAACAGTAGAAGCGGCATTCTTGTTTCAAGCCCGCGCACGAACATAGCGGATTCTCACATCGGCAACCTGGAAATTTTAATAACGCCTGACGACAGGGAAATGAATTTTGTCCTTCGCGGCGAAAGTAATAGAGGCGGTTTTAATATAGATTCAATCGTTAATTTAAATCCGGCTTCACTGGAAGCGTATATAGCGCTTAACTCCATTTCGATATACGAAATCACACAATTATTCCGCCCGTTCGCGGATTTTATTAACATTCCATTTTCAAGTGAAATATTACGGGAAACTGACTTAAACACAGAAATATTTTTATCAACGGATTTTAAAAATTTTAACTTTAATGCCCCGTCCATCGCTATAGAGTACGGTGATAACACCGGAATGTTATCCGCTGCCGGCACAGATAAGCAGTTTACGTTAAGCGAAGGAGTATTTACTTTTAACGGGCATGAACTTCTGCTTTCCGCTGATATAATTTATTCCAATCCGGCGGAGCTGGCATTTACAGCTAACGCTTCATTTATTGATCTTTCATGGCGCATCGAAGGCCAGGTTCTTGACGGGTCAACATTGATTGCGCGTGATCAAAACGGCCTTCACATTTATGGAAATATTTCGAATAACGGCGCTATGTCGGGTTACATTGAAGCCGTGGAATATCCTTTTCCGATTAATTACAAGCCTGTTTATACGAATCTGTACGCGACATTAAGATACAATTCNCACGATTTCTGGAATGTGGATTTCGACCGCTTTTCNGCACGTTTTCAAAACAACTCAGGTTCAATGGAATCATTCAGTTTTTCGGGGATTGCCGATCAGGACGGTGCCAGTTTCAGAAATATAATCCTAAACGATCACTTCGGCATACTCGCAGGAAGCATGGATTTTATATGGGACAGCAATTTTACATATCTTGAATGTCTTGCCCGCCTGACGGACGGCCATGAAGCGGGGGAAAATTACATTCTGGAAGGCAGTTANATAGACGGNAATACCTCGTTACATGCNTCCTTTACAAATATTATACTTGANCGTTTTACGGGAAATAACACNTCAATCCGCCTCAGCGCGGATGTAAACGCCTCATGGGAATCAATCGAGTCGTTCAGCGCGGATATCAATCTTTTATCGTTTAGCGCAAGACTGCAAAACGAACCTTTAAACGCCTCATTAAATATGCATATTTCCCACGATGAACTTACGGTGCAGAATCTGCGGCTTGTGTATTCAGGCGTACAGGCAGTTGTACCGCAGCTCGATCTCAACTTGGCTCACGGCGTTATGCAGACAAGCGCTGATATTAACGGCGATGTTTTTAAAAGATATTTTTCAAGCAATATATCGCTGGAAGCGGACTTCGAGGGGATAGATTCGTGGCTTAATATAAAAAATGTGTTTAATCGTTTCAGCGGGGCGCTCAGAATTCGCAATGTACGTTACGGAGATCATGAGCAGGATCATTTAACATTCAATTTTTCATCTAACGAAGGTTCAGTATCGGTATCAGGCGGGATCAGAGATATGCTCAGGATCGATTTGGATAATGAGGGTAATTTATTCGCGGGTCTTTCAGCGCCGTTTCCAATCAGGGGATCATTTTCAGGAACGTACATTAACGGCATCTTAAACGCCGGTACCAATAACGTTTACATCGATTTAGCGGCTTTGTGGTCGCTTTTCGTGTCGATACCGGATTTTAGTATTCCGGGCGGATATATAACGGGTGCAATCGACATAAGGGGAGACATCATAAATCCCGAATTTTTTGGGAACGTAAGAGGAACAAGCATAAGATTAAGCGTCCCTGGTTATGTAAGCGAAGATATCAGGATTGTCCCTTTCAACGCTGTTTTACAAGGTTATGAAATGACATTCTCCAATGTAATTGCCGCGTCAGGAAGCGGATACGCAACCGCGGACGGCTGGTTCATTTTTAATAACTGGGTTCCGCTGACAATGGGTTTTGACATAAACATTCCGAGGGAAAATCCCATTCCATACGGGATGAATATAGCCGGGTTTCTTGCCAACGGAAACGCGTCAGGATATCTGTACATCATGGTAGACTCGATTAATCAATTCATGGAATATAACGGGTCGCTNCTTGTGAACAACACNGAACTCGGTCTTAATATGGACGTAATGAGAGCGGCGGGCGGCACAGCGCCGTTTGAAAATATGGATTTTAATACAGCCGCCAACTTTGAAATTACCCTAGGTCCTTCAGTTGAGTTTTTATGGCCTAATGTAAGCCCGGTGTTAAGAGCAAACCCGGAAATGGGTAGCGTAATACACGTTTCACTTGATACGCAATCAGGGCAATATTCGATAAACAGCGATATAAGAATACGAGCCGGAGAGCTTTATTACTTTGACAGGAGTTTTTATATCCGGCAGGGTAATATAGTTTTCAGGGAAAATGAAAGCCGGTTCGATCCCCGCATAAGCGCAAGAGCGGAATTGCGCGACCGCTCTGACTCGGGACCTGTGACAATAGCCATGATCATCAATAACCAGCCTCTGTTGAATATGGATTACGGTTTTGAACCGCGTTTTGAGGCGAGTCCCGCTTTAACACAGCTTGAAATTTATTCTATTTTAGGGCAGAATTTAAGCAGCGTTCAGGGGTACGATAATGCGGAGTCAGCGCAGCGGTTTTTGATTTCCTCAACTACCGACATTGTTACGCAAATCGCCGCCTCCTCTGATTTTTTCTCGCAATTTGTTTTTTTAAGGCAGTTTGAGAGGCAGGCCAGAGAATTCCTGCGGCTGGATATGTTCAGCTTAAGGACAAGATTTTTACAAAACGCGTTAATTTCCGGAACATCGGCTTTACAAACCCCTGTTGACAGGAATAACCGCGTAGGTAACTATTTTGATAACACAACTGTTTCTATAGGTAGATATATCGGACAATTTATGATTGTACAGGGAATGCTTACATTGAAATATGATGAGAGCAGTATTGTTTTCGGCGGTATACGGTTTGAACCTGACATCGGAATCGAATTACAAAGCCCTTTTGTAAATATCCGCTGGGATTTTTTCCCAAGCCACCCGGAAAACTGGTGGGTGAACGATAATTCAATTACTCTAAGCTGGAGTAAATCATTTTAAGCCGGAAGTTCCGGTTTTAGGAGTTTTAATGAGATTTTGGGTAGTTGTAATTCTTCTTTTTTTTACAGCGGTTTTGGGATTCTCACAGGAGGAAGGCTCCGCGTTAAGCGACGACTGGTATCAAGGTAAACCGATACGCGAGATTCAGTTTGCCGGGCTTCGTAATGTACAACATAGCGAACTGGAAGCGCTGATGAACCCCTACAGGGGGCGCATTTTTACCGATGCGGTTTTCTGGGATATACAGGGCAGGCTTTACGCTCTTGAGTATTTCGACCGCATTGAACCATCTACAAGACCCGCAAACGCTTCCGGCGATGAGGTAATAATCAGGTTTAACGTCACAGAACGCCCGGTAATCGGCAGGATAAATTTCATCGGGAACAGCAATTTACGCCGCAGCGAATTATTGGATGTAATAACATCGGGAATAAGCGATATATTCAATCAGGCGAAAGTACGCCTTGATATAGACGCGATAATCAATAAATACCTTGAAAAAGGATTTACAAATGTCAGAGTAACATCCTCNGAAACAAATACAGGCGATTCAAGCGTCACCCTTAACTTTCACATAACGGAAGGGGAGCAAATTTCAATTTCCAGAATCGAGTTTCAGGGAAACACAAGGTTTACCGCCAGCACGTTAAGAAGCCAGCTCTCTCTTAAAGCAAAATCTCTTTTAAATAACGGCGCGTTCCAGGAAGCTCGTCTTATCGCAGACAGGGAAACAATTACAAGGTATTACCACGATCGCGGATATATAGACGCAATTGTAAGGGATGTGACGCGGACAACGGAAACAACGGAACGCGGTTCAAGCCTCGTGCTTACCTTTTTAATAGACGAGGGGAGCGAGTTCAGGTTTGGCGGCATTACTTTCAGCGGCAATTCGCTTTTCTCTTCCGATCAGCTCCAAAGGCTTGTTTCTTCCAGAACAGGCGATATTATCAACAGGGCAAAACTCGAAGCCGATATGCAGCGCGTAGCGGATCTTTATTACGAGAACGGATATATTTTTAATTCATTCTCGAGAGTCGAAGCCAGAAACACAGAAACAAATACAATATCGTTTGCCATCACAATTACCGAAAGAAGCAGGGCGTACATCGAAAGCATTACAATCGTCGGAAACCAAAGGACTAACGACAATGTAATTCTGAGAGAAATACCGCTAGAACCAGGCGATGTTTTTTCCAGAACTAAAATCATGGAAGCAATGCGCAATTTGTACAACCTTCAATATTTTTCTATGGTCATACCGGAAACCCTTCCCGGTTCCACAGAAAACCTCATGGATTTGGTGTTTACGTTTGAAGAACAAATGACGACCGATCTCCAGTTCGGCCTTACTTTTTCAGGCGTAGCCGATCCTGACACGTTCCCGATATCGGGGCTTTTTAAATGGACAGACCGCAATCTTGCCGGAACCGGTAATGAACTGGGCGCCGAAATAAACACATCAGTTATAGACACGTCAACTTTTTCCATAAACTACCTTCACCGCTGGCTGTTAGGAATGCCTTTCTCGCTTGGCGTGGATTTTTCCGCTAACTACAATAACCGGCTTGCATTAATGGATAACCAGCCTCCGTTTTTCTACGGCGATGAAGACTATGCCTTCCCGGACGGTTTTACATCCCGTGAAGAATATGAAGACACCGGAATCCCGACAAGGGATTACCTTATGAATTACGAGCAATGGTATATTTCAACAGGAATCTCAAGCGGGTACAGGTGGATGACACCCCTTGGCATTTTTGGACTTAACGGCGGGATGCGTTTTGGTATTGTTCAGAATATCTACAAAAATGATTTATACAGGCCTTTCGATCCGGCGTTAAGAGCCGGAAACAATACATGGATGCCCAAAAACTCATTGTGGTTATCGCTTTCTCTGGATCAACGCGATATTTTTTATGATCCCTCAAATGGTTATTACCTGTACGAAAGGCTCGGTCTTTACGGCATTTTAAATAACGAGCGCGAACATTATATGAGAAGCGATACAAAAGTCCAGTACTTCCTTACGCTGTTTAATTTTCAAGTAACAGAAAGCTGGAGTTTTAAAAGCGTATTGGCGCTGCATATGGGAGTATCGTTTTTATTCAGCCAGCCCTTCCGCCCGGATGCGCTTACTGTCGAAGAGTCCAATAAACTCGCTGTAGACGGTATGTTCAACGCAAGAGGGTGGAGAAGCGAATACCGTTCCAGAAAAGGCTTCATGCTCTTTGACAGCTGGATTGAACTGCGCTTCCCGATTGTGCAGAATTTCATCGCTCTCGATCTTTTCTTTGACGCAGCCGGCGTTGAAACAAAACAAGGAGACTATTTTTGGGGCGGCAACTTTACAGAAGAGAATCTGCGTTTCAGTTTCGGCGGAAGTTTAAGGCTTGCATTACCGCAGTTTCCGATACGCCTCAGCCTCGCAAAGCGTTTCCGCATTGAAGACGGGCAGGTTTTATGGCAGGCAGGGGATCTTTTCCATGACTCGACAAGACCGACATCAGGTATGGATCTTGTATTCTCAATTGTTATGTCATATTAGAGGTATTGAAGATGTTTAAAAAAACCATTATAACCGCGCTATTTTTCGTTTTTTTAGCAGGAATTGCGTACAGCCAGCAGATAACGCGTTTTGCCGTGGTTGACCTTCCGAGTGTTTATACCGCCTTTTTTATGGATTCGCGGGCTGTAAGGGAATTTGAGGAACGAAGCGCAAGAACTCAAAGCGATATTGACAGGATGTCAAGGGAAATTCAGGATTTAAGATCAAGGATGGCAGACGCGATTCTTGCAGAAAATCAAACTGAAATACTGAGACTTGAGAATCTGATAAGCAGGAGACAGGAATATCTTCGCGAATTTTACCAGACAAGAACAGCGGAACTTGAAAGACAGCGGGCGCAGTTAATGCAGTCTTCATCTTTTTTGAATCAAGTTCATGATGAAATCCGCTATATCGCGGAAAGCGAAGGGTACAGTATGGTGTTGAATTTAAGGGATAATCCAAGCATACTCTGGTACTCGCCTTCTGTTGATATTACAGACAGATTGATAAGAAGCCTGCAAACAAGAGCAAGAAGAAATTAAGCCTGAAGGGTAAAGACATGGATGTGTCAAGAACCACCCCGATGATGGAACAGTACAGGCGCATAAAAAAACAACACGAAGGAAGCATACTTTTTTTCCGTCTTGGGGATTTTTATGAAATGTTCTCCCAGGACGCTGTTGAAGTTTCCGCTCTTATCAATCTTACTTTAACCAGCCGGAACGGGCTTCCGATGTGCGGTATTCCGTATCATGCCGCAAAATCATACATTGCGCGGCTTTTAAAACTNGGAAAAAAAATCGCCATCTGCGAGCAATTAACGCANCCCGGAAAGGGAACCAAGATAGTTGACCGCGACGTGGTAGAAATTATCACNCCCGGAACAACTGTTGATGATGATTTTCTCGATAAGGGAAGTTCNAATTATCTCGGCTGCCTTACTTCCGTAAAAGATGTTTTATCATTNTCGTATATTGATTTATCAACAGGCGATTTTTTTACNACGGTGTTTGCGAAAGAAGGGGAGATCCTCGCTCAGGAACTAGAAAGGCTTCAATTAAAAGAACTGTTGATTCAGGAATCGCTTCTTGAAGAAAATAATTATATCGCTTCCTGTATATATAACCGTCCTTCTCTTGTTTTAAACAGGCTTGCGGACTGGATATTTGATCCGGCGCAGGCAAAAGCAAGGCTGGAAAAACAGTTTGGTTTTGTTAACTTAAAAAGTTTCGGGCTTAACGAAAACAGCGCCCACATTGTATCGGCGGGCGCGCTCCTTGATTATCTTGACACTACTTCTAAAAGCAGACTTGTTCATATTAGAACGCTTAATGTTTATAAAGACAGCGAGTATCTTGGTCTTGATGAAGCTACCCAGCGCAACCTCGAATTAACCTGCAATCAAAGAGACGCTGATGTTCGTTTTTC
>WQRT01000035.1 GCA_009786625.1 Treponema sp.
CTACTTGATCAATATTTGGCGGTGTTTTATCTTCAATATATGAAAATTATCCGGTTCCTGAAACCCGGGCTTTTTATATATGAACTGATCAGGATCATGGTTCTGGCAGTAAACTTGGTTTTACTGTCGGATGGAACGGGAATTTCTACGGTGATAGTTTTTGCAGCCCTTGCGGCGTTGTTTCCGTTGATGGCTTTGTTCATAATGCTGGATGACAGGCGTTACAGAGTGTATATGCCGTTATATGCAGCCGGTAAAATCATCGGCATTATTACAATGCTTGGATGGGTTTTAATTTCTCAGCAAAATACCGATACGAATAAATTTATTTTAAGCGGCGATTTATTCGCGCTTGCGGCAATTTTGGTAATAAGCAGGGAAAGCGATGAAGCGGAAATGGAACGCCAGCGAAAGACGGCTGACTTAACGATACGGAGGAAAAATAATGCGCGTTATTCCAATAGCAAGCGGAAAAGGCGGTGTGGGAAAATCACTTGTTTCGGCAAATCTGGCAATTGCCTTCGCCCAGGCAGGCAAAAGGGTTGTACTTGCCGATCTCGATCTAGGGGCNTCAAACCTTCACCTTGTTTTAGGGCATCAGGCTCCCAAGGTTGGCATCGGAACATACCTAAATAACACAAGATCAAATTTTCNGGATGTTATNTCTAATACTGATATACGCGGGCTTCGTTTCATTCCCGGCGACAATGAAATTCCGGGTACAGCCAATTTAAGCCTCACTCAACGGAAAGCTCTTGTCAAACAACTGCTCCTCCTTAACGAAGAAACCGATATACTCATTCTCGATTTAGGAGCCGGAACCCATCAGTCAATTTTGGATTTTTTCCTGCTTTCCAATCAGGGCGTTGTAGTTTCGGCCCCGGCGGTAACGGCGGTGTTAAACGCGTATGTATTTCTTAAAAACACGGTGTTCCGCCTGATGTTCAGTTCCTGCGTTAAAGGCTCGCCGGCGCGGGCGTATCTGGAAAAAATCCGTAAGGAAGGTTCGGGGCACTCAAGAATGTACATTCCAAAAATCCTGCCGGAGATTAAAAAAATCGATCCCGGATCTTACGATAAATTTAAGGAACGCCTTGACTCGCTGCGCCCGCGACTGATCATGAATCTTGTGGACGAGCCGAAAAACGCGGATGTGGCGATGAAGATCCGCCGTTCATGCGAAGAGTATCTTGATTTAAAACTTGAACACATGGGTATCATCTACCGCGATGTAATCCAGGATAAAGCTCTTTCATCAAGGCTGCCTATCACCCTTTACAAGCCGCAGTCGATCCTGTCGCAGGCGATTTACCGCATTGCGGATAAAATCATGCAAAGCCCTGACGATGAGTATAAACCCGACGATAAACAGCTTGATGAAAGTTTCCAGGAAGCGGAAATGGAAGCGGAGATTGATTTTGATTCCAAGATGGAATATGTGGAAGATCTGCTTCATTCAGGCGCAATGAACAAGGGAGATTTGATCGAAACAATTAAATCACAGCAGTTTGAGATTTCTAAAATGAAAAAAGAAAACAACTTTTTAAAATCAAAACTGGTACGCGCCGCGCAGCAGGGTTTTAAAATTTAACGGAAAACCGTTTATTTATCGGAGGATAAAATGCCTTTTTTAGTTGTAAATTTTCCATCATGGCTCAGCCCGGAAATTATTCCAGGACTGCCGGTACGCTGGTACGGCCTTATGTATGTTTTCGCGTTTATGACGGCGTATTTTGTATACCGCAAGCAGGTAAAAGAAAGGAATTTTCCGATGTCGGATGACGAGCTTTACAGCCTGTTTGTCTGGGGAATAATCGGCCTTCTTCTGGGGGCAAGGCTTTTCTCCACGCTTATCTACGAAACGAGTAATATCTACCGCCAGCAGCCCTGGCTTATTTTCTGGCCTTTCAGAAACGGACGTTTTACGGGGCTTCAGGGGATGAGCTATCACGGCGGAGCGTTCGGCGGGCTTCTGGCTGTAGTTATTTACGCGAAAGTAAAAAAATTCAGTTTCCGCGAAATCGGGGATATGTTCGCGACGGCAATCCCGCTTGGGTTTACTTTCGGGCGTATCGGGAATTTTATCAACGCGGAACTTTACGGCAGAGCGACTTCAAGCCCGCTTGGAATGATCTTCCCCAACGCCGCTCCTCTTCCTTCGGCGGAATCATGGGTTGCGGAAATCGCGCAGAAAGCCGGTGTTGAAATTACAGGCGCGATGGTAAATCTGCCGCGCCACCCTTCCCAACTGTACGAAGCGTTGTTTGAAGGCATTGTGTTATGGGCGGTTCTATGGTTCTTCCGTAACAAAAAACCTTTTAAAGGATTTCAGGTTGGATTGTACTTTCTGGGTTACGGCATTATCCGCTTTATCATTGAGTATTTCCGGGAACCGGACAGAGATCTCGGGTACCGTTTTGAGATTGTAAAAACTTCCCTTCCAACTGCCTATGCACATCCCTTGTTAAGTTTTTCTACAGGACAGGTTCTGTGTTTCTGGATGATAGTCTTCGGAGTTACATGGCTGATTATCAATTCACGATTAAAAGACAGGGAAGCGATACGCGTTTACGGTATGGAAGAAGATGAAAAAACACATCAGCCTTCGCAAGCCGACAGGGAAGCCGCCGCCAAAGAGCGCAATCAACGGCGCAAATTACGGAAAAAACTGAGATAAAGTTAATCTGTACGCAAACACGTAAAAGAAAATTATATTTTCCACTTGAAAAATTCCAATTTTTTCGTTACTATGATATACAATGATGGAGGATTTATGACTTTAATGGATATGCTGCAGCAAGGCGATGTTACTTCTCTTGCATGCATGGGCGGATTGTTTTGTTTAATAGCTTTTATGCTTTATAACATCGGCAGGGGAATTGCGTTAAGATCTCTGGGTGAAAAAGAAGCCCAGCCTGTTGTTTCCGCCGCAGGGGTCAGCAGAGCCGGAAACGACGCGGTAACGGCTGCCATAAGCGCGGCTGTCAATGAATATAAAAAAAATAATTAACATAATCAAGGAAGGTAAAAAATGCCAAAAGTAAAACTCACAGATTTAGTGTTGCGTGACGCTCATCAATCATTATTCGCGACTCGTATGGTAACAGCGGATATGCTGCCCATTTGCGGTAAACTCGACAAAGCCGGATTTTTCGCTCTGGAAGCATGGGGCGGAGCTACATTCGATTCCTGCATCAGGTTCCTCAATGAAGACCCGTGGGAAAGGCTTAAGAAACTTAAAGCCGCCATGCCCAACACAAAGATAATGATGCTTTTACGCGGACAGAACCTCCTTGGTTACAGGCACTACGCAGATGATGTAGTACAAAAATTTGTTGAATACGCCGCGAAAGACGGTGTCGATATTTTCCGCATTTTCGACGCGGTAAACGATCCGCGNAATTTCAAGACNGCGACGGAAGCNGCGAAGAAAACAGGCAAGCACATTCAGGCGACAATTTCTTATGCCGTAACGCCGTTCCACACAATAGCGAAATACGCCGAATTCGCGAAACAGCTTGTCGATATCGGCGCGGATTCAATCTGTATAAAAGATATGGCGGGGCTTTTAAAACCGTACGAAGGCTATGATCTTGTAAAAGCAATTAAGAAAGTCACAGACCTGCCTATTGAGATTCACACACACGCCACCACAGGAATGTCGGTAGCGACTCTTACAAAGTGCGCGGAAGCCGGAGCAGAAATTCTTGACACCACAATTTCTTCAATGTCGATGGGAACAAGCCACAGCCCCACAGAGACAATGGTAGAGATTTTCAAAGGCACCGAATATGACACCGGGCTTGACACCAGTCTGCTTCTTGAAATCGCGGCATATTTCCGCAAAGTGCGCAAAAACTATAAAAAATGGGAATCGGACTTCCTCGGCGCGGACACGCGCATCCTCGCAAGCCAAGTTCCCGGGGGAATGCTCAGCAATCTGGAAAGCCAGTTAAAAGAACAAGGCGCTTCCGACAAGATNGACGATGTATTAAAAGAAATCGCCGTTGTCCAGAAGGACGCGGGATATCCGCCGCTCGTAACACCGACAAGCCAGATCGTCGGAACACANGCGGTATTGAATGTNATNAANGGAAGATACGCAAGACTCTCCGGCCAATTCCAGGACATGGTTGCCGGNAAATACGGCGCTTGCCCCGCTCCCAAGAATCCTGACCTTGTAAAGAAAGCTCTTGAAGCTCTCAAAATGGAAAANGAAATNACGCACCGTCCGGCAGATGACATTCCGCCCGAATACGCTAAGCTGGAAGAGGACGCAAAAAAACTTCTCGGCACAAGCGCTGTCACTCCCGAAGATGTTCTTACTCTTGCGATGTTCCCGGAAGTCGCGCCCGGTTTCTTCAAGAAACGCGCCGATGGTCCAATCGTTATTAAAGCCGAAGAAGCGCAAGCCGCGGCCGCGCCGAGAGCGCCGGGTCAAGCTGAAAGATACAATGTCAATGTAAACGGAGTAAACTACGCTGTAACAGTTTCCCCTGCGGGAACAGTAGCGGCAACACCGATAGCAGGCGCGGCAGCGCCCGATGCTTCTTCAGCCGCGCCTTCCGCGTCAGGCACTGTAACAATTGCCGCGCCGATGGCAGGTGTAATTCTCCGCTACTCCGCCTCCGAAGGCCAGGACGTAAAAGCCGGGGATGCCGTTTTAATAATGGAATCAATGAAAATGGAACTGCCGATTAAAGCGTCCACCGCCGGAAAAGTGCATTTCCTTCTTGCCACAGGAACCCAGGTAACAGCCGGACTGCCAATGGTCGAGTTACTCGGAGCGGCGGCTCCTGTACCTGTAGCGGCAGCTCCTGCGGCTGCAGCAGCGCCAACAGCGGCAGCGGCTCCGTCAACCGGCGGTAAAGCGGTCATCACTGCTCCAATGGCAGGAACAGTCCTTCGCTATGTAGCCTCCGACGGCGCTGATGTAAAAGCAGGTGACACAGTCCTTATAATGGAATCAATGAAGATGGAACTCCCGATCAAAGCGACCGCCACAGGCAAGATAAAATTCCTTGCGCAGTTAGGCTCGCAGCTTACATCAAAGCAGCCAATCGCAGAGATCGGATAAAAAAGCACGAAANTGTAGAAAACAAATAGAGAAGAGGAATGGACGATAAAAAGTTTCATTCCTCTTTTTTTTGTGTTTTCTACAGGNAAACTCCGATATAAACCAAAATTTAATAATTCAATAATATTACCTTAACATTCATATTTGACTCTGATTAGTATAAAAATGTTTCCGCATGGCGGAAAAATATCAGGAGGAGTTAAATGAAAAAGAATTTTCTAGTTGTTATCGCTTTTTTTGCGATTGCGTTCCAGCCGTTATTTATGGGATGCAGTTCGGCGGGAAACACAAGGGAAACCGGCGCAGACTCAGGCGCGGGCCGGGCGAAATATGTTTTTGTTTTTGTCGGCGACGGAATGTCAACATCGCATTTTTCGGCGGCGGAATATTATCTGTCAACAAAAGATAATGTTACAAACTATAATCTAACCCGTTTGAATTTTACCCAATTTCCCGCGGCAGGTCTTTCAAACACACATGATTACGGCTCATTGATCACAGACTCCGCTTCCGCAGGGACGGCGTTTGCCTCCGGCAGAAAAACTTTATCCAGCATGATCAATATTGACCCGAGGGATGGAAGAACTCAATATAAAACAATCGCAGAGTACGCAAAGGATGCCGGAATGAAAGTTGGCATAGTATCAACTGTTACATTAACTCACGCGACACCCGCCGCTTATTACGGAAAAGTGACAAACAGAAACAATACCGAGGGAAACGCGAATGAACCCGTCGGATTGGGACAACAGCTTGTGGAAAGCGGTTTTGATTACTTCGCAGGCGGATGGATTGTGTCAAACAGCGGCCAAAATGACAATCATATTGCCGAAGCGCAAAGACTGGGTTACACCGTTACGCGAACACCAGAAGCATTTAACGCGTTAAACACAAGCAGCGGTAAAGTTATCGCTCTTGCCGAGAGAGTGCAGGATTCCGGAGCTATGCATTACGAGCTGGATCGCCGGCCGCAGGATTTGTCGATTGTCGATTTCACAAGAAAAGGAATTGAACTGCTTGATAACCCTAACGGATTTTTCATGATGGTGGAAAGCGGAAAGATTGACTGGGCCGCTCATGCCAATGACGCCGGCGCTGTTATTCATGATGTTATCGTGTTTGATAACGCAATTGAGGAAGCGATCGCGTTTTATAACAGACATCCGAATGAGACTCTTATAATAGTAATCGGCGATCATGAAACAGGCGGCATGACTCTTGGCTGGGCAGGAACGGCGGGAATCCCGGCGCAGCCCGGCGTTTCCGCGAATCTAGGCATGGGATATTCAATGTACTTTGACAGAATAGCCGGACAGACAAAAACGTATGTAGCCTTTGACAGCGATGTGGTAGCGCCTTATAAAGCAAGAGTTCCTGTCAGTCAAAGAAGATTTGAAGATCTTTTCCCCGCCATTCANGAATCCTTCGGNATTGATTTGCGTCCCGGAAGTTTAAATATATCCGATTTCCAGAAAAATCAAATTGAAACCGCTTTCANGCGTTCAATGGAACTGCAGACAAACGCGCCGCAGGAAGGATGGAGCGTTTTTCACGGCAGCTATGAAGCTNTAACAATAAAATTAACNCAGGTTTTAAACCAGAACGCGGGTATAGGCTGGACATCTTTTTCACACACGGCTGTTCCNGTCGCGACATTCGCTCTCGGCGCACACCAGGAAATATTCGGCGGTTACTATGACAATACGCAAATTTTCTTCAAGCTGGCAAGAGCGATGGGCATAAATGCTAATTAAATTATTTTCCTTCATAAAAAAGATATGAATATATTTAAAAAAGTTTTAATGCGATTGTCCTTTCTGGGTTTATACAAAGAATCCGGAAAGGATATTGTATTCATAATCGTTTCTTCGCTTTTTACCGTTTTGGTTTTATTGCTGCCAACCGGATTTGAAAACTCTGGTATTCAGTCAAATACATTAAAATGCAAAGTGCGCGTTCTTCATGTTGACAATGAATATGTAAGAACGATGGGTCCTGTAAAACATGGTTTTCAAAAACTGGAAGTAAAGGTAGTATCTCAGGGAATATTCACCGGAAATAAAGGAAATTTTAAGGGAAATATCTATTCTGCGGCCAATGATCTTACAGGAAGAATGGAAATGGATAAAATTTATTCAGACGGAGATTACGCCTACGCGGTGCTGACGCTGGCGGATGATAATACATTTTCCATGATCCGGGTTATGGATCATTACCGCACCGATAAAACAATAATTCTTTGCGTTCTTTTTATTATATTAACAATTTTAATAATGGGATGGATGGGA
The DNA here is from genome assembly GCA_009786625.1 of Treponema sp. GTDB lineage: Bacteria > Spirochaetota > Spirochaetia > Treponematales > Breznakiellaceae > WQXQ01. The sequence continues at coordinate 7,366 of WQRT01000035.1, forward strand.
ATAAAAATCCTTTTAACTTTTATATTTTCCGCGTCCATGCTGATAAAAGTTTTTTATCCGATGACACTGCACGGTTATGATCCTTTAACCGGAGCGTTAGCTGTAACGATATTAATTTCGGCTGTAATCATATTTTTAGTGGCGGGTATTTCCAAACGGGCATTATGCACATTTTTAGGAACGGCCGGCGGAGTTCTGTTCACGGCGGTTTTATCATATATTTTTACTTATTGGTTTAAAATCCACGGAGCCGTGCGGCCTTTTACGGAAATGCTTGTATATACGGGATACGGCCACCTGAATCTGTCTCATCTTTTTATCGCGGGCGTTTTTATTGCCGCTTCCGGCGCGATGATGGATCTTGCGATGGATGTTTCGGCGGCAATGGATGAAATAAAAAAACAGCAGCCGCTCATTACAAAGTTACAGTTAATGAAATCGGGATATACGGTCGCGCGTCAGGCGGCGGGCACAATGTCTACTACCCTGTTACTTGCATATTCCGCCGAATATACCGCGATGATAATGGTTTTTATCGCTCAGGGGATTCCCCTTGAAAATATAATCAATATGGTTTGGGTATCATCGGAAATAATACATACTCTTGTAGGCTGTTTCGGTTTGATTCTTGTCGCGCCTCTAACAGTGTTCGCCGGTGGAATGATTCTTGGCGAGAGTTCTTTCCCAAGTCCCTGATCCCCAGTCCCTACCACCTAATCCTAGTCCCTGATCTCTAGTCCCCAAAATTAAGAATTTTCTTTAAGTTCTTTAAGTTCGTGCAATGTGCGCAGTTTCCAGATTGCTTTTTCTTGAATCTGTCTTACACGTTCGCGGGTAATACCGAGGCACTTTCCGGTTTCTTCCAGTGTAAGCGGGTTTTCTCCCGTAAGCCCGAAACGAAGCTGGATTATTTTCATTTCTCTGTCGGATAACTGCGAAAGAATTCCGCTCATTGTTTCCTGAAGCGTCATGGAAAAAACCATTTCAAAAGGTTCCGCTCTTATGTCGTCTTTTATTAAGTCTGCAAGGCGCGTCAGGTTCCCGTCGTCAACGATTGTGTCAAGGCTTGTAGTTTCCTGCGAGAGTTTAACAATCTCTTTTACTTTGGCAACAGGGACTCCCAGATACTCTGACAGTTCATCCTCGTTGGGATCGCGCCCTAAATCCTGGGTAAGCTGTTTGGCAACATAGTAACATTTCTTGATCGTGTTAAGCATATGAATGGGAATGCGGATAACGCGCCCCTTGTCAGCGATGCTTTTAATGATCGCCTGTCTTATCCACCATGTACCGTAAGTTGAAAAACGGCAGCCTCTTGTGTAATCAAAACGCTCGACTGCTTCTATAAGACCGATGTTTCCTTCGTCGATCAAATCAAGAAGCGAAAGCCCGCGGTGCTGGTAATTCTTTGCGATTGACACGACAAGGCGCAGATTGGAATTTATCATCGTGTTTTTATAATGAAGAAGCGCGTTATCAAGAACGTTTCTTTCTTTTGTGTAATCAATATCTTTATTTTTCTTTTTATCGGTATCAAGTTCCTTCAGTTTTGAACGAAGGCTGATTATCTTTTCTCCGATATTCTGCTCTTCCTGCAATGTCAAAAGCGGAAATCTGGATATCTGCCTGAAATACAATGCCAGCGGATCTGATTCCTTCTGCGTTTTAATTCTTTTTTGGGTTTTATCAAGCTGCTTTCTGGGGCGCTTCCCTACCTTTTCAATACTAGCTTCCATCGTCTCTCCTTTTAAGATCCTGATTCCCCGGCTCTCGGCGCTTGCGCCGGATCAATCGGATTATCATTACGGAAAACCATAAAAAATAATTGGGGTCTCTGTGATATTGAATTAATACCAAGCCTTCCCACTTCCACTCCCGGCGTTAGTCTGTCGCCGATATTGACTGTCAAATTATCAAGGCCGCCGTACATGTAAAAATATCCGCCGGATACTTCCACAATTACAACTCTGCCGAATTTTCTCCATGGACCTGCCGCTACAACATTTCCCTGCGTTAGGCTGCGCACCGGTTCATTCTGCGCGCCTTCCACCACAACGCCCATCTGGCCTGTCATATAAGCAATGCTATTAGGCGTCACCGGCCAGCGCAATGTAAACAGCCTGTCAATCTGACTTGCAGCCGGGCTTACAGGCTGCACGATAACCGTCTGCACAGGCACTCTGATCACGTCCCCTGCGCGAAGCACATGGTTCGCGGGAAACCGGTTGATCTCCTGCAATCTCGCAAGCGTGATTCCATGCGTTCTTGCTATGCTGAATAATGTATCGCCCCTTACCGCCCGGTAATCTGTCAGTGCCTGAGTATCAGGCGGAGCCGGGATATCCGAAAAAGCGGCGGACGGTATCGCGAGCCTTCTTCCGACTTGGAGCGTTGAAGGGTCTGTGATATTGTTGACCCTCATAAGCTCGTCCGCGGCGACACGGTAAAAGCGGGAAATTGAATAGATCGTCTCTCCCCTTCCAACCACATGGATCAAATCATCCGCTCCGGCGGTATACGACCCAAAGACAAAGAAGGCAAAAATAATGAATAAACTGCACAGATACTTCACGGCTCTTCATTATCGGCAGTTTTCGGCTATTTCCTCACAACAAAATAAGAAGTTAATAGTTACAGGNATTAAGGCTTTTCCGAAACTTCAGTTTTTGGAAAAGCCTNATTTATTGATTTTCGTATTGCTGGACTTCGTNAAAGATATATTCAATGGGGATTTTCGCTATTTGGAACATGGATTCGGAGTCTTCGCTGTCGTGGTANCGGCGCTGGCAGACAACGCGTTTTATNCCGCAGTTGATTATCAGCATGGCGCAGGTTCGGCAGGGAGTCATGCGGCAATACAGAGTAGCCCCGTCTATCGGGATTCCCCTTTTAGCCGCCTGGCAGATGGCGTTTTGCTCGGCGTGTACGGTACGCACGCAATGGGTGGTTTCCCTTCCGTCTTCGTGGAGCATTTTTTTTAATTGATGACCGGCATCGTCACAATGCGGAAGACCCGAAGGAGCGCCTACATAGCCTGTTACAAGAAGCTGTTTATCTTTGGCGATNACGCAGCCCGACCTTCCTCTCTCGCATGTGGCGCGTTTAGAAATCGCGTCGCAGACTTCCATGAAATATTCATCCCAACTGGGTCTTTTATAGTTACTCATTTATTCCTCCGGGAACCTGCTCCAGCCGGATGCACTTGTACCCCACTGGATGCGAACGCACCCGCGCCGGATGCGTTATCAATTTGATTCAAGTATAATACGGTATTTCAAATAAATCTCTTCAAGGGTATGAAAAGGCCCCGGAGCATTCACTCTCTTGCGAAGAGTACAGGCATCCCGGCGTTCGATGAAAAAATCATAAATGGCGCGCGGGTCATGATCGTTGACCGGTGAATATGCCGGTTTTGAATCAAGGTATAAGCGTACTTCATCGTGGCTTACAGCATTAACGCCGTAACGTTTCAGCCTGTTCCTGACCTGCATGATTTCCTCATAAGACAAGCCGAAAAGAAATTCCTCCAATGCCCACCGCGTCTCGTTATTGGTGGATTCTTCTTTTAAAAAATCCTCCCATTCTGTTTCCCTGCCCATATCAATGGAAATCCGTAAAAGCTCGGTATTGCCGTCCATTGTGCCGAAACTGGGCGGAGCGGAATCTCTTGCGGTCCATAACGTTGACAGCGCCCTCAAATGGCGGATGCTGCGGGGGTCGGTGCCGCTGTCCCAAAGGGCTATTAAATCATCAGCCAGATTTGATTTGGTATGACTTGAAAAACTTGGATCCTCAAGACAGGTAAAATAGACATTCTCCGCCATTAATGTAAAAACAACGGAAAATGAAATATTTTTCGCCGGTCTATTCAATTCCTGATTTTCTTCGGTTAAAGACGCAATCAGGGAAAAAGAGTGGAATTTCGCGACAAGAAAACTCCTTAACGCCACAACTTTTGTCGGAGCGCGCAGAAGATGGGAATCGGAGGAAAAAGCAAGCAGCGATTCTGTAAGNTGATTTTCGTTTATCAGAATATCCCTTACATATTTTGTTTCTTTTATCGAAGGATAATCAAAAACCGCATCCCCGAGAGCGCGGAGGCGGCGGAACCGTTCGGTAATAAGGTTCTTGTCCTGCGGCTTTTTTTCGTTTAACCACTCTTCGGTTTTTTTAATTAGAACTTCTTCGCTTTCCGACAGAACTTGCGCGGAATGCGCGTGTGCCTGAACCATAATAGATATATTATACCTTCAAATGCCGAAATTTACCAATTTTTTTTATATCGATCTATTTTCCAAAAAAACGAACAACACATAGCAAAAAAATTCTTGAAAATAAATCAATTTGTGATTTATTTTCAAAATTGTGAGGCTTTTCCAAAGCAAACCGAGTTAAAAAAAAGCTTTAGTGTTTACTTTTTCGCGAGATACTTTCTCATATCTATCGCTACGGCGATGAGGATAATCGCTCCCTTTATAATATATTGAATATCACCGGAAACGCCGAGCCATTGAAGAGCTACGCTGATAATTTGAAGAAGTATTACGCCTGTAATAATTCCGCTGATCTTTCCAACGCCGCCGAGAAAACTGACGCCGCCTATGACGCAAGCGGCGATTGCGTCAAGCTCCGCGTTGAGTCCAGTCGCCGGGCCGTTCGATCCGATCCGCGCGGCTTCGATAAAACCTGAGATACCGTAGCAGATGCCGCCCATCATGAAAACCAGAATGTTAGTTTTTAATATTGAGATGCCGGAGACATTCGCCGCTACGGGATTCGCGCCGACCGCGTACATATTTTTTCCCAATGTGGTTTTATTCCAAATAAACCACATGATCGCCGCGGCGGCTATCGCGTAGAAAACATACAGCGGAATCGCGGTGCCTCTGAACTCTATTGTGTACTTGACTACATTTTTATATTGATCGGTAAGACCTGATATCGGGCCGCCGCCGTTTGTTCCAAGCTGTACATAAATAAGAACGAGTCCGTATACGATCAATTGAGTGCCGAGAGTTACTATAAACGGATGCATTTGAAATTTCGCCGAACAAAATCCGTTGAAGATTCCAAAGGCGGCTCCTATGGCAATGGAAAGAAGAAGAACCATGATGATGGGCGGCGCGTCCATGTTTGGAAACATCTTTACGCTGTACTGTGCAAGCGGCATCTGTAAAAGCGAGGCGCATACACAGGCAGTAAGCCCCATGATTCTGCCGGCTGAAAGATCTGTCCCCTGAAGCACTATAATGCCGCCGACACCGAGCGCCAAAAATAACGCGGATGCCGAACGCATCAATATATCAATAATCGATCTGAAAGATAAAAAGGTATTCGCGAATCCTCTTTGAATACTGTAAAGCTGCACATAAATAACCACAAGAGCGATTATTATATACATGGCNTTCCGTATCAGAAAATCACCCCAAAGAATAAGTTTGTCCCTGCCGTCGAGTACACTGTAGTTATCCCACCGTTGTTTTANGCCGCTCCTGATGTTCGAGAGCATGGAAACTTTTCCTGTNCCGTTATTNTTCATACCTTTCCCCTTTAAACGCATTTTGCGGCGAGAGTCATAATTTCTTCCTGTGTCGTTGTGCNCGGGTCAACCTCGCCGGTTTTGTATCCGCCGGACATTACCATTATTCTGTCGCAAATGCCGAGAAGCTCTTCCAGTTCGCTTGAGACCATGATGATGGAGTCGCCTTGTTTTGCCAAGTCGATCATCAACTGGTATATTTCATATTTCGCGCCGACATCAATGCCGCGCGTAGGTTCATCAAGCAGAAGTATGTCGGGATCGGTGAGCATCCAGCGTCCGAAGATCACCTTTTGCTGATTGCCGCCCGACAATGACCGGATCAGGGTTTTCTGTCCCGGCGTTTTTATACGCAGTGTTTTAATTGCCCATTCCGCATCGGCGCTCATTTTCTTACTGCTGATGTAAAATAATTCTCTGTATTTTTTAATATTCGCGACTGTAACATTGTCGCAGACGTTTAACACGCCGAAAATACCGGTGGCGCGCCGTTCTTCCGTCAACATCGCGAAACCGTGTTTCATGGCGCGTTTTGGTTTTCCCGTTTTAATTTCAACGCCGTTTTTACGCAGCTTACCGGCTTTCATGGTAACAAGACCGAACAAACCTTCCAGTAATTCCGTACGTCCGGCGCCCATTAAACCGGCAACGCCGAGAATCTCGCCCTTGCGGAGTTCAAACGAAACATCTTTTAAATTGCAATACTGCGCCGTAAATCCGTCAACCTGTAAAATTACATCACCCGGTATATTGGTCTTAGGCGGAAACACCTTGCTTAGTTCGCGCCCGACCATCATTGTAATTATTTTTTCTGTGGTAAGTTCCGACGCGGGGAGAGTGTCCACCATTTTTCCGTCGCGCATAACGGACACTTCATCGGAGATGCGCAGTATCTCGTTCATGCGGTGCGATATATAAATAATCGAACAGCCGCGTTTTTTTAAATTGTTGATAATGCGGAAAAGATGTTCGACCTCAACATCGGTAAGTGAAGAAGTCGGCTCGTCAAGGACGATTACCTTGCTGTGTTGTGAAACTGCTTTGGCGATTTCTACCATCTGCCGCTGCGATACGGATAATGTGCTTATGACCGCCTTTGGGTTTATCTGTATATCAAGCTCTTTAAAAATATTTAATGTATCATCGTACATTTTTTTATGGCTTACATAAAACGGCGGCAATCCGGGGAAACGCCCAAGCCAGATATTTTCCATAACGCTGCGCGTATGCACTTGGTTTAATTCCTGATGAACCATCGCTACACCGTTGTCCATCGCCTGTTTTGTATTGACGAAAAGCACTTTCTTACCGTCAAGGATNTACTCGCCTGAGTCTGTAGTGTATATTCCAAAAAGGCATTTCATCAGCGTGGANTTTCCCGCGCCGTTTTCCCCCATAAGCGAATGAATGGTACCCTTGCGGACTTTCAGGCTGACATTATCAAGCGCCTTTACGCCGGGGAAGGATTTACTNACATGGTTTATCTGTAAAAGATAATCGTCCATTGCATGCCCTTAGAAAAAGNNAAAGCTACAAAAAAATAACCACGGATTAAAACGGATTTTAAATCCATATCCTCCGTGGTTAAGTTCATCTTTATACCGTTTTATTCAACAATAGCGTATGGTACGCGGATTTTATTTACGCCTTGATCAACATTGTATGTAGAAGTATTTGAGAATACCGGCTGATTGTTGGCTATGTTCTGAGCAAGCGCGACAATGGTTCTTGCCATTCCCAAAGCATCCTGAAGAACCGTGCCTGTCATTCTTCCGGAACGGATTGCCTCGACAGCGACTGTGGTCGCGTCAACGCCGAATACAGGAATATATCCCGCGCCCTGTCTGCCGGTGTTAAAGCCCTGTTCGTTCATGGCTTCGATGGCGCCGAGAGCGGCATCGTCATTGTTTGCGGCAACAAGCTCGATAGAGCCGTTGGTGAGAGAGTGCGCTGCCAGAGCTGTGCGCATAAGGTTCGCGGCTTCCGCTGCCGACCAGTTGGCATACAGGAAGAAGTTGCTTATGCCGTCATTCTCGTACTGGGTGCTGGTCTGGTTTGCCGGAGAGGGCGCCAGGGTAAGCCTGCCGGAGAGAAGCCTGTTTGCTTCCTGCACTGCATATTTAGTTCTTCCAAGAGCTTCGGCGTTTCCATGCTCGCCTCTGAGCATAACGTAGTTAATCCTGCCGTCTCTGTTAAGATCGAAACGGGAATTGTTTCCCGACCAGTTTTCCGGTCTGAGCAGGAAGTTGGCGATTGCCTGACCCTGCATTACACCGGCTTCATCCGCGTCTGTACCGACAAAAGCGGCATTGGCATAAGATCTGATTACAGCGTTGGACACTTCGCGGTTAAAGAAAATTATGGGAACATTCGCTCTTCTTGCCATATCGACAATATTCATCGCGGCTTCCTCGGAGCCTGTCGTAACGATATTGACGATTAACAATTTCGTGCCTTGCGTGATTGCCGTTTGAATCATCTGAGTCTGTGTAGTCTGGCTGTTGTTGCAGTCATGGTGTGTTACCCTGAATGCAGAGTATGAACTGAATTCGGCTGCCATATTATTGCGTACACTGGTCAGGTAAGTATCTCCAAACATATACCAGAATACATCAACCTGAACGCCGCTGCCTGACGCGGCCCTGTTGCTGCCGCCGCCGGCAAATGCCGCTGAAGCGAGCAGAACTAGAATCAGAACGAAAACGATAGATTTTTTCATCTATTTCCTCCTAATAGTGTATTTGTAACNATTATGCTTTATGCTCGTAAATTTGTAAAGGAAAAAAAAAGCCNGCTTTTTACAAGAATTTAGCATGAAATTACCGATTTAGAAGATAACCATTGTTGATTAAAATATTTACCGCTTTATTAACATTTTCTTTTTTGATCATAATATAATCGGTATTGTATGTAGATAATACAAATATACCGATATCCTCTCCGGCGAGTACCGCGCTTATTTTGCTTAATATCCCGGTAAGCGAAAAATCAAGTTCCTCGTCTATTTTGATAATCTTCCAGCCGTCTTCCTTACTTAAAAAATCAGAAAATGAATTTTCCAGAGCGGCTATCGACAATTCATCCTTTGTTTTTGTAATTGAGAAAAATTCATCAGATAAAATTTTTTCATAATGAGAAAAATCAGGATCAAATTTAAATATTGAATAATCATTTTCAAGAAGCAAAAGTTTCATTAATTCTCCTGATTAAATTTATTATCCCGATTGATTATACTTGCGGTTTACTTTTTCCGGTAAAATCATTAGATATAATTTTAAACACACAAACGCTCTTTGACTGTTCCGCGCTGAACGGTACATCTCTTCCCGTCTGATGTTTGAACATGGCGGATAACGCTCTGCACTTTTCGTCATTATCGTATATAAACACGGCTTCCCCGAATCCGATAATACTTGCGAAATAATAACCTGAGTTACATGGATCGTCGGAATTTACAGGTCTTCCTTCGGACGATATTTCAAAACATACTTTATTGCAGCGCTTTAATATTTCCAGTTTTCTTCCTTCAAGAGCGCTGTGAAAGTATAATTCAAGCGTATGTTTATCTAAATTTGATTCTCCGCTTATCTGTTGATTAATCCCGGTGATTTTATATCCATAGCTTAATGGCACTACATACGGATCTCCGTTATCAACCATCGCAAGATGACAAGTTTTGCATTTAAGAAGAATTTCTTCTATGCCTTTTATATCAGTTACTTCTCTATCTTTTCTCCGCATAAATTTTCTGATTAACCTATTTTTTCTGCGCGATAAGTTCTATTTCGACATTAGCTCCCAGCGGCAAAGAGGCAACGCCTATTGTGGATCGGGCAGGATAAGGNGGCGAAAATTGCTCCTTGTACACTTCATTCATCGCGGGAAAATTGCNCATNTCAGTTAAAAAAACATTAACCTTTACNACATCATCGGGCGTTAAACCACCCGCAGCCAAAACCTCAAACAGATTTATAAAAACTTGTTTTGTCTGCGCCGCAATATCACCTTCGACAATTTTTCCCGTAGCAGGATCAAGCGGAGTTTGACCTGATAAAAAAATAAGCCCGCCGCAGTCAATGCCGTGTGAATAAGGTCCTACCGCCGCAGCCTTCGCGGAAACAATCGCTTTTCTTGCCATAATTTATCTCCTATTAATTAATTTCATTATCTTGTTTAATATTTATTAAGTCAATATAGGATAAAAACATTGAATGGCTTTGGAAGGATATAAGAAAGTAAAGAAAAATAATATATTAGGGAAAATTTATTTTAGGATGCGGAATGGAAAATTATAACATTAAATTTACAAGCCAAAGCAAAAATTCTGGTGAATCAATGCCGCTTGGAGGGCGTGATATAGGCTGCAATGTATGGGTAGAAAATGATCAAATATATCTTTATATGGCGCAAAGCGGCGCGTTTGATGAAGAAGGAAACATGATAAAATCCGGAAGATTGAAAATCACGCTTTCTCCGGCTCCATTTTCCGATTCTTTTTTACAGGAATTACAATTAAAAAAAGGCTGCATAGAAATTTCAGGCAAATCAAATAATGCAAGTACAAAGATACTTTTATGGGTTGATGTAAAACGCGGAATTTTGCACATAGAAATAAATTCCGATGCGGAACATCAAATTACCGTCTCTTATGAAAATTGGCGTAACAGCGAAAATAATTATAAATATCCCGATACAATTCTTGCGGCTGACGAAGGTATATTGTTTTATCATCAGATAAAGGAAGAAAAGCATTTTTGGAACCATATCCGCCAGGAAGGATTAGAATCAATCGCCGGTAAATTCCCGAATGTGCAAAAGAATTTAATATCGGGCGGTAGATTAATTGCAGATAACATGCGTTATACCGGTAAAAAAGAAAATATTTACGCCGGTCTTCCCTGCGGCTGTTATTCGCTGGAAGCAGCCGCCAAGTATCAGGAAATAAAAGTATTATTCCATATATCACAGAACATATTAGACATCTGGAAAAATGAATTGGATAAAACAGCGTCAGAGAGCCGGTCTGACGGCAGGCGGGAAACGCTTGAATGGTGGGATGAGTTCTGGGATCGCAGTTATATTAATATTAAACCGGATGCCGCCGATGAAAATGATCAGGATTGGCAGGCCGGCAGAAATTATCAATTGTTCCGCTATATGCTTGGGTGTAACGCTTACGGAAGATTTCCAACAAAATTTAACGGAGGATTGTTTACAGTTGACCCCGTCTACTGGGGCGCAAGGTACGGCGCTAAAACCCCTGATGAAAGAGACTGGGGAGGTATCATATTTACAGCCCAAAATCAAAGGCATATATACTGGCCGATGTTAAAAAGCGGCGATTTTGATATGATGCATCCGCAGTTTGAATTTTATTTAAGGCTTCTTGAAGGCGCAAAAGCAAGATCGCGTTATTTCTTCGGTGTGGAAAACGCCGCTTGCATCCCTGAACAAACCGATGCCAACGGTCTGTCCGCATATTACGGGTTATACGGTTTAGATTATCCGATATATGTCCGCTATCATTACGCGGCATCGCTTGAGTTTGGATACATGATGTTAAAATACATTGAGGCCGCGGGAGAAATAAACACAGATAGATACATCAATTTTATAACAGTTATTTTAAATTTTTACGATCAGATGTACAGTAAATTAGACGAAAACGGAAAGCGTATAATTTTTCCTTCTACCGCGCAGGAGACATATCATAAAGCGCCTGTAATCGACGTATGGGGAGAAGATGGAAGATACGCGGCTAATTACAATCCCGATGAGACGGCTGTTACAAATCCATCTGATGTAATTTACGCGCTTCGCGCTGTTATAAAGGAGCTTCTGGAAAAAGGTTATGGAGATCAATACAGGCGGGAAAAATGGGAAGAAATACTCAATCAATTGCCGCCCATACCAAAAGAAATAAAAAGAGAACATACGGTTATATCGCCGTGTGAACTGCCAAAAAAATATATAAAAATTAACTGCGAATTTCCGCAGTTATACGCAACTTTTCCGTATCATGAAATAGGAATAGGAGAAAATAAT
>WQRT01000036.1 GCA_009786625.1 Treponema sp.
AACAAGGCCGCGAGAGAGATGGCGGAACGCGCAAAACAGATTGACGCGCGCGCGGAAGACGCGATGCTTCGCACATTTCATTCATTCGGCGCGTGGTTTTTGCGGCGCAACGGAAACCTCGCAGGTCTTGATTCGAGATTTATTATTTATGATGATGACGATGTTATCTCGCTTCTTTCTACCATCATGGAAAACGCGCCGAGACCTGAAGTAAAGGAAGCGGCGCATAACATCTCACGAGCGAAGGATTATTTTCTTTCGCCTGATAATCCTGAGCTTGCGCTAATCGATCATAATAAAAAATTCCGCGGCATTTATAAACTTTACGAAGAACGAATGGCGCAAATAGGCAATGTTGATTTCGGCGATTTAATCAAAAAACCTGTGGAAATACTCCGCGGTCAGCCCGAAGTCGCGCAGCGTTTCCGTGAACGGTTTTCTGTAATAATGGTGGATGAATATCAGGACGCGAATGTGGCGCAGTTTCAGCTTCTCAAGGAATTATGCGGAGAGGACACTTATGTATGCGTTGTCGGCGATGACGATCAATCAATCTACAGATTCCGNGGCGCGGAAGTAAAAAATATTCTTGAGTTCCCGGATCGTTTTCAAGGCGCGGACATCATCCGCCTTGAGCAGAATTACCGNTCNACAACNCCCATTCTAAAAGCGGCATCNTCTGTGGTAAACCGTAANAGCGGNAGGCTCGGTAAAAATCTCCGCGCCGAAAAAGGAAACGGCCCGCTTCCGTTACTCGCAATAATGAACGATCAGGATTCGGAAGCGTCATACTGCGCGNAAATAATTGAAACAAGCGTAATAAAAAAGGAAACGACATGGTCTGACTGGGCGATTCTCTACCGCACCAACGCGCAGTCNGCCGGATTTGAAACAATGTTCCTGCAAAGAGCAATCCCCTACCGCGTAGTAGGCTCGCTAAAATTTTACGAAAGAGAAGAAATAAAAGACGCGCTTGCGCTTTTATCATTTCTTGTCAACCCGCGCGATGAAGTCGCTTTCCGCAGGGTTGTGAATAAACCGGCAAGAGGCGTCGGCGCGGTAACCACAGACAAGATTGTTGACGCGGCGATTTCGCATAACGTAAACCTGATCGATGTTAAAAATAACGATTTAGGACTATCCGCGAAGGCGCGTAAAGGCCTGGATGGTTTCTACAAAGTGATAGACGATGCAAGAACGGTACTGGATGGTACAATAGAAATACCGGCAAAGAAAAATTCTCAACGCAAGGCGGCCGCGAAAGAAAAAACGCATCAAGGGTTAAAATCAGGCGAGGGACTTTCCATATGTATCGAAAAACTTTTAATCGATTCGGGTATTGCCGAATACCACGAGAAGCAGGACGAAATTGCCGGCAACTCAAAAACAGGAAATTTGCAGGAACTGCTGAACGGAGCGGCGGTTTATACAAATAACTACGAAGGCTTGTTAAAATTTCTTGAGGACATCGAGCTGGATCGTTCAATGAAAGAGGAAGCCGAAAAAAATAATAATCTTTTAAATTCCGTAACACTGATAACATTTCATAATACAAAGGGGCTGGAATTTAAACGTGTAATAATGACAGGGCTTGAACAAGGCGTGTTTCCCAGAGATGATAAAAAGGGTGACGAGCTTGAAGAAGAGCGACGGCTTTTTTATGTCGGAGCCACTCGCGCAATGGATGAACTTTACCTTACAACATGCGGGGAGCGGCGGATGTACGGAAGAACGATGCAAATGCAGCCGTCGTTGTTTTTAAGCGAGATTGACAGAAACTGCCTGCAAACAATTAAGGTTTCATCACAGGAATTTCAAACGCCAAACCAAAGGTTCCTAAGGCGCGGAGGAAATACAAATAACGGCTATGTTAATCAGCCAAAAAGTTTCAATCAATTTGATTTGCAATCCGGTAAATCACAAGCAATCAGTGAAACCGAGGAGCGTTCGGGATGGAAAAAAGGACAGCGCGTCTTTCACGACGATCACGGTTACGGAGCGGTAATTGAAGTTAAGGACAGCGATGACGGACCGGTTGTACGCGTCCGTTTTGATTCAGGACACGATAAACGCTTTTTAAGCGAGTATCAGGGCAGAGCTTACGAAAAAGTTGATGAAGGTTATTGAAATGACAGATAACGCTGATGATAAAAATAATACNCNCGATGAGTTTTATTTATTAAAAACGATTCCCGATGTGTTACGCGCAAGAGGCTTCAGGCTTTATTTAGAAGGCGGTCAGCGTCTTGTTGATCTCTGGCTTAACGGCGGAGCGGCGGCGCTTGGCCATACTCCGGCGAATCTCCTGCGAGAAATTAAAAATACCGCAAGCCGCGGATTGTACGCGCCTCTCCCCCATTTTACAGAGAAACGTTTTATTAAAGCGCTGTCAAAATTATTACCGGGATTTAACTTCCGCGTTTACGCCGCTCCTCCGCGTGAGTTAATAGAATTATTTTTAAAAGGAAATCCGCAAAGAGGCACAAAAGATTATTCTGCAAAACTTTGGCGTCCTTTTACAGATCCATTGAATCCATTTTTAAGTGATTGCGCGTCATTGATCATTCCAATTATACCCGGTATTCAGACATGGCGCGGGGGATTGCCGTATGGACTATGTGTCGCCGCTTTTAAACACGGCGGTCAGGGCACACCGGTTAAAACAGATTCCGTTGAAATAAATAAATTGATAAAAATTCTGCCGCCGTCAGACATTTTGCCGCCGGTACTGCTTGCGGCGGCAACGCGGGGGATCTACGATCTGCTCGCTTCTCCTGAAAGAGCAAAACCAAAACTGCCGCGCGTTCTCAAAACATTGGAGAACAGCCGCTGGACAAGAAGCGGTATTTATCTTCACTTAAAGGAAAAACCAGCCTCGGATGAATGGGAAAAACTTTTTAATAAATTTCTTGAAGCCGGCTTCCTGCCGCCGCCGTCGCCTGAGTTTCCCCTCATCCTTCCCGGAGAAATGTCAGACGGCGAAGAAGNAAAGCTGGCGACGGCGNTNTAAAAGCGATCCCTTGAAATTTTTCCAAATATTCCCCATACTTATACCACATGAACAAGTTAATTTTCGTCTCCGGCGGTGTTTGTTCCAGTTTGGGGAAGGGCGTTGCCGCTTCATCCATCGGCGCGTTGCTGGAAAGCCGGGGTCTTAATGTACGCATGGTAAAATGCGATCCTTACATCAATGTTGACGCCGGAACAATGAGTCCTTATCAGCACGGCGAAGTTTATGTTACAGACGACGGCGCTGAAACAGACCTTGATCTCGGCAATTACGCGCGGTTCACAAAAGGCCGCCTAAGCCGGGCAAACTCAGTCACTACGGGGCAGGTTTATGAATCCGTGATCCGCAAGGAGCGCGAAGGAAAATACCTCGGCAAATGCGTTCAGGTAATTCCCCATATAACGGACGAAATTAAAAACCGCATCCTCGCAGTCACAACAGAAGACAGCGACACCGATGTCGTGATTATAGAAATCGGCGGGACTGTCGGTGACATTGAATCAATCCCGTTCCTTGAAGCCGCAAGGCAATTAATACATGAACACGGCAAAGCCAACGCGATCTCCGTGCATCTGACACTGATCCCCGAAGTCGCGTCAGGCGAATTAAAAACAAAACCGACGCAACATTCTGTCAAGTCGATGCAGGAAACCGGAATTCAACCTGACATATTGATCTGCCGCTCTCCCGTCATGCTTGACGAATCGACACGCAGAAAAATCGCGCAATTCACAAACGTCGATATTGACGCTGTGTTCACTTCTCCGACAATCGACACAACGATTTATCAAATACCCATCATCTTTTTTGAACAGGGTCTGGATCAAGTTATCCTACGGAAGATGGGCGTGGAAAGCCGTCACGCAAAAATGAAACCCTGGCATTCGCTGATGGAACGTTTCCGCGCAAGAGAGGGCAAGGTAAGAATCGGCATCGTCGGAAAATACATGGCGTTACACGACACCTATACATCGCTTTACGAAGCGCTTTTTCACGCAAGCCTTGAATGCGGCACGGAAGTTGAGTTTGTAAAAATCGATTCATCAAGTTTAGAAGATAAGGAAGACGCTGAAACTATTCTGGGAGAAAAAGCGCCCGGAGGCGGAGTTGACGGAATCCTCGTTCCGGGCGGCTTCGGACAGCGGGGAACCAACGGCATGGTTAAAACTGTAGAGTGGGCAAGAAAAAATAATAAACCATATCTTGGCATCTGTCTTGGAATGCAAATAATGGTTATCGAATGGGCGCGTAACGTACTTGGCTGGACGGATGCCGACTCAACGGAATTTTCGCCCGACACGAAGCATCCTGTTGTAAGCCTTCTTGTGGAACAGATCAATGTAAAAAACTACGGCGGAACAATGCGGCTTGGCGCAAGCGAAACGGTAAATGAAGAAGGTTCGCACATCATTTCGGCTTACGGTATGAACCGCATCATGGAGCGGCACAGGCACAGGTACGAGTTTTCAAATCAATACCGCGATGATTTTTTAAAATCAGGTTTAAAACTGGCTGCTTTTACGCCGGACGGAGCGCTTGTGGAATGTACTGAATGGCCTCATTCAGGTGAGGCGCGTCACCCGTGGGGCGTTGCGGTTCAATTCCATCCCGAGTATAAATCAAAACCGATGGCGGCTGCTCCACTGTTCAGGGACTTTATTGCCGCCGCGCATCGCGAAAAGATAAAGAAGAACTAATGAAAAAAATCATAATATGTTTCTGCTGCTTTTTTATTCTCTTAGTGTCCTGCACCTTCGATTACGGTGAAACAGGAGCGCAAGAAAGGGAGACGCCGGATCTTATTATGGATAATGTTGAATATGTACGCGTAAGATCCGCAGATCCAATCGCGCGATTTAATGCGCGGCACGCTGAACGTTACGAAAGACAAGGATTAATGAAACTGCGGGAATTCACATTTGAACAGTATGAAAACCGCGGTACGGAGACAAACGCTTTTGGAAGAGCCGGTAACGCGCTGGTGTATCTGGAATCGGGAGATGTCCTCATGGACATGGGCGTAAAACTGGAAGTGGTCTCCGAAGAAATAATCATCGAAACAAATCAACTTGAATGGAAAGATACGCCGCGCCTGCTCACATCCGGCGCCGAAGATGAAGTAAATATTTCAAAGGAGGACGGCACCAACTTTGTCGGCATCGGTTTAACTGCAGACGCGCGCCGCCGTACATGGGAATTTGCAGGCCGGGTAAACGGCACATATGTTTACGAAGAAGAGGAAGAAACAAGCGGGGAATCTACGGGGGACACCGAGTAAGATGTCCGGCATTGATTCTCTTAGATTTTTTACCACTAACCACACTAACTGCACGAACATTACAAACGCCGCGAACCACACGAACTCTTGGTATGGTTTGCAGCTAATCATTCTTTTTTTCATCGCCGGTGTCCAGTTTGCGGCGGCGGATGTTTTTACATTTCGGGCAGACAGAATGACAGGCTCAAGTGCGCTTGGAAGAGAAACTACAATCTTGATAGGAAACGCCGAAGTAAGATCAGACAATCTTCTTCTGCGAGCCGACAGAATTGAAATCAGCGGAGAAAACAACCGGTATATAGACTGCATAGGAAACGTCTGGGGGCATGAAGAAGATAAAGATATCCTTTTTATTTCTGACAGGCTTCGTTATGACCGCAGATTAAAGATTGCAAGGCTGGAAGGAAACTCTACTCTGGAAGACAGAGAAAACAGAATCGTGGCAAGAGGCCGTTTTATAGAATATGATGACGCTAACGAAATTGTTGTCTTCCAGATTTCGGTAAGGCTGTTCAAAGATGACATGGTATGCCGTTCCGAGTACGCGGTGTACCGCCGCAGGGAAAAATTGCTCGATCTTTCCGGGTTCCCGATTGTATATAAAAATAATGATGAATTCCGGGCTGACAGAATCCGCGTTGATTTGGAAACAGATGATGTTATAATGGAAGGCGGCGTAACAGGAACAATATTAAACTGATGGAAGACGAAACCATAGATACAGGCATAATTCCTCAACCTGAAGAAAATGAAAATCCGCAGGCAGAAGAAATTTTTGAAACACAAGCAGAAGAGACTGCTGAAACAGTACGAAACTATATACTGGTATTTTCCCGTAACAACGGGCAGGCAGCAGCGCCGGGAACCCACACTCTGGGCGTTATTAACTTGCATAAAAAATTCGGTAAAAAAGAAGTTGTAAAAGGCGTCAGCTTTACAATGAACAACGGCGAAGTAGCCGGGCTTCTGGGGCCGAACGGCGCGGGGAAAACCACCATCTTCTATATGATTGTCGGTTTTTACACTCCTACAGAAGGCATAGTATCAATGGACAATACAAACATTACCCGCAAGCCGATGTACCGCCGGGCGAGAATGGGCATAGCTTATCTTCCGCAGGAAGCCTCGATTTTCAGAAAGCTGACAGTAGAACAAAACATCTGGGCGATATTGGAAAGCCGCAGGGACATCAATGTCAATCAGAAAAAGGAAAAACTCGAATCTCTGTTGAATGAGTTCAATATCGGACGGATAAGGTCGCAATACGGCTACACGCTTTCCGGCGGCGAGCGGCGGCGCACCGAAATCGCGAGAGCGCTCGCTACGGAACCCAAGTTTCTCTTGTTAGACGAACCATTCGCCGGAATTGATCCCATCGCCATATACGAAATCAAGCAAATCATCCGCCAGCTCGCCAGTAAGAGCATCGGCGTCCTTATAACCGACCACAATGTCCGCGACACTCTGGAAATCACCAACGAAGCCTTTATCATCGCCGACGGTCAAATCTTTGCCAGAGGCGACAAGGAAACAATCCTAAATGACGAGATGGTCAGGAAGGTTTACTTGGGAAGCAAGTTTAAGATGTAAAAGCCTATTCCAAAAAATGAAGTTTTAGAAAAACTTCATTAATCAGTTATTAGTAATAGAAGTGCTAATAAACGGAGGGTATCCGTTTGAGCTTAAGCCCACGGCGGCTGTTGAAGTGTCATGTTGTCAGTTGAATATGCTGTGGTATCTCTTGTATAGTTCCAATGGTAAACCGCATGACCTCTTCCGTTTAATACAGTATTATCATTACGCATTATAATATTACTATTATTATCTCCTTCTGTGTAACCGTAAATAATACCACCTGTTTTTGTTAAGCTTCCAAATGCGCATACCCCGCCACCATAAATATATTGATTATTTGATGATGATTTATTGCTAGAAATCTCACCGCCAGTCATTGTGAAAATTCCATTCGAATATATAAAAATTCCACCCCCTCCACAATCGGAAGTCCCGCGGACTTCATTGCCGGTAATCACACCTCCTGTCATTGTGAAGATTCCATATGGGCCGACAAACACACCGCCGCCTTCCGGACTCTCACTAATAATTCGATTATAACTAATTATACCGCCTGTCATTAAGAAAGTACCATTTGAATTAATAAACACCCCGCCCCCATAACCATTATTAGAATTGGCAGTATTACCGGTTATTTTAGCGCCGGAATTCATTGTTAAAGTACTCATATTGCCAATGCTTACAAGAGGAGCATTATTGTTGTCATGACCTTGCAGAGTTACATTATTATCGAGTATCAGATTAACACTGCCCACAATTGTAAAGAGAGAACCATACCCGGATAATAAAATAATCCTTTCACTGCCAATACCCGCAAGCTGTATAGTGATATTATTTCTACCGTGATACGCCAGAACTTGCGGGGATAGAGTCTCATTGTTTTTCAGTTCAATAAAATATTCAGTGCTGCTTGCCGCGTTTTTTTGGAGCCATTGAAATTTTTCTCGTAGAGGAGCATCAACCGGCATTTTTTCCTCCACCGGTAAATCACAGCTATTGGCGAATAATACAAGCGGCAAAGTAACACATAATAAAATTAAATTATTTAAATTTTTTATATTAATGAGAAATAATTTCATAATAATAACTCCTTAAAAAATATAGGTAAAAATAGGTTGCGGCCGGTAACGACGCTAAAATGATTAATTTCTAGTGAGCGTTATTTGCCCACCTTGAATATTTATAATCATAGTATTTCCGGAAATAGTACCTGTACCGCTCCCCATTCCAGTCACACTAAATGTCGCGGTATTGCCTGTATATGTATACGTTCCGGTATATGAAGAACCGGAGTTATAAAGTATTACGACGGAATTATCAGTAATAGTAACATTAATTAATTTACCATCAAAGTCCGTACCCGCCCAATTACCAATAAACGGATTCCCATCTTTGCCTTCATCGCAGCCAGTCATTCCAAAACTAACCAATAACATTAAAACGACAATCCCCAAAAACATGATTCTGTTCTTCATAAAACACTCCTTTTCTATCCGGTAATAATTTCACGGATATTTTTCGCGGCATGCCTGTCCTCAGGGACAGGATGTTAGAAAATGATAGTTTTGAACTAAACCACCAATTATTCTAACTAATACCAATAGTTATATATTTTACCACTATTGTCAAGTGGTTATGTACAACTATTATCTTATTCTGATATAGGAGATAGTTTTGGCTGATTCAATCATAAAAGCCAAAGAGCTTTTAGCAATTAATATAAAAGCCTTGAGGAAGAAGAAGGGAATTTCTCAGGAAGAACTCGCCGAGATTATTAATCTATCTTCCCAGTCCATCAGCGATATCGAAGGCCGCCGTACATGGGTTAGCGATAAAACTCTGGAAGGGCTTGCGAAAGCTTTTGATGTTGACATTTTTCAATTATTTGTCCCCACAATTGAGGGAAATGATAGTAATCAAACATTAGTTCTTTATGATCAACTTCAGAAACTTAGGGCAGATATAAAGGAAGACATAGATAAAAGGCTGGATCAGTTCTTTTTATCGGAAAAATCATCATAAAATTCCATGTAAAATATATGCTTCCAGCCCCTAACCCCCGTCCATTATCCCATTCTTTATATTTTTTAGGTCTTTTTATTGACATTGCCCCATTTTTAGTCTATTCTTAAAATGATTTTGAATATTCTTCGGTAAGGGGTGAAACGATGAGTGTAATACTCTGGATTGTCCTCCCTCTTGCCGGGTTAACCTTAGGCTGGATAATTAGATGGCTTTATGCCAGATTTCAACTTACGGCATCGGAGCAATTTGCAGAGCGGATAAAACAGGATGCAATAAAGGAAGCGGAAGCAAAGAAGAAAGAAATACTTCTTGAAGCAAAAGAACAGGTAATCCGTGAAAGGAACCAGCAGGAAAGGGAGACTCGGGAACGCAGGGCTGAATTACAGCGATATGAACGCCGTGTTGTACAG
Organism: Treponema sp.; assembly: GCA_009786625.1. GTDB lineage: Bacteria > Spirochaetota > Spirochaetia > Treponematales > Breznakiellaceae > WQXQ01. The sequence continues at coordinate 9,299 of WQRT01000036.1, forward strand.
AAAGAGGAAGCGATAGATAAGAAAACCGCTCAGATTGAGCGGACCGAGCAGTTGTTTGTTGAAAAGGAAAAAGGATATCAACAGCGCGAAGACGCGCTTTCAAAAGAAGAACAACGCTACCGTGCTGAGCTTGAACGAATTTCAGGCTTAAGTTCCAGCGAAGCTAAGGCTTTAATAATCCAGGATCTGGAAAGCGAAGCAAAACATGACGCGCAGTCTCTGATCAATAAGATCGAGCAGGAGGCGAACCTCGCCGCCGAGAAACGCGCGCGTGATATTCTTGTTACAACTATCCAGCGCCTGTCCACGGAAGTAACAGGTGATGTAACGGTAACCGCCGTTACCCTTCCAAATGACGAGATGAAGGGGCGCATAATCGGCAGAGAGGGGCGGAACATCCGCACTCTGGAAACTTTGACCGGCGCGGATATCATCATCGACGATACTCCCGAAGCGGTTGTCATTTCCTGTTTTGATCCGGTTCGCCGGGAAATAGCGAAAATCGCGCTTGAACGCCTAATCCTTGACGGACGAATTCATCCGGCTAGAATCGAGGAAGTTGTCATCAAAGTAAGCAAAGATATCTCGCAAAAGATTTTCGAAGAAGGCGAGAAAGTCCTCTTTGACATGGGCATCCACAATATTAAACAAGAAGCCGTCCGCACTCTCGGCAGGCTTTATTTCCGCACAAGTTACGGGCAAAATGTACTTCAACACTCAAGGGAAGTCGCGGTCATCGCGGGTATGCTTGCCGCCGAAGTCGGCTGTAACCGCGAGCTTGCAAAACGCGCCGCTTTGCTGCATGACATCGGAAAGGGAACGGAATCAGACTCAGACCTTAACCACGCCGAAATCGGCATGGACATGGCGCGTAAGATGGGAGAAGATCCTCGGATCATTAACGCCATCGGAAGCCACCACAACGACATCGAACCGACTTGTATCGAAGCTGTGCTGGTGCAAATTGCAGACGCAATTTCCGCGGCACGCCCCGGCGCGCGCAAAGAAACCCTCGATAATTACATGAAACGCCTTGAAAATCTGGAAGGAATCGCAAACGGCTTTAACGGCGTGGAAAAATCATTCGCCGTTCAGGCAGGCCGCGAACTGCGGATAATGGTGAACAACGAGATGCTCAGCGATGACCAGACAAGGGAGCTTGCAAAGGAAATNGCCAAAAAAATCGAAAACGATCTGCGCTATCCGGGACGCATCAAGCTGACGATGATCCGCGAAACGCGCATCACGGAGTACGCTCGTTAGTAACGCTCGTTAGAATATTTGTTTATAACATTTATTAGAAAAAATGATTGGAAGCGGCGTTGTATACAGCGCCGCTTTTTTGTTTTATTTATTCTTTACAATTCTTAACACAATCTGCGCGGAGTGCGCCGATGCGACAGGCAGGAACTCGTTAAAACTCACAGGCGATTCAGTGCCGGCAACGTCCGAGAGCGATCGTATGACAAGAACAGGAACAGAAAAAAGATTGCAGCAATGAGCGATGGCAGCCCCTTCCATTTCCACAGCGTCCATATTCGGGAAAACCTTTCTGACATTCGCTATCTTTTCAGGATCATGCATAAAAATATCGCCCGAACCGATAAGGCCGCGCCGGTGGTTAAAATTGCCCGGAAGAATTTTTTCACTCTTTAACTGATCAACAGCGTTCTGCGCAAGTTTGACAAGGCTTTCATCCACGGGGAATATTTGCGGCTGGCGCGGAATCTGCCCCGGCAGATAATTAAAACCGGTAACATCAACATCGTGGTAAGCAAGCCCGGTGGAAATAATCGCGTCCCCCACTTTCAAGCCCGGATTGATTCCTCCAGCCGAACCTGTATTGATAATACATTCAGGTTTAAAAAGCTGAATGAGGACGGCGCAGCCGACAGCGGCATTGACCTTGCCGACATCGCATTGCAAAATTGTAACATCCTTCCCGTAAATACTGCCGGTAAAAAATTCAAACGCTCCGGCTTTTGTTGTTGAATACGTTCCAAGTTTTTCGCGCAGAAGATCCAGTTCCTTCTCCATCGCACCGATAATTCCAATCATTTTTTCATCCTTTTAATTTGAATTAATGCATCAGGTAATAGAATAATATTCGCTGATAGGTTTACGCCATTCGCTGTTGGAGTCTTTATTTTCCCACTCGAATATTTTCTTTATTGTAAAATCCCTCATGTCGGGCGGATTGTTGTAATGGACAATCCCGAAACGCCCGCCGCCGATATAGCAGACATTGTCGTTTGTCTCCAGATTCTCCATATTGATGATCCGTTCAATCACGCAGTCAAAATGAACAGGATGTCCCGTTTCTTTATCGCAGATCGCTGTAGTAATATCTTTTATCGGTTTTCCGCACCATTTGCAATCAGGAGTTGTGATGGGATTTGTGGGCAGCTCGGGTGCTGTCCAGCGTGGACGGTCATTTTGAACAAGGCGGCTTTTATCATTCTTAACTTCGCCTGAAAATGTATCATAGTGTTTTTTAAAATTTTTTTGGGAATCATCTTTGCGCCCGGAGAAACGCTGGCGATTTTTCCGGTTATTTCCGCCTTTTGCGCTCATTGCATCCGCCTTCCTTAGAAATATCCATCAACTCATTGCTCATTACAAGAGCCAGTCTTTGAATCGCCGCATGGAGATAGTCTTCGTCATTAATACGCCGCCGCAGTATTTCCACACGATCGCCCGTAAGCGGACCTGACATCTCCCGGCTTGGTATATTGGCGATTAAGATCTGCTCTAACATCATACACTCTCCATGAAGGCTGAGGCAAGATGGTTATACCGGTTTCCGTTGATAAATATAACGTCAAAGCGAACTGTCATATTACTATATTTTCGATTTCTACTGAGGAAAAACTTAGCTGTATTAATTATTTTCCGCTGTTTTCTTATATCAATGCCGTATTGAAGATCTTCCATGCCGAATGAAGACCATGTTTTAACCTCGATAAAAATGATTGTTTCACCTTCCAGAGCAATAATGTCAATTTCACCGTATTTTGAACGGTAATTTCTCGCGACAATTTCCATCCCTGCGTCTTTAAGAGCGCTGGCCGCCTGCTCCTCCCCGTCTTTCCCGAGGCTTTTTTTAAGCATCGGCAGTGTAATCGGCAGGATCGATCGGCTGCTTTATGTACAGTTTTTTATCAGCCAGAAGATCAGTGGGTTGAGTGGATTTTATGACATTGCCTTCTGAGTCCATCAGCATTTGAACAATTGGCCGCATGGGAGCATCAGGATGCACGGTGATGACTCTCGCGATTGACGAGTCGTTCAGGCGTACAATCGAACCGATTGGATAAATACCGATTATCTTTGTAAACGCGATAATTACCGCCGGGTCAAAACGGCGGGCATTATCTGCCATAAGGTTTTTTATCGCCTGGTAGCCGAGCAATGAATTACGGTAGGACTTCTTGCTTACCATAGCTTCAAACGCGTCTGCAACGGACACAATACGCGCGCCGATGTCAATCGCAGGGCCCGCGATTTTATCGGGATAACCCTGCCCGTCCCAGCGTTCATGGTGTTGAAGCGCAATCAGGTTAACCTCGTGCGGACCGAACAATTCCTTTGTAACGATTTTTGATGTGTGCAGCGGATGGCTCTTTATCTGTTCAAGCTCTGCGTCAGAAAGCCCGCCTTTTTTTTCGGTAATCCCTTTTGACAATCTGAGCATACCGATATCATGGAGCAGCGCTCCCGCGACTATATTGTGGATTTTATGATTGGGAAGTTTAAGCTCCTGAGCCGTCATCGCGGAAAGAATCGCGGTATTTACAGAACTTTTCGCCAGTTCAATGCCGGAGACCTCGCCGCCCAGAATATAATCAATAAAACTGTCGGGATGATCCCTAAGATCATTTAAAAGCTGAACGCAGATATTGTCGATCATGCGCATCTCAATATCTTCTCTTGTCTTTAAATCGATAAAAACAGTATTCAATTTTTCAATTAAATTTTTATACGCGCGGTACGGGCCGGAATTTTCCTTGACATCACTGATAGAGAAAACCGCGGCTTTTTCCACGGCTTCTTGCTCAAAATCCTGAAGCACTTCGACTGTATCTTCTTCAAGTTCAAGTTCGGAATCAACAAGGATTCCTTCGGTTCTTACCGATTCGATCCCAATAGATTGAAGAAGAGCTATATCTTTTTTTCGAAGCGGAACCATTGCCGGAACCAGTAAATTCGTGCCATCCGAATAAACAGGCTCGGAAAATAACTGCCCGGGTCTTAATTCACTGGTATTTATAGTGTTCATTCTATCCTCATATCATTAACAACACTGAAGGGACCAGGTTTCAACGATTAACACTGCTCATGAAGAGAAATATATGGTTCCCCATTAGAATATCGGTATAAATTCCTGAGATAATAAATGATTTTAGTTTTTGCCGCTTATTCAGCCGCTGTTTTAGCTGCCTTGACGCTCTTTTTAACGATAAGTTCTTTAATCTTGGCGCCTTTTCCGATTTTATCGCGGATATAATAGAGCTTTGCGCGTCTGACCTTTCCGGGGCGGACAGTTTCTACTTTCACAATACGCGGTGAATGAATTGGAAACACTCTTTCCACGCCGACGCCGTAGGAAATTTTCCGCACGGTAAAAGTTTTACCAGCTCTTGAATTTTTCATGGCGATTACAAGACCTTCGTAGATCTGTACGCGCTCTGTCTTGCCTTCCACGATTTTAAAGTGAACTTTAACTGTATCTCCAACTTTAAATTGGTCAAGTTCTTTCTTCATCTGTGCGGCTTCAATAGCCTGAATCTCATTCATCGTTGTCTCCTTAATATTTACCCGGCCATTTAATGATTGGTCAGGCGGTCTATAATACCATTAATTTCCTTATCAAATATTCCAAGTTCCCTTCCGCGTTGAATCAAATCAGGCCTTTGCCGCAGGGTTTTTTCAACCCTTTTTTCAAGACGCCAAAGACGTATCTGCTCATGATGCCCCGATAAAAGAACCTCAGGAACCCTAATTGTATCAAAAATCTCCGGGCGTGTAAACTGGGGATACTCCAAAAGTCCCAATGAAAAACTTTCTTCGTCAAGGGATTCCGCGCGGATTACCTCATCCACAAGACGGTAAACCGCGTCAATTACAACCAGCGCAGCCGCCTCGCCGGAAGACAGAACATAATCCCCCACGGAAATTTCATCATCAACATAAAGATCGATGATCCTCTGGTCAATTCCTTCATACCTCCCGCAGATCAAAACAAGCTCCTTTTCGGCGGAAAGTTCTTTTGCCAGTTCCTGATTAAACCGCCTCCCGGAAGGACTAAGGTATATAACGCGGGGTTTGGAATTATCACACGGAGGCGCAGAGGCAAGAAGTTCACGGGGAGAAGAATCAGGGACTGGGGACTGGGGACAGAGCTGGGGATCGGGGACAGAGCCGGCGGGGGACAGAGCTGGCTGCCCTATTCCCTGATCCCTAGTCCCTGATCCCTGATCCCCTAACCCCTGATCCCTAGTCCCTTTCCTAGTAACTCCAACGGATTCCAGAGCGCGGGACAGCGGTTCCGCTAACATTAACATACCGGGGCCGCCGCCGTAGGGAGCGTCATCGCACGTTTTGTGTTTATCCATTGCGAAATCACGGATATTTACAGCCTGATACTCTATTAAGCCCTTAATTACCGCTTTAGCCATGATTGAATTCGCGAAAAAGGCGTTGGTAATTTCCGGAAATAATGTTAATACGGTATATTTCATACGAATCTTAAAATGACAGCGTTTAAATTACGGCCGCCGCTGCCTTATTTACCTTTTTAATCTAAAACCCAGAGATTTTGAAGCACTACCCTGTTTTTATCAGGATTAATCTCTGTGAAAAACTCTTTTCGGAATGGTACCAACCGTTTTTCACCGTTTAAAAGTTTGATTTCGACCAGCTCCCCGCCGCCGCCTTCGATTACATCTGTTATATTGCCGATTGATTCGCCTGTCACAGTTACGACAATAAGATTTTTCAAATCCTCGATGTAAAACTCACCTGAAGAAAGCGCGGCCGCCTGATCGCGTCCGGCAAGCAGTTGTGATCCGCCTAACGTTTTTACTTCTTCAGGGCTGCCGATACCTTCAAATTTCATCATCACTTGATCGCCGGAGACTGCGCTCTCTTCAATTTGAAGGATCTTCTCATTTCCGTCTTTACTGATTTTGACGGATTTTAATTTTAACAAATGCCCGGTTTCGCCGGAACAGGAGCGTACCTTTACAAAGCCTTTTACGCCGAAAGGAGCTCCAATAATTCCGATGATAAATTTATCGATCATATCAGCCTGATGCCGGGATTAATTCCGGCGCCGCGTTTAATCCAGTATTTCGAGTACTGTGTGTTTGCCGGTTCTTGCGCTGGCGGCCTGAAGCACTGTCCTTATAGCCTTGGCGATCCTTCCGTGCTTGCCGATTACCTTGCCGATATCGCCGTGCGCCACACGCAGTTCCAGAATGGTCGATTTTTCGCCTTCTACAACATTTACCTGTACCTGAGACGGATCATCCACAAGGGACTTTGCCAGATATTCAATTAAATCTTTTTCCATTTTATTTCCCGCGGTTATGTTACTTTACGGTGAGATTTTTCTTGTTGAAAATCCTGCGTACAGTGTCAGAAACAATCGCTCCTTTAGCGAGCCATTCTTTGGCTTTTTCCGCGTTAAACGAAATCTGCTTGTCTTCAGCTTCGATTGGGTGATAGTAACCAAGTTCATCAATAGTTTTCCCGTCTCTAGGCGCCTGTTTGTCCATTACGACAATACGGTAATAAGGGCGTTTCTTTGTTCCGAATCTCTTAAGCCTGATTGTTGCGCTCATAAAAAGTCCTCCTGCTGTTTTTCCGTTTAAACGGAAGCCTGATTCATTGGATTTTGATTGCGGCTCAGGCTGACCGCTGTGTTGAGTGTAGACGGTTTGAGTATGTTTGTCAACGGGAGTAAAGTAATACAAGTAAGGCAAGCCAGAGGGCTGGGGGATCTCGAAATATTTGCAGGAACCCGCCTACGAGCCCTGACCACATAAATCAAGCTAGTTAAATATTAGAATATATAAATATTAATGTGTTCAGGTCTCTCCGGCGGAGAATTGCAAAAATTATTTCGGGATCCCCCAGCCCTCTGGCTTGCCTTGCGTGTATTGTTTTATAACAGTAAAAGACATCATCAGCAAATGAAATGGGGAACCGCAAATATGGTATCGGGATCCCCCAATTCCCCAGACTGCCTTGCGTGTATTGTTTTATAACGGGTAATAAACATCATCAATACCATTTATATAACAACATAAACACAGCAAGCCGGGGGATTGGGGGATCGGAAAATAATCTTTGCTGTTCTCCGCTGGAGAGACCTGACCACATAAATTGTAAAAACCTAATATTTATATTACAAAATCTATTATGTGGTCAGGGCTCGGAAGCGGGCTCTTGCAAATATTTTCTGATCCCCCAATTCCCCGGCTTGCCTTGTTTATATAGTTACACTCCGCTACTCAATCTTAAACCGCGACACTTCTTTAAGCAAAGCATTAATACCTTCGCGGTTTTTAATCGTAATTTCATTAACCTGATTCACAGCGGAATTAATCTGATCCGCGCCTGTCGCCATTTCGTTCATGCCGGATGTTATTTCCTGCGTCGCCTTTTCAAGGTGCTGGCTTTCTTTTATAACTTCCTGAGAGCCTTCAAGCATTTCCGACGAACCTGTCTTTACTTGTTTTGTTATGTCATTTACTTTTCCGATTCCGTCGAGAATCTGCTTTGAGCCCACTTCTTGTTCTTCCATCGCGGTCCGAATTTTTTCTTCCTGCTGCGCTACGGTTTCAATGCTTGAATCAATTGCCTCAAACTTGTTTAATACATTTCCTGTTGATGAAGAAATCTTATCTATTGAAGTTTTAATTTTCTTTAAGACAACTCCTATAGTCTTGGACTGCGCACTTGATGATTCAGCAAGTTTGCGAATCTCGTCCGCCACAACCGCAAAGCCTTTGCCCGCCTCCCCCGCGTGCGCCGCTTCTATCGCGGCATTCATGGAAAGAAGATTTGTCTGGCTCGCGATATTCGCCATCACGGAGTTGATCTCCAACAGACCTTCCGATTCACCTGCTATTTCACGGATATCCTCGACGACTTCCAGCAATCCCTCGTGCCCTATCTCGGAAGCATCCCGAAGTTGTTTTACATTACCGGTATTTTTAACAAGCGTACCCGTAACAGAATGTGTATTAGCTACCATTTCTTCGATAGCGGAAGAAGCCTGTGAAACGAAAATATTCTGATCTTCGATATGGTCGTTTAACTTATTAATATTTCCTGTCACCTGCTCCATAGTCGCGTTGGTCTGGGTTACACTCGCGCTTTGATTTATAATCCTGCCTTTTATACTTTGAATATTTGCCGTTATCTGATTCACCGCCGCGGCAGTCTGGTTCATGTTACTCGCAAGATCATTTCCTATGCCGGATAATTTCATGGCTTCGTCTCTTATATTAACAACAAGGTTTTTTATTTTCATCAGAGTTTGATTGAAATAACGGGAAAGTTCCGTGATCTCGTCCTTGCCTTTCTCCGGTATGCTGCGGGTTAGATCTCCTTCACCCTCCGCTATATCTTTTAAAGTTTCTGTGACATTAACAATCGGCTTCATCGTAAAATCTAAAATAAAATATACTAATACTGCGACAGCGGCAATAATTATTATCGCAAGAATTATTGTAAACCGCGTTATATCACGCACTTCCGATAAAATATAAGCGTCAGTTGTCGCAACCATTATAGACCATGATGTATCTGAACTGCCAAGCATAAAAGGCGCTATAAATATTTCCAAAGTTAAATCCATTACTTTTGAATATGAAGAACAGTTGAACTGTATACCATCCGCAACAGCCTTAACCGCCGCCTGCATATGTTCGCCGTAAACCGTATCTACATCTTTCATATTTTTTCCAATACGATCAGGATACGCGTGAGCTAAAATGGTTCCATCGTTGGAGTAGATAGCCATTGCCGCAATTACATCGTTGGCTTTAATTGTCTCTGCGATAGTCGGCTGCATCATTTCGACATCCATAAGCATACCCACAGCGCCTACCACCTGATTAGTAGAGGAACTGATAATGGGAGTTACCATTCTAACCATCAAAGTACTTTTCCCTTGAATATTTCTGAAAAAAGGAGCGGGAACATCTTGTTTTCGTGAATCAGGACCTGTAAGCCAGCCCATTGTTGATTCCAGGAAAGGACATACTATAGCTTCTATCGAACCTCTTTCTCTTGAATAAGCGATCGCGTATTGCCCTGTGGGAGTAGAACCGGGTCTTCCTGTCATTTGTTCATCTATACCATCAACGGCATTAGGGAGCCAGACTGTATA